>CAYWWT010000283.1:0-3216 GCA_964461855.1 uncultured Rhizobium sp. | reverse complement strand
GTCCCAAATCGGTCGGCCCCAAGGACGTCGAAGCGGTGGCGCGCGCCGCGATCAAGGACATCGGCTATGAGCAGGACGGCTTTCATTGGGAAAAAGCCCAGGTCGAAATCCTGCTGCACGCCCAGTCGCCGCACATCGCCCAGGGCGTCGATGCTAGCGGCAACAAGGACGAGGGCGCGGGCGACCAGGGTATCATGTTCGGCTATGCCTGCCGCGAAACCCCGGTGCTGATGCCGGCGCCGCTGCATTACAGCCACAAGATCCTGCAATTGCTGGCCACCGCCCGCAAATCCGGCAAGGAAAAGACCCTCGGTCCCGACGCCAAGAGCCAGGTGACCTTGCGCTACGCGAACGGCAAGCCGGTGGAAGCGACCCAGATCGTGCTGTCCACCCAGCACATGGACGAAAACCAGTCCTCCGCCGATATCCGCAAGATCGTCGAGCCCTATATTCGCCAGGCGCTGCCGGCGGAATGGATCAATGACAAGACGGCCTGGCACATCAACCCGACCGGCGCCTTTGTGGTCGGCGGTCCGGACGGTGACTGCGGCCTGACCGGCCGCAAGATCATCGTGGACACTTACGGTGGCGCGGCCCCGCATGGCGGCGGCGCCTTCTCCGGCAAGGACCCCACCAAGGTGGACCGTTCGGCGGCCTATGCCGCGCGCTATCTGGCCAAGAATGTCGTGGCGGCCGGTCTGGCCGACCGCTGCACCATCCAGATCGCCTATGCCATCGGCGTGTCGGATCCGCTGTCGGTCTATGTCGACACCCATGGCACCGGCCAGGTGGACGAAGCCAAGCTGGAGCAGATTTTGCCCCAGCTGATGAGCCTGAAGCCCCGCGGCATCCGCGAGCATCTGGGCCTCAACCGCCCGATCTATGCCCGCACGGCTGCCTATGGCCATTTCGGCCGCGAGCCGGATGCAGACGGCGGCTTTTCTTGGGAAAAAACAGACTTGGCGGACAAACTCAAAGCCGCCGTCTGATTTTTCCTTTGCCCCCTCCGGCCTTCGCACGCTCAAGAGCGTGCTACGGCCACCTCCCCCGCCAGCGCGCTTTGCGCGCGCAGGGGGAGGCGGGCCTGTGCTTTGGATAGGCTATGGCAGAGTCGGAGCATCCAGATCGCAAACGCCAAAAGCTCTATGGCCGCCGCAAGGGGCCGAAGCTTTCAGCGCATCAATCATCGCTGCGCCAAACGCTGTTAGGCGAGCTTGCTTTCGATCCCGCCAAGGACGCTTTGAACCAGTTCCCGGACAGTGTTCGGGAACTGTGGCTGGAGGTCGGGTTTGGCGCGGGGGAGCATCTCTTCCAGCTTGCCAGCGAGAATCCGGACATAGGCCTGATCGGGGCCGAACCTTATGAGATGGGCGTCGCCAAGCTTTTGACAAAGCTGGCAAATCATCCACTGAACAATGTTCGTATCTATGAAGGCGACGGCCGGGAGATCCTTGCCGGACTGGCCGATGGCTCATTGGGCCGCTTCTTCCTCCTGTTTCCCGATCCCTGGCCCAAGACCCGGCATCACAAGCGCCGCTTCCTGCAGATGGAGATGCTGGACGAGCTCGCGCGGGTGCTGAACCCGGGGGCGGAACTGCGTTTCGCCACCGACGACAAATCCTATCTGCCCTACGCGCTGGAACGGCTGATGGCGCATCCGGCCTTTGAATGGACCGCCAAGGGGCCGGGCGATTGGCAGCGCCGGCCGGATGGCTGGCCGCCCACCCGCTACGAAGCCAAGGCGATCAAAGGCCCGCCTAGTTACCTGGGGTTTGTTCGAAAAACGCTTGGCCCGGCACGACCCGATCCTGGCTCGTCTTATCGCACAGCGAATAGCTGAAGCCTTTCTGGATCGCCCAGGCACCGACTTCGCCGTGTTTGTTGATGGCGAGATAGCCGACCTGCTCCATCTTGGCCTCGGGCTTCTTTTTCAGGATGCGCTGGACCGCTTCCTTGCAGGCCTCTTGCGGGCTCCGGCCCTGGCGCATCAGTTCGACCACCAGGAAACTGCCGACGCTGCGCATCACTTCTTCGCCCACACCGGTCGAGGTCGCGCCGCCGACTTCATTGTCGACATAAAGACCCGCGCCGATGATCGGGCTGTCGCCCACCCGGCCGCGCACCTTCCACGCCATGCCCGAGGTAGTGCAGGCGCCCGAAAGATTGCCTTTGGCATCGATCGCCAGCATGCCGATGGTGTCATGGTTCTTGGCGCCGCCCGGCACGCCCAGCCCATAGGACTTGGTTTCGATATTCGCTTCGGGCTTGTATTTCGCGGTTTTGAGCCATTCCTGCCAGGCTTTCCGGGATTCCGGCGTCAGCAATTCCTCGCGCTTGAAGCCTTGCTCGATGGCGAATTGGGTGGCGCCTTCGCCCGCCAGCATCACATGCGGGGTCTTCTCCATCACCGCGCGCGCCACCGAAATCGGATGGGCGATATATTCCATCGCCGCCACCGAACCGGCATTGCCATGCTCATCCATGATGCTGGCGTCCAAGGTCACATGGCCGTCGCGGTCCGGATAACCGGCGCGGCCCACCGTGTGATTCCTGAGATCGGCCTCCGGGATTTTCACGCCGGTTTCCACCGCGTCCAGCGCGCGTCCGCCCTTCGACAGGACGGTCCAGGCGGCCTTGTTGGCGGCAACGCCAAAGGGCCAGGTCGAAACCACACACGGCACTTGCATCTGGATGCCCTTGGCGCCGGTCGCGGCCGATGCCGATTTGCCCAACAGGGCGGCGGCAGGCACCAGAAGCGAAGTTTTCAGAATGGTTCTGCGATCGGTCATGACAGGCTCCCAGCAAACAAGCCGCTAGGGCACTCGCTTTTTTTCCCGCCGTCAATCGGGAAGGGAACCGCGCTCCCTGTCATAACCCCACCATGATAGGCTAAGGTCCCGGCATGAAAGACGAAGACCGCGATCCCGGCTTTTTTTCCGGCCTCTATGCCAGTGATTTCATGGCGATCGGGATCGCTTTCATGTTCTCCCTGGGCGGCATGTATCTTCTATTCCGCATGCTGTTTGGCCCCTCCCTGTTCGAACCGGCGGTCCAGGCTCAGATCAAGGCGATCAATGCGATCGAGGCCCGGGAAGCCCCGGCGCCCGTCCAGTCCGAGGTTCATACCGGCCCAGGCGAAGTCGGCATGGGAATTTTCCCAAGCAAGCCGCAGAACCAAAAGAAACCCGGCACCCCTTAACCCTCTATTTTTACCCC
>CAYWWT010000282.1:0-3260 GCA_964461855.1 uncultured Rhizobium sp. | reverse complement strand
AAGCCGGGCGGTTTCCTCACCCGCGACCCGCGCGCGGTCGAGCGCAAAAAGTACGGCCGTCCCAAGGCGCGCCGCAGCTTCCAGTTCTCGAAGCGCTAAGAGTCCGGTTACCGGATTGTCCCGAAAAGGGCGGCCTGATGAAAATCGGGCCGCCTTTTTTGTTGCGTCCGCATTCTCCCTCTCTGCTATCCGGCTATAGTGCGCCCCTGAGTTGCGTAAGAATCTTCGCAAAACCAAGCGAACAACACATCTCGAGGGAGGGACCTATGCATAAGATAATCGCAGCGGCGGCTTTGTTGGCTGCCACATCCACCATGGCGCTGGCACAACAGAACACGGCGACCGACATCATGAAGTCGGACATCGACAAGGTGCTGGCGAGCCCGGGAAAATCTGTGGACCACACATTGCGTGTCCTGGATCTGGGCGCCTATCAACTTTCCGTTGCCGTCATTAAACGTGGTCCGACCGGTCAGCGTCCGGCCGGTGCGGCGCGGCCAGCCCCGACCACCGCGTCTTGCGGCGCGACGGCGATGCCGGCCAATTCCAAGCCTGCGGCATCCGGCGGCATCGTCCATGACGACACGGCGGAGACTTATATCGTCATCTCCGGTTCGGGCACGCTGGTGACAGGCGGTCAGATTTTGAATGGCCATCGCTCCGCAGCCGACAGTGAAGTGACCAAAGTGTTGAACGGGCCGTCCTGCAGCGGTCAGATCGTGGGCAATTACGTCGCTCGTAAAATGAATGTGGGCGACATCTCCGTCATTCCCGCCGGGGTTGCGCATGGCTGGACGGACATCACCAGCGAAGTCACTTATCTCAGCGTGCGGCCTGATCCGAAGAAGGTTCTGGCGCACGGCTATGTGAATCCCGCGCTTAAATAATCAATCACGTTTGCATCGCAGCATGGCAGGAGGCTGACACACTTCGCGACAACATCGCGCTGGATTGTCAGCCTTCCTTGCCTATGAATTGATTGTCACAATCCGGAGAGGCGAGGGGCAATCCGGCTTTCGGCCCCTTTCTCCGGCAACAGGGGGAAATGCATGTCCAAATCTCAACTGCGGCGCCTGTCGTCCGTCGCGGCGATCGCGCTCGTGCCCGCTCTCTTCGGCGTTCAGGCGATGGCGCAAAGCAATGGCCAGCCTTCTACGGCGAAAGGCGACTGGCCGATGTATTTTGCCGATCCGTCGGGATCGCGCTATTCGCCCCAGGATCAGATCAACGCTTCCAACTTCAACAAGCTGGAGATGGCGTGGCATTTCAAGACCGACAGTCTGGGTCCTCGCCCGGAATTCAAACTCGAAGGCACGCCGGTTGAAGTCAACGGCATGCTCTACACCACCGCCGGCTCGCGCCGCGCCGTGGTCGCACTCAACGCGCGCACGGGCGAGTTGAAATGGGTCTACAGCATGGAAGAGGGACCGCGCGCTGCGCTGGCGCCCCGCCAGCTTTCAGGCCGGGGCGTGTCCTATTGGACCGACGGCAAGGGCGATGAACGCATCATCTATGTGACGACCGGCTATCGCATGGTCGAACTCAATGCCAAGACCGGCCGTCCGGTGGAATCCTTCGGCGATCACGGCGTGATCGACATGAAGATCGGCGCCATCAAAGGATCCGGCGAGCAAATCGATCTGGAGAAAGGTGAGATCGGCCTGCATACCACCCCGACCGTGGTGAAGGACGTCATCATTGCGGGCTCCGCCTTCAAGGAAGGCATGCAGCCACTGACCGCCAACAACACCAAGGGCCTTGTGCGGGCCTGGGACGTGCGGACCGGCAAGGAATTGTGGAAATTCCGTACCATCCCGCAGAAAGGCGAATTCGGCTACGACACCTGGGAGAACGGTTCCGCCGACCGTAACGGCAATGTCGGTGTCTGGACCGGTATCACCGTCGATCCCGAACTGAACAGCGTCTATCTGCCGGTCGAAGATCCCACCAACGATACCTATGGCGGCGCGCGCCCTGGAAACAATTTGTTCGGCGACAGCCTGGTCTGCGTCGATCTGTATACCGGCAAGCGCAAATGGCATTATCAGATCGTGCATCATCCGATCTGGGACTATGACCTGTCCTCGCCGCCGCTGCTGGCCGATATCAATGTCGATGGCAAGCCGATCAAGGCGGTGGCCCTGCCGACCAAGGAAGCGTTCCTCTATGTCTTCGACCGCGTTACCGGCAAGCCGGTCTGGCCGATCGTGGAAAAGCCGGTGCCGCAAAGCGATGTGCCGGGCGAGAAGACGTCGAAGACACAGCCTTTCCCGACCAAGCCTGCTGCCTATGCGCGCCAATCCGTGTCGATGGACGACCTCATCGACTACACGCCGGAACTGCGCGCCAAGGCGGTGAAGATCATCAAGGACCATTATAAACTCGGTCCGATGTTCTCGCCTGCGATCATCAGCAAGGTCGGTTTCCCCAGCGCGGTTCTCACCATCGGCAATTTCGGTGGCGGCACCAACTGGCCGGGCGCCGGTTACGATCCGGAGCTGCATACGGTATTCGCGCCGGCTTCCAACACCGGCATCGTGCAGATGGGCTTGGTCGAACCGCCGCCGGGCCTGACGGATTCCAAATATCTGCTCGGCACGGCCGGTCAGCCTTTCCGCATCAGTGGCGGTCCGGGGTTCGGCAGTGCTGCCGACGCGCCGAAAGTGAGCGAGGATGAAGCCAAGCTTCAGGCCGCGCTTGCCGCCAATCCGCAAAAGCCCGTCGGCCCGCCGCCGCCGCGCAATGTGGACGGCATGCCGCTGGTCAAGCCGCCTTATGGCCTTCTGTCGGCGATCAACCTGGATAGTGGCAACATCGTGTGGCAGGTGCCGCATGGCGACACGCCCGACGATATCCGCAACAATCCGGCGCTGAAGGGGATCAACATCCCAAAGACCGGTCAGCCGGGTACTGTCGGTCTGGTCGTGACCAAGAGCCTGGTTGTCATGGGCGATCCGCTTTTCACCACCACGCCGGAGCATCCGCGCGGCTCGATGTTGCGGGCCTATGACAAGAAGACGGGCCGGCAGGTCGGCGCGGTCCTGATGCCTGCGCCGCAATCCGGCTCGCCGATGACCTACATGACCGGCGGCAAGCAGTACATTGTGGTGGCCGTCAGCGGCGGCAATTATTCGGGCGACTATATCGCCTATAGCCTGCCGAATAACTGACACGATAAGGGCGGCGGGCCGGATTGGGTCCGCCGCCTTCTTTCAAAGACCGTTACGGCGCAACCGCGGGTACGCTGCCATCGGGTGGTG
>CAYWWT010000281.1:1326-3261 GCA_964461855.1 uncultured Rhizobium sp. | reverse complement strand
CGCCATCGGCGGAGGGCTGGTTGGCCAGCCGCATCGCGCCGGTCAGAACGATCGGCGTGTCGGTGCGGGTGAGAAGCTCCAGCGCGAACGCGGTCTCTTCCAGCACATCGGTGCCATGGGTGATGACCACGCCGTCATGGCTGGCGGCAGCCTCCTCTGCCGCCTGGGCGATGCGCGCCAGATCGGCAAGCGAGAACCCGGCACTGGGCCGCGACAACACCGGGATCAAAGTGATTGCCACATCCGGCAGCACCCGCCCCAGCATCTCCACAAACGGCGGCGGCGCGCCAAGGTTGGCGCCCTTCTCCGACGCCGTCATCGCAATAGTGCCGCCGGTGGTGAGAAGCGCGATTTTCATGGGGCCTAACTATTTATAAACATGTGCGCTACTAAGCGGCGCGAAGCAACAAAAAGTCGCCACACCAGTTCCGTTCTCATGGCATGTTGATAGGTGGCATCGGTAACCGCGCAGCAATTCGCCATGCATCAATTACATTTTGAAGAACGCCGCTAAGAGCACGTCGCCCATCGTTCGTCAAAATCGTTACTTCCAGAACGCCACCGTATTTTCCCTCGCCGAAATTTCCCGAACCGTATACATTGCTCAAAACCAACACGGCTTCGTTTCCTGATATATGCAAATGTTCCGGTGGCGTCCTTGTTAAAACGGCGTGCTTGAGTGCATCGGCGACGTTCCACAAAAGCCTGACATCATTCGCAGGCCGCTCAGTGCGAAGATAAGTACAAAAAGCCGAGAGCCACTCATAAATTTCTTTCGGAGTTTGAATATCTTTGGGCAACCAAACCGGCCTCGCTCGCAGGACGATTTCCGCAAAATGGTGCACCCAAATCGCGGCGGCCCCGCCTTCGCGTAAAGCATCATAACCGCAGCGGACTGGATCACTTTCTTGCTTAATAATTGCTGCTGATAAGCGCTTCTCGGCTAACAAATAGCCTTGCCAAGCAGGTATCACAATCTCAAAAAAGTGCTCATTCCAAGGTAGCTGCATTACGTTCCCCCAAGAAGATCAAAACCTCCTTATCGCGGTGGTACGCGCGCACTAAACAAAAGGCAAATTCGGCAATAAGAACGAACCGGTGGCTGCTGCTTCAGTTTCGCGCCCAGCGCCAAGTAGATGGCGCCGGTGATATTACTTTGCTGGCGGTCAATGCGTCTTTTCGGTCCAAGCCATTGGTCGATATGGAACGCGCGCATTGCGACCCATTCATTTTGGAATAGCCAATGGCGAGACGGCCGTGCCGCCCCGCAAATGCGCGGCTAATGCAGCCCTTTGTCGGCGCGCTGCGATTCAGCCGCCTCGGCCTGGTCGGCATCGCGTTCCGCGCGCAGCCGCGACAAGGCTTCGCGGGCGCGGTGCAGGCGGCTGCGGATGGTTCCGATGGCGACGCCGAATTCTTCCGCCCGCTTCACATATGAGCCCTCGGACCGCAGAATCGCCTGCTGCTCGGGCGGCAGCTCCGCGATCAGCGCCTCGTCTTCCGGCAACAGCCGGAAGCGAAGATATTTCTGTTCGCGCGACGCTCTTTTCGGGAACGTGGAATCGCGTTGGGCTTCCATTGCATCTCCTTTCACGGAATCAGTGGGCGCATCGGCCCTTCGGAACTTTGTCCTGCCCTAGACAAACGCACGACAGCAAAAATTGATGCCGAATCCGCGAGATAGCGCGAATGCGGGGAACTTTGGGATGCGCGGGACCGCCGGATTCGGACAATGCCCGCGGCGCGGCCGCCTAGGCGGCTGCACGGGACAGGCACGAACCGGAAAGCCCCGCTTTGGCCAGGCGGGGCTTTCCCGGCGATTCATCCGGGCGGGGGCGGATGGCGCTGGCCGCAGGCGGCGCAGGTGATCGAGCTGCGCGCGCTGGTCCCCGGCATGCTCTTCAGGAAGAAGCTTCCGGTCGTGCCGACGACATC
>CAYWWT010000281.1:0-1226 GCA_964461855.1 uncultured Rhizobium sp. | reverse complement strand
CGCATCCCAGTCTTTCGGCCAGGCGATGGCCGTGCCGTTGGGGAAGATGTGCGGCTGTTCATAGCGGTGGCATTCGCAAAAGATATCGGCGAAGTCGGTCTGCTGAATCGCTTCGACGTCAGGATCGGCAAAGTGGGGGCAATCGGGGTCATGGTGATTGGTCATGAACCCGCTTTCGATCGGGCGCGAATCATCGATGACTCGCAGGCACTGTCTTTGGCCATGATGCGCTCCTGCCGTTTGGCAGATTAAAAACAGTATTTTGGCCGGCGCGTTCCCTGCCAAACTGCGTAAAACGCGGCTGCGATTGCGTATCGCTCGAAGCGCGATGGTCTTTATGCGGCGAAATGCCGGCGCGGAACGAAAGCCGGCAGCCGGATCAAATCGTTACCTGCGGATCGCTATGACTGGTGCGATATCACGCGCACTGGACGCTGGCTTTCATCCCGTCAGCGGCGGCGATTCGGCCTGCTGCGGAGCCCGGCTGAAGCCCACGACCTTGTCGCACAGGCTGCAGGCGATCTCGAACCGCGCGCCGCCGCGCCTGGCCATGCGGATGTAAAAGCCGCTCGAGACTTCGACCAGCAGCGGCTGACGCCCGCGCGGGGTCGGGGCGATATTCTCTTCCCAGATGGCGGTGCCGTGCTGGCCGCAACCGCAATTTACCGGGGCAACGAATTGCTGCCGGATCTGCAGGGCAAGAATTTTATCGGATGCGGGCATAGGCTCCCCCTGTTGCGACCGCCAAAGGCGACGCAATCAGAGGACATATCCCGGCCGGAAATAAGGCATGAAAAGTGCAAATTGCGGGCGGCCCGGCGCCAGAAATGCCGCAATGGATCTGGTTACTTCGCCTTTACCGCAATCCCCATCACCTCGAACCGCGCCCCGCCCAAAAGGCTGCCGGCGCCGATGAAGGCGCGGGCGGGCAGCGGGCCGTTGAAATAGGTGCGATAGACCCCGTTGAAGTCGGCATAGTCTTTCAGGTCCGACGCCATGATCTGCAACCACACCACATCGTCCATGGTGTAGCCCGCCGCCTCCACCGCCCGCTTGACATTGTTCATCACCACCCTGGCGCCGGTCGCCGCATCGACCGGCTTCTTGCCCGTGGCCGGGTCGGTGACATCGGTGGTGCCGGAGATATAGAGCGTGCCGTTCGCCTCCACCGCGGCGGAATAGGCAGGCGCGGGCCCGCTCACCACGCTGCCGCCGGAGGGGTAGTG
>CAYWWT010000280.1:0-3266 GCA_964461855.1 uncultured Rhizobium sp. | reverse complement strand
GCCTTCACTTCCTTGGGAGCGCCTTCGACCAGGTCCTTGGCTTCCTTGAGGCCCAGGCCCGTGATCGCACGCACTTCCTTAATGACATTGATCTTCTTGTCGCCCGCATCGGCCAGAACGACCGTGAATTCGGTCTTTTCAGCAGCGGGAGCGGCGGCGGCGGCAGCCGGCGCAGCGGCGGCGGCCGGTGCGGCAGCCGAAACGCCCCACTTTTCTTCCAGCAGCTTGGCGAGGTCCGCGGCTTCCAGGACGGTCAGGGACGACAGGTCTTCAACGAGCTTTTCAATCTTCGACATTTCTAAAGTTCCTTAAGTTTCGGGTTTGGATGTTTACAGTGATCGCTTAAGCCGCTTCTTTCTTGGAATAGGCCCCGACAACACGGGCAAGCTGACCGGCTGGCGCCTGAACAATGCCAGCAATCTTGGTCGCGGGCGCCACAAGCAGGCCCACGATCTTGCCCCGGAGCTCATCGAGCGACGGCAGGGTTGCGAGGGCTTTGACGCCCGCCGCATCCAACGCAGTCACTCCGACCGATCCGCCCAGGATGACGAGTTTCTCGTTGTCCTTGGCGTAGGCAGCCGCCACCTTCGCGGCGCTGACCGGATCATCGCTGACAGCGATGCCGGTCGGCCCCTTGAACAGGTGGGCGATACCTTCGATGGCCGTTCCTTTCAGAGCGCGCACCGCCAGACGGTTCTTGGCCACACGGAACGACGCACCGGACGCGCGCATGCGCGAACGAAGGTCGGCCATCTGAGCCACCGTCATGCCGGAATAGTGGGCGACCACCACAGAGCCGGCTTTCGCGAAGACACCATTCAGGTCTTCGACGACTTCCGCCTTTTTGGCTTTTTCCACTTTGCTCTCCTTTGCGATCCCGCGTGACGATCCGCGCGATCACCCTGTTGCTTCACATGCTGCCCCAGGGTCCAAACCCGAACAGGCGAAACTTCATCCCTGAGGATGGGCCTCGCAAATCCGGTTCCTTCCCTGTCTGTGCTGGAGAATTTTAAGCTTCCGCAGAAGCTCCAGCGGTCTCGGACAGTCCCGGCGATCGTCCGCCGGAATTTAGAAAACTAAACCGCACCACCCGCGCCCACCGACGCCAGCGCGATCTTCACGCCGGGGCCCATGGTCGAGGAGATGGAGATCTTCTTCATATAGTTGCCTTTGGCGCCCGACGGCTTGGCCTTGATGACGCTGTCGATGAACGCTTTCACATTCGCGATGATCGCATCTTCCGTGAAGCTCGCCTTGCCGACGCCGGCCTGAACGATGCCCGCCTTTTCGACACGGAATTCCACCGCGCCGCCCTTGGCGTCCTTGATCGCCTGGGTGACGTCCATGGTCACAGTGCCGACCTTGGGATTGGGCATCAGGTTGCGCGGGCCGAGCACCTTACCGAGACGGCCCACCACACCCATCATGTCCGGGGTGGCGATGCAGCGGTCGAAATCGATCACGCCCTTGTTCACCTGTTCGGCCAGATCTTCGGCGCCGACCAGATCGGCACCTGCCTTCTTGGCTTCTTCCGCCTTGGCGCCCTTGGCGAACACCGCCACGCGCAAGGAACGGCCGGTGCCGGACGGCAGCGAAACCACGCCGCGGACCATCTGGTCGGCATGGCGGGGATCGACGCCCAGGTTGAGCGACAATTCGATGGTTTCGTCGAATTTGGCCGTGGCGCGGGCTTTCACCAGCTTCACGGCTTCTTCGACGCTGTAGGCCTTGGCGGCTTCCAGACCTTCGGCGGTCTTCTTGAAACGCTTGGAGGTTGCCATGGCGGTTAGTCCCTCACCGTGATGCCCATCGAGCGGGCGGAGCCCTCGATCAGCAGCATCGCGTTTTCGATATCGTTGGCGTTCAGGTCCTTCATCTTGGCCTGGGCGATTTCGCGCACCTGGGCGCGGGTCACGCTGCCGGCGCTGGAGATGCCAGGCGTCTTGGAACCGGACTGAAGTTTGGCGGCCTTCTTCAGGAAGAAGGAAGCCGGAGCCGTCTTCATCTCGAAGGTGAAGGATTTATCCGAAAACACGGTAATCGTTACCGGAATCGGCATTCCCTTTTCCTGATCCTGCGTCTTGGCGTTGAACGCCTTGCAGAATTCCATGATGTTCAGGCCGCGCTGGCCGAGCGCCGGGCCGATTGGCGGCGACGGATTGGCCGCGCCTGCCGGCACCTGCAGTTTGATGTAACCCGTAATCTTCTTTGCCATACCTCGCCGCCTCCTTTTTGCGGCTTAGCGGTTCAAACGGAGCTTCCGCCCCTCCCGCGCGATAAACCGGGCAAGCCCGGCCCCGCCGGGCGAATGCCCGGCAAACAAACAACGTGCACTCAGACCTTTTCGACCTGCGTGTATTCCAACTCGACCGGCGTCGCCCGGCCAAAGATCGAAACCGCCACCTTGAGGCGCGAACGGTCCTCGTCGACCTCTTCCACCGTGCCGGTAAAGGAGGTGAACGGACCATCGGCGACGCGAACCTGCTCGCCGATCTCGAAAGTGATGGTGGACTTGGGATGCTCGGCACCCTCGGTCACCTGATTGAGGATACGGTCCACTTCCGCCTGGCGAAGCGCCATTGGCTTGTTGTTCTGCCCCAGAAAGCCCGTGACTTTCGGGATGTTCTTCACCAGGTGATAAATTTCATCCGTAAGCTTGGCATGCAGCAGGACATAGCCGGGCAAGAATTTGCGCTCGGAATTGATCTTCTGGCCGCGCCGCACTTCGATCACGTCTTCCGTCGGCACGATCACATCGGCGACGAACTCTTCCAGATCCTGGATCTTGGCCTGGCGGCGAATTTCTTCGGCCACCTTTTTCTCGAAATTCGAGTAGGTGTGGACGATGTACCATTTGCCATCGGACTTCACTGCAGCTTCGCTCATCCCGCGGCCCCGATCAAAAGACGCTCACCAAAGGCGAGCACGGTGTCGATAACGAAGAAGAACACCATTGTGAAACCGACCATGATGAAAACCATCACGGTCGTGAGCCAGGTTTCCCTCCAGGAGGGCCATGTGACCTTCTTGGTCTCCCGGCGAACCTGCTGGAAAAATTCGACCACGCCGACGCGGCGCGCCGGCGGGGGAGAATCCCCGTCCGCTCCGTCGCCCATCTTTTTCGTCAACTCGGCCATTCCGTCTCTTCTCTAATGCCCTCTACCGGAGGGCGGTATTCTCAATCAGACCATCGTCCAAAACTGGCAGGAGTGGAGGGACTCGAACCCACGGCCCTCGGTTTTGGAGACCGATGCTCTACCAACTGA
>CAYWWT010000279.1:1897-3288 GCA_964461855.1 uncultured Rhizobium sp. | reverse complement strand
GCTCGCTTTCATGGCGAGCGAGATCTATCCCTTTGTCGAGATCGTGGATTATCCGGCCCGCTTCGTCCCGGAAGGTTCTGCTGCCGATGCCTTGCGGGAAAAAGCGCGCACACGTGTGCGCGAGCGTCTGCTGTTGATCGAACGGGTGATGGCCGGGCCTTACATGTTGCCGGGTGGTTTCTCGCTGCTCGATATCTATGCCGCGATGTTCTCGCGCTGGAGCGTGGGCAAGGACTGGCGGCGAGCCAACCTGCCGCGTCTGACCGCGTTGGCGGACACGGTCTCGCGCCGGCCCGCACTCGCGCCGGTGTGGTCACGGCATTTTGAGGGGTGAGCCACGACCGCGAAGCGGTGGGCAACGACCCTCATGCTCCGACAGGCTCAGCATGAGGGAATTTTATTAAGCGGCCGGTTCCAGCGCGACGCCGCGCTCGGTCAGGAAGGACCCAAGTTCATCGGCTTCGTACATTTCGCGCAGGATATCGGCGCCGCCCACGAACTCGCCCTTCACATAAAGTTGGGGGATGGTCGGCCAGTTCGAGAAATCCTTGATGCCCTGGCGCACTTCCGGGTCGGACAGCACGTCCACCGCTTTGAACTTCACGCCCAGATGCGAAAGAATCTGCACCGCCATGGACGAAAATCCGCATTGCGGAAAGACCGGCGTGCCCTTCATGTAGAGCAACACGTCATTGTTCTTCACATCGTCGGCAATGCGCGCCTGGACATCGGACATCGGACGGACCCTTTGGAAAGCTCTCCTGATCTAAGCACCGTCTGCACAAGGGTCAAGGCGGCGTCATGACACCGGCATGGAACGCGGCTATCGCCCTGTTGCTGGAAGGGGTTTCGCGCAAGGACCTGGAAAAGCGGGCGGCAAGGCTGTCGGTCTCCTACCGGGACGGGGGAACCTCGGCTTGCATCGTGGAGCCCGCAGATGCCCTGGCGTATCTGGTGACGCGCGCCCCCGCCACGTACGCCGCCGCGCATGCTGTTTTTGCGCGGATCGCGGAGGCTGTGCCGGGCTTTGCGCCTGCAAGCCATCTGGATGTGGGCGCCGGCCCCGGAACCGCGGCACTGGCGGCACGCGATGTCTGGTCTTTGCTGGCTGAAATCGTCCTGGTCGAACCGAACGCGGTATTTCGCGATCTGGCGTCCCGGCTGGTGTCCGATGCTCATATCATTGCGGGCAATCTCGGCATGGCATTGCCGCGCGCCGATTTGGTCACGGCGGCCTATGTGCTTGCGGAATTGCCGGAGGCCGCCGCCGCAGGCACCGCGCGTGAATTGTGGAGTGCGGCTTCGCGGATGCTGGTGTTGATCGAGCCCGGTACGCCGGCGGGCTTTGCGCGCATCCGCGCCGCGCGAGCGGCATTGATCGCCGAGGGCGG
>CAYWWT010000279.1:0-1797 GCA_964461855.1 uncultured Rhizobium sp. | reverse complement strand
TTCAAGGCGGCATAGACCATCTGATGCTGGGCGACGCGGCTTTTGCCCTTGAACGCCGAAGACGCGATCACGGCGGCGAAATGATTGTCGTCGCCCGCCAGATCCTTGATCTCGATATCGGCGTCCGGAAACGCCGCTTTGATATAGGTTTCGATTTCGCCGGCTTTCATGCCCATGGTTCAGCCCTCAAGACTCAATTTGTGACCGGAATTTCCTCGCGGCCCATGAAGCGGGGGAACCACTCTTCATGGGCCGCGCGCAGCTTCGCCACTGTGATCCGGTCTTTGCTGTTGATGATGATGGCATCGCCGCCGGTCTTGCCCAGTTCGGTCACCGGAATGTACGCGGCGCGGGCTTCGGCCACGATCTTCTCGGCTTCGGCGAAAGGTGCGGCGATCAGATAACGGGCCTGATCTTCGCCGAAGAAGAAGGGGATCGCGTCGGCCAGCGCAGCCTGGCCGATATCTGCGCCGACATTGCCCTTGATCGCCATTTCCGCCACCGCGACCAGAAGGCCGCCATCGGACAGATCGTGCACCGTATCGACACGGCCCTGTTCGATCAGGTCGCGCACGAAATTGCCGTGCTTTTTCTCGAGAGCGAGATCGACTTGCGGCGCGCCGCCTTCTTCCTTGCCTTCAATCTCGCGCAGATAGATCGACTGGCCGAGATGGCCTTTGGTTTCGCCGATCAGGATGATCACATCGCCCTCGCGCTTGAATCCGGCGCTGGCCTGGCGGGTCACATCTTTCAAAAGTCCGACGCCGCCGATCGCGGGCGTGGGCAGGATGCCTTCGCCATTGGTTTCATTGTAGAGCGAGCAATTGCCGCCGATCACGGGAAAGTCGAGCGCGCGGCAGGCTTCGCCGATGCCATCGATGCCCGCCACGATCTCCCACATGATTTCCGGCTTTTGCGGGTTGCCGTAATTGAGATTGTCGGTGACGGCCAGCGGCGTCGCGCCCACGGCGGTCAGGTTGCGCCAGGCTTCGGCCACCGCCTGCTTGCCGCCTTCGAAGGGATCGGGGCGGCAATAGCGCGGCGTCACATCGGTGGTGATGGCGAGCGCCTTTTGCGTGCCATGCACGCGCACCACGGCGGCATCGCCGCCCGGCGGCTGCACCGTGTCGTTCATCACGCTGTGGTCATACTGTTCCCAGATCCAGCGACGCGACGCCATATCGGGCGCGGCCAGGATCTTCGCAAGCGAGTCGAGGACCGGCTTCTTGCTGTCGTAAGCGGGCTGACCCGAGACTGGCGCACGCTTGACGAAAGGCCGCTCATAGACCGGAGCAGCATCCGACAGCGAGGTGACCGGAATGTCGGCGACGATCTCGCCCTTGTGCCTGGCGATGAAGCGATTGGTGGTGGTGGTGACGCCGATGACGGCAAAATCCAGTTCCCATTTGCGGAAGATTTTTTCCGCTTCGGCTTCCCGGCCTGGCTTCAATACTGCCAGCATGCGCTCCTGGCTTTCGGAGAGCAGCATCTCATACGCGGTCATGTTCTCTTCGCGCTGAGGCACCTTGTCGAGATCGAGCTCGATGCCGCTGCCGCCCTTGTCCGCCATTTCGGCGGAAGACGAGGTGAGGCCCGCAGCCCCCATGTCCTGAATGGCGATGATGGCGTCGGTCGCCATCAGTTCCAGGCAGGCTTCCAGCAGCAGCTTTTCCGTGAAGGGGTCGCCGACCTGCACCGTTGGGCGCTTTTCTTCGCTGTCTTCGTTGAACTCCGCGCTCGCCATGGTGGCGCCATGAATGCCGTCGCGGCCGGTCTTGGAACCGACGTAGACCACGG
>CAYWWT010000278.1:0-3295 GCA_964461855.1 uncultured Rhizobium sp. | reverse complement strand
GCTTGCGGCCGTGGCGGACAGATGGGGCAATAACAAACCCGCACGGGGGAAGAAAGCCGGTGTGCGCTTCACATTCCCTATCTTGCGAAGCTGCTCTGCCCAGCACAAGCTGTCCGGGAAGGAGCCCATGACCCTAGCCGCGACCGTTCGGCGCGAAGCCGTTTATCTCAGCCATATCGTGCGGACCTTGCTGCTGCTCGCCCGCATCAAGCCCAACAGCACGCGCACCATCGTGGACATTGTCGAGGCCCAGGCGCGTGCCACGCCCGATGCGCCCGTCATCCATTATCTCGATCAGGTGATGAATTATGGCGCGCTCGATGCCCGGGCGAATGCCTATGGCCATTGGGCGCTGTCGCAAGGCTTGAAGCGCGGCGACTGCGTCGCGCTGTTCATGGAGAACCGTCCCGATTTTCTCTGCTGCTGGCTGGGTCTGTTCAAGGCCGGGCTTTGCGTCGCCTTGATCAATACCAATCAGCGCGGACAGGCGCTGGCTCATTCCATCGAAATCGCGGGCGCCCGGCATTTGATCTGTGGCGCCGAATTGGCTGGCGCGGTCGCCGACGCGCTGTCCTTTTTTGTATCGCCGCCTGTCTGCTGGTCGCAAGGCGGCCTTCATGACGGCGCGGCCGATCTCGATGCCGCATTGGCCGCGCTGCCGACAACGGCGCTGGGGCCGGCGCCGCGTCAAGGCGTGGTCGCCAAGGATCGCGCGTTCTTCATTTATACGTCCGGCACCACCGGCCTGCCCAAGGCGGCGAATTTCAGCCATATGCGGATGCTGTTCATGATGTCCGGTTTTGTCGGCGCGCTGACGCCCAAACCCGGCGACCGGGTTTACGATCCCCTGCCGCTCTATCACGCCACCGGCGGCGTTTGCGCGGTGGGGATCGCGCTGATGTCGGGCGCCTCGGTGATCCTGAAGCGCAAATTCTCGCTGGGCGAATTCTGGAGCGACATCCACAAATATGACGCCACCATTTTTGCCTATATCGGGGAATTGTGCCGCTGGCTTTTGAACGCGCCGCCGGGTCCGCATGAGCAGGATCATCATATTCGCGCCATCACCGGCAACGGACTCCGGCCCGAAATCTGGAAGCAATTTCAGGACCGCTTCGCCATCCCCCGCATCGTGGAATTCTACGGCGCGACCGAAGGCAATGTTTCGATGCTCAATTATGACGGCACCTTGGGCTCCGTCGGCCGGGTGCCGGATTACCTGCAATGGCTGCTCCCCACCCGCGTGGTGCGCTTCGATGTCGAACGCGAGATGCCGGTGCGCGGGCCCGACGGGCTTTGCATCGAATGCGGGCCCGAAGAGCCGGGCGAGGCGGTCGGACGCCTGTCCATGCGGGCCGGGCGCAATTTCGAGGGCTATACCAAGAAGGCCGACACCGAAAAGAAAATCCTGCGCGATGTTTTCGCGAGGGGCGACGCCTGGTTTCGCACCGGCGACCTGATGCGCCGCGACGAACATGGCTATTTCTATTTCGTCGACCGGGTCGGCGACACATTCCGCTGGAAGGGCGAGAATGTCGCCACCAGCGAAGTGGCGCAGGCGCTGACGTCGATTCCCGGCATCCGCGAAACGAACATCTATGGCGTCACCCTGCCCGGACATGACGGGCGGGCGGGCATGGCGGCGCTTGTCGTTGACGGCAGTTTCGACATCACGGGGTTGGCGCAAAGATTGGAAGGTCATCTTGCCGCCTATGCGCGCCCCGTCTTTCTGCGCTTGCAGCCAGAAATTGAAGTGACGGGAACCTTCAAGCAACGCAAAGTTGACCTGGTGCGAGAAGGCTTCGATCCGTCCACCATCGTCGATCCGCTTTATTGGTACGATCCGGATGCGGGCCGATACGAAAAGCTGGATGCGGCGATTTATACCGCCATCACGCAAAACCGTATCAAACTCTGACAGGCTGTCGAAGCTTTCACAGGCTGGGTTCTTGCGGAAACCGTGCGGCATCCCCTCTACTCCCTCTCGATTCGATCAGGGTGGGCGATGAGGATCACGCAGGACCCGGTGGTCCGGTTGAAAGACCGGATCCGCCGCCAGGGCTGGGGCATCAGCGTGGACGAGACTCTGTCTTTCGTTCAGCCCGAGCTTTCGGCGTTTCATGCGCTTTGGCAGGCCAAGGCGGAGGAAGCGGGCGGACTGCCCCGGCGCGAAGACCTCGATATGCGTTCACTCAAACCCTATCTCGCCCATCTCTCCGTGGCGGAGCGGATCGAGGCCCGCCCCGGAAATTTCCGCTACCGTCTCAAGCTGCAAGGCTCTTTCATGACCGAGGTTTTCGGCAACAACACCGGCAAGCTTCTGGACGAAGTTGTCCCGCCCGAATTGGCCGAGCGCTGGACCTGTGTCTATGACGCGATGCTGGAGATGCAAAAGCCGCTTCGGCTGCAAGGCACCTATAAGCAGCAGGACATGGAACATCTGATTGCCGAGTCGCTCGCTGTGCCGCTCGGCAATGACGACCGGGCGCCGGTCAGTGTGCTGGCCGCGACTTATTACCGGTCGCGCTACAAGGGCGAGCTTTAAGAGCGCGATCCGGAAAAGTGGAAGCCGGTTGCCCACGCGTCCTGCGCTGCGCTCGAACCTAGGCAACTCCGCAAGATCGCGCGACAATCAATAAGCGAAATCTTTTGCCAGGGCGGCGCGGGTCTCATCGCTCAGAACCGCCATATGGCCGTAATTCTTGTGCCCGATCCCGATCACCACGCGTTCGGTCGCAAAGCGCGCGATCTGCTCGGGCGTCAGTTTGAAGCGCAGCCAGTGCACCGACGAGGTCTTGCCATCGGATGTGGTGCGGTCATCATATTCGGTGGGCGTGGCGGCGATGCGGTTAGCGCCGATCTCCATGAAGATGGTTTCCTCGATGCCACCCAAGGTCAGCAAGGTGGTGTTCCGCCGGTCAGCATCTTCGATCTCCAGCATCAGGGTGGCGATGAGTTCGTCGCCCTGGGGGATGAGAGGATTATACGCTTCCAGCTCGCCCGCGATCTGTTCCGCGCCGCCCTTTTCGATGCGCAGCATCTCCTGAACCTGCAGCCACATGGTGAGGTAATTTTCGAAATAGAAAGTGGCGAACGGGCCAACTTCGACGCGGCGTTGTTTCTTCAGCGCGATGGCTTCGCCGCGCAGCGCCTTGCGCTGGGCTGCATACTCGCTGTCGGATAGAATATCGGCGGGCGTGATCTTGCGGGCATTGGCGGGCATGTCAGTCCTCGGTCAGCCCATAAGCGCGGGCCATGATCTGGATCGGGTGTTCGGGCGCGCGCGCCGGGGTGT
>CAYWWT010000277.1:0-3298 GCA_964461855.1 uncultured Rhizobium sp. | reverse complement strand
GATGGATGGCCGGGTCAAGACCCTGCATCCCAACGTCCATGGCGGTCTTCTGGCGCTGCGCGACAAGGCCGACCATGCCCAGTCGATGAAGGATCACGGCATTGCGGGCATCGATCTTCTGGTCTGCAATCTCTATCCCTTCGAAGCCACGGTGGCGCGCGGCGCCGATTTCGAAACCACGATCGAGAATATCGATATCGGCGGCCCGGCGATGACACGCTCCGCCGCCAAAAATCACGACTGGGTCACGGTCGTGGTCGATGTGGAAGACTATAAGGCCGTTCTGGACGAAATGGCCGCCAACAAGGGCGCGACCAGCTTGAAGCTGCGCCGCACCCTGGCGCAGCGCGCCTTCGCCCGCACCGCCGCTTATGACGCCGCCGTCTCGGGCTGGTTCGCGGACGAACTCGCCAAGGACGGCGAAAAAGAGCCGCCGCGCCGCCGCGCGCTGGGCGGGCTGCTGCGCCAGCCGTTGCGGTATGGTGAAAACCCGCACCAGCAAGCCGCCTTCTATGTCGATGGCAGTTCGCGGCCTGGCGTCGCCAGCGCCCGCCAATTGCAGGGCAAGGAATTGTCCTACAACAACATCAACGACACCGATGCCGCCTATGAGCTGGTGGCGGAATTCGATGCCAAAATCGCACCCGCCTGCGCCATCATCAAGCACGCCAATCCCTGCGGCGTCGCCACCGCCAAGACCCTGAAAGACGCTTATCTCGCGGCGCTGGCCTGCGACACCCAGAGCGCCTTTGGCAGCGTCCTCGCCTTCAACACCAAGCTTGACGGCGCCACGGCGGAAGAAATTTCCAAGATCTTCACCGAAGTGATCATCGCCCCCGATGCCGATGAAGACGCACAGAAAATCCTGGCAGCGAAAAAGAATTTGCGTCTCCTGATAGCGGGCGGCCTGCCCGATCCCCTGGCGCCCACCCTCACCTATCGCTCGGTCGCGGGCGGCTTCCTGGTGCAGACGCGCGACAATGGCCGCGTCACTCGCGCGGAACTGAAAGTCGTCACCAAGCGCCAGCCCAGCGAGCAGGAAATCACCGACATGCTGTTTGCCTTCACGGTCGGCAAGCATGTGAAGTCCAACGCCATCATCTATGCCAAGGATGGTTCGACCGCGGGAATCGGCGCCGGCCAGATGAGCCGGGTGGATTCCGCGCGCATCGCCGCGATCAAGGCCAAAGACGCCGCCAAGGTGGCGGGCTGGAGCCAGCCCCGCACGGTCGGATCGTCGGCGGCTTCGGAAGCCTTCTTTCCCTTCCCCGACGGCCTGCTGACCGTTGCGGAAGCCGGTGCCACGGCCGTCATTCAGCCCGGCGGATCGATGAACGATCAGAAGGTGATCGACGCCGCCGACGAAGCAGGCTTAGCGATGGTGTTTACGGGAATGCGCCACTTCCGGCACTGAGCCACCTTGCCCTTCGACAGGCTCAGGGTAAGGATTTCAAACCCACAGCCTAGCTCTCCTCATGCTGAGACTGTCGAAGCATGAGGACGCCGCGCTATTTGAAAGTTTCGCCGGGATCGACGCCCCAGATCCTGTCCCGTGCGATCCAGCCATCGACGCGCCCGGAATCCACGCGGCAATAGTCCGCTTCGCACGCCTTCACGTCCAGGATGGCATCCGGCTCTGCCAGCCCGACCACTTTGGAATCGGGCTCGGCGCGTTTGCGGATTTCGGCACGTCCCTTCCCGATCACCAGCGCGGTGCGTTCGTCGGACAGAAGCTGGCCGTTGATCCAGCCCACCGCGCCGTCCGGGCCAGTCACGCGCCGCCACACATCGAAGCGGGCACTTTCCTTGAAGGGATAACCTTTGTGGCGATAGACCCAAAGGATCTTATAGGAATAGCCCGGCCCCTGGCGCAGAGAGACCAGTTTGGCGCGCTGGCTGACATAATGGGGCCGAAACGGTTTCTCGTCGGCGGCCTTGGCCGTCACGGGCAGCAAAGCCGCCAGGAAAACCAGAAATACGCCCCGCACCTTCGGCCCTCAGAGATTGCGTTTCAGAAGATCGAGCAGTTTTCCGTGCGCCCGTTCCGCCTGCTTCTGGTTGTAAACATCGCGGCCCGGCACCGTCCAGCCATGACGGGCCCCTTCATAGACCTCGCTGTCATACTGCCCGCCCCAGGCCTTGAGCGTATCGTTCAGTTTCTCGATCGCATCCGGCGGCATGGACTGATCTTCCACGGCATGGCCGAAATACAACGTGCCTTTCACTTGGGGGATGCGGCTGTGCGGGCTGTCGGCAGCTTCAGTGACCAACTGGCCGCCGTGAAAAGATGCCGCGGCCGTAACCTTGTCCGGCACCACCGCCGCGGTGCGCAGCGCAAAAGCGCCAGTGAAGCAATAACCCACAACGCCCATCTTGCCTTGCACGACTTCCGGCTGCTCCAGCAACGCCTTCACGTAAAAAGGCGCGTCCTTTTCCATCATCGCGCCGCTCAACGATCCGAGCAGGCCATTGATAATTTTCATCGACTCCGGCTCGCCCCATTGGAAATTCGCGTCCGCGAAAGGCGGCTTGCCATAGCGATAAAAGACATTGGGCATCAGGACCGCATAACCCGCTTCGGCCACACGCTGGGCCATGCCCTGGTTGGCGGGGCGGATGCCGAATATGTCGGTATAAAACAGCAGGCCGGGATGTTTACCGGCGTCCGGCGCATACAGGATGGCGTCGGTGACACCGTCAGCGGCGGCGATTGCCAATTTGCGTTCGATCACGGCTGCTTCCATTCGTAAATGACGTCGTTCCAGTAACGCACGCGATGCGATCCGGTGCGGGTAAAACCGCGGCGGCGCAAAATCCGGCCGATCATGGCGTTGAAATAGCCATGCGCCACCAGGACGGCGGAATCGCCGCGCCGCACTTTGTCGATAAGAATATCGGCCGCCCGCTCCGCGCGCAGCCGCGCGCGCGCGTAATTCTCGATCTCCGGATGGTAGCCCGCATGCCATAAAAGACGCGCCACCACCGCCCATTTCGGCACCCGCATTTTCAAAAGCGGAATACGCGGCGATGCCAGCGGCGCCTCCGCGAACAGGGGGTCGGCCCGAAGCTCGGCATGCGGCGCCAGCGCCCGGGCGCTTTGATGCGAGCGCGGCCGGTCGGAGGAAAAAACATGGTCCAGTTCCCGCACCAGATCGGCGAGTTCGCGCGGCGGCAGGCTTTGGGGGTCGAGCCCCGCGGCCTCATAGGCGTCGATATAGTCGCGAAAGCCGTGATGGCTGGTACGCGGACGCAAGGGCAAATCCGGACGCCCGTGCCGCACCAGGATGATGCGCGCGCC
>CAYWWT010000276.1:0-3302 GCA_964461855.1 uncultured Rhizobium sp. | reverse complement strand
GACAACCAGACCGCCGTCACCATCAATGTGTTCCAGGGCGAACGCGAAATGGCGGCCGACAACAAGTCGCTGGGCCGCTTCGATCTGCAGGGCATTCCGCCCGCGCCGCGTGGCGTGCCGCAGATCGAAGTCACCTTCGATATCGACGCCAACGGCATCGTCAGTGTCACGGCCAAGGACAAGGCCACCAGCAAGGAGCAGCAGATCCGCATCCAGGCTTCGGGCGGCCTGTCGGACGCCGACATCCAGAAGATGGTCAAGGACGCCGAGTCCCATGCCGCGGAAGACAAGAAGCGCCGCGAACTGATCGAAGCCCGCAACCAGGGCGACGCGCTGGTCCATTCGACCGAAAAGGCGATGAGCGAGCATGGCGATAAGGTCGATGTCAGCCAGAAGACGGCGATCGAAGCCGCCACGGCGGCGCTGAAGGAAGCGGTCAAGGGCGACGATGTTGAAGACATCAAGGCCAAGACCAACACCTTGGCCCAGGCCTCGATGAAGCTGGGCGAAGCCATGTACAAAGCCCAGCAGGCTGAAGGTGGCGCCGCGCCGGAAGGCGGCGAGGCACCCTCCTCCAGCGGCAGTGGGTCTGATGAAAATGTCGTGGACGCCGACTTCGAGGAAGTCGACGACCAGAAGAAGGCGTAATGTTTAAGCTCCGGCCTTCCTCTCCCGCAGCGAATGCGGGAGAGGTGGCCGAAGCACCGTCAAAGGGTGCGAAGGTCGGAGGGGGCGGGTTTTGAGTATGAGCAAGCGCTGTTATTACGAGACTCTGGAATGCGCCAAAGGCGCCACGGTCGAAACGCTTAAATCTTCCTACCGCAAGCTGGCGATGAAATTCCATCCGGACAAGAATCCGGGTGACGAGACCGCCGAAGTCCGTTTCAAGGAAATCAGCGAAGCCTATGACGTCCTGAAGGACGATCAGAAGCGCGCCGCCTATGACCGTTTCGGCCATGCCGCCTTCGAGGCCGGCATGGGCCGCGCCGGCGCGGGCGCCGCCGGATTCGATTTTGCAGGCTCTTTCTCGGATGTGTTCGAGGATTTCTTCGGCGATCTGATGGGCGGGCGCCGTTCCAAGCGCAGCAATCGCGGCCAGGACCTGCGCTACAATCTGGAAATCACGCTCGAAGAGGCTTTCCGCGGCCGCAGCACCGAAATCAAGGTGCCGACCTTGGTGTCCTGCGATGCCTGCAGCGGTTCGGGCGCCGAAGCCGGCCACAGTGCCGAGACCTGTCCCAACTGCGCCGGTCACGGCAAGGTCCGCGCCACCCAGGGCTTCTTCACCATCGAGCGCAGCTGCGCCCAGTGCCGCGGCGCGGGCAAGATCATCCGCCATCCCTGCAAGACCTGCCGCGGCGCGGGCACGATGCAGAAGGAACGCACCCTCAATGTCGATGTGCCGCCCGGCGTCGAGGAAGGCACGCGCATCCGCCTCTCCGGCGAAGGCGCGGCGGGCGGCAATGGCGGCCCCAACGGCGATCTCTATATCTTCCTGTCGGTGGCCGAGCATCCGATCTTCCAGCGCGACGGCCACAATTTGCATTGCCGCGCCCCGGTCTCCTTCATCACGGCCGCCCTTGGCGGCAATATCGAAGTGCCCACGCTTGACGGCGGCCGCGCCAAGGTCGCGATCCCCGAAGGGACCCAGCCCGGCCGGCAATTCCGGCTGAAGGGCAAAGGTATGCCGGTCCTGCGCAGCGCCCAGCGCGGCGATCTCTATATCGAGGTCGCGGTCGAAACGCCGGTGAAGCTGTGCCGGCGGCAGAAAGAACTGCTTCGGGAGTTCGAGGCCGAAAGCAAGGCTGGCTGCCAGCCGGAAGCGGAAGGTTTCATGGCCCGGCTGAAAGAGTTTTGGAACGGCGGCGAGACCGCTTAAGCTGGACTGGCCCAAGCCAGCCAGGCCCCGTGACCGCCCGATCCGACACCTTCACCGACAATCTGCGTTTCCTGCGCGCGCTGATCGCCAGGCCCAAGAATATCGGGGCCGTGGCGCCGTCCAGCCGTGCGCTGGGCCGCGCCATCGCGCGGCAGATCGATCCAAACCGGAGCGGCCCCGTATTGGAGCTGGGCCCCGGCACCGGCGTCATCACCAATGCGATTTTGGAACATGGCATCGAAGCGGCGCGGCTGACGGTGGTCGAATATGACTCCGACTTCGCGCAGGCCATCGCAGCGCGCTTTCACGGCGTGCATGTGATCCAGGGCGATGCCTTCGATCTCGGCCGCACTTTGGGCCAGCGCCGCGACGAAGCCTTTGCCGCCATCGTGTCCGGCATTCCGTTGCTCAATTTTCCCATGCCGAGCCGGCGCGCCTATGTCGAGGCCTTGGCGAAACGGCTCCAGCCGGACGCGCCGCTGATCCAGTTTTCCTACGGCATGCATGCGCCCGTGGTGCCGCCATCGGGCTTCAGCGTGATCTGTGCCGCGCTGGTCTGGGCCAACCTGCCGCCGGCGCGGGTTTGGGTTTATAAAAAGATGTAACCGGAAAACTCCGGCTTTCCTCCCCCGCGCGGCGAAGCCGCTGGCGGGGGAGTTCGATAGCGACAGCGTATCGAACGGCGGCTAGCGGGCTTGCCCGCGCGGCAGACAGATGGGGGCTAGAAAAAGCCTATTCCGCGGCTTCGGCCAATACCGGAGCTGCCTGCAACACATCCGGCCCGACATGGGCTTCGAATTTCTTGAAGTTGGCGCGGAACATTTCCACCAGCTTCTTGGCCTGTGCGTCGTAAGCCGCCTTGTCCGCCCAAGTGTCGCGGGGATTGAGGATCCTGGTGTCCACCCCCGGCGCCGCCACCGGCACGCGAAATTTGAAACAGGGATCGACGCGCATCTCCACCATGGCGAGACTGCCGTCGAGGGCCGCATTCAGCAAGGTCCGCGTCGCCTTGATCGGCATGCGGGTGCCGGTGCCGAACGCGCCGCCCGTCCATCCCGTGTTGACCAGCCAGCAACTGGCGCCCTGGGCCGCGATCAAATCGCGCAGAAGGTTGCCATATTCCGACGGATGCCGCGGCATGAACGGCGCGCCGAAGCAGGTCGAAAAGGTCGGCTGCGGCTCCTTGCCCAGGCCCTTTTCCGTGCCCGCCACCTTGGCGGTGAAGCCGGAAAGGAAGTGATACATGGCCTGGCTGGGCGTCAGTTGTGAGATCGGCGGCAGCACCCCGAACGCGTCCGCCGTCAGCAGGATCACGGTCTTGGGGTGTCCCGCCCGCCCGGTCGCGCTGGCATTGGGAATGAAATCGATGGGATAGGCGGCGCGGGTGTTTTCGGCATATTTGTTGTCGTTCAGATCCAGCGTC
>CAYWWT010000275.1:0-3349 GCA_964461855.1 uncultured Rhizobium sp. | reverse complement strand
AGATCGTCAGGCCGTCACGGTCCGCCGGAATCCAATCGCCATTGGGAACCTTCACGCCGGACGTCGTGCCATTCCACAGAAAGACGGTGTCGCGATTCTTGGCGACTTTCAGCTCCGGCAATTCGCCATAGCCTGCCTTAACGACATTGGCCTTGAGCTTGAGTTGCTTGACGGTGTCGGTGACCCAGTCTTCGCCGAAACTTTCCCAGGCGAAGAGATCGACTTCCAGCGGGCCCAGCAGCGACCACATCGCCATTTCCATGGCGCCGGTGTCGGAGGCGGGAACGATGCCGATGCGATAATCGGCGGGAATGCCCAGGATTTTGCGGGTCTTCTCGATCGCGTCCTTCAGCTTGGCTTTGCCGGGCTTGGAGCGGTGGGAACGTCCCACCAGCGCGGCATTGAGAGCTTCAGGGGTCCAGCCGGGGCGTTTGGCGCAAGGTCCGGACGAAAAAAAAGGCCGCGCGGGACGCACAGCCGGTTGCTTCACTTCAGTCATCAAATTCATTCCTTCCAGAATGATAGCACCTCGTTGGGGAGGTGTGGCCCGGCGCCGGTATAGGGGGGTGACAAGGTTCCGTCAACCGCCTTGTCCGGAACAGCGTCGCGCTCCGCGCGTTTTGAGAAATGCACATATTACCAAGGATTTACCCATGGCGCGGACGGCACAGCCCCATCTGGACATTCCCACCGACAAGCTCGGCTTCATCATCCTGAAAGCCCGCGAATATGACGTGAAGGAAAGTGACGGCGATCCGGACGAGGGCTCCAATCCCACCGACGACGGCAACGCCGATGTCCTGATGGACAAGTCCGACGATCCGGTGCGCGAGGAGCTTCTCGGCGCGATCCGCGATCTGCCGGAAGACGAGCGCATGCAACTGGTCGCGTTGGCCTGGGTGGGGCGCGGGACTTACGACATGTCGGAATGGCGGTCCGCGCTCGACACGGCGCGCAGCGAACACAAGAAGCGCACGGCGGAATATCTGTTGGGTCTGCCGCTTCTGGGTGACTATCTGGAAGATGGGCTGGCGATGTTCGACGACGGCATCGTCGATGACAGCGACGAGCGCGAGGGATTGGATTCCGAAGACGAGCCGCTGGGGAAGATGAAAGACAAACCCAAGCGCCAGTAGCGAAGGCTTAGACGTCGATCTCGCCCGCCAGATAGATCGCGCAGGCGCCTTCCAGGATCACGCGCGCGCCATCGTCCGTGCACAGAATATCCCCGCCCCGGGGCGATGCCTGCCGCGCCCGAAGTCTTTTCTTGCCCAGCCGTGCCGACCAGAACGGCGTCAATGCGGTGTGCGCCGATCCCGTGACGGGATCTTCCGGCACGCCGAAATAGGGCGCGAAGAAACGGGAGACGAAATCGTAAGGCGCGGCCCCGCCCGGCGCGGTGGCGATCAGTGAGCCCGCCTTCACAGTCAGCAGCAGCGCTTCCAACTCTGTACCCGGCTTCAAGGCCCGGATCGCGTCGGCCGAGGGCCAGACCCCGATCAAGGCGCCCGTGCCCGCGCCGCCTTTTTCGGCGTAGTGGAGTTCGTCCGGCACCGATGCACCCACAGCACGCGCCAAGGCGTCGGCGAAGCCGCCGGCGGGCGGCACGAAAGGCGCCGATGCGGCGGAGGGCATCGCCATGGCGTTGCGGCCGCCTTCGCCTCGCGTCATACACAGTTCGCCGGACCGGGTCTGGAAACGCGCTTCCGTCAATGCCGGATCGAGAAAGCGAAAAATCACGTCCGCGCTGGCGAGCGTGGCATGACCGCAAAGATCGACTTCCGCAGTGGGCGTGAACCAGCGCAGATCATAAATGCCCGGTCCCGTCCGCACGAAAAACGCGGTCTCGGCGAGATTGTTCTCTGCCGCGATAGCCTGCATCAGGCTTTTGTCCGGCCAAGCCTCGAGCGGCACCACGCCCGCGGGATTGCCCGCGAAGATTTTGTCGGTGAACGCATCCACCTGCCAGAATTTGAGCTTCATCGCCGCCTCCCAATGGGGAAGCGTAGCGTTCGGGCATCGGCGCGGAAGCCGCGCCCGCGCATACTGGTTATGCGGGCGCGGAGATCTGGCGCGGCTGCATGGCGGCCTGCAGCTTCTCGAAGGCGCGCACCTCGATCTGACGCACGCGTTCACGGCTGACGCCATATTTCTGCGACAGGTCTTCCAGGGTGGCGGGGTCGTCCTTCAGGCGCCGTTCCTGAATAATGTCGCGCTCACGCTCGGTGAGCGTGTCCAATGCATTGTTCAGAAGCGCGCGACGGTCGCTGCGCTCTTCGCGCTCGGCCAGATGGGTTTCCTGATCCATCGTGTCGTCGGCCAGCCAATCCTGCCATTCGCTCTCGGATTCAGAGCGCAGAGGCGCATTGAGCGACGCGTCGGGACCGGTCAGGCGGCGGTTCATGTCCGTCACTTCCCGTTCGGTCACGCCCAACTGATCGGCCAGGGTCGCGGTATGACCGGGAGTGAGATCGCCTTCCTCGATGGCGCCGATATTCGACTTGGCTTTGCGCAGATTGAAGAACAGTTTCTTCTGGGCCGCAGTGGTGCCCATCTTCACCATGCTCCAACTGCGCAGCACATATTCCTGGATGGAGGCGCGAATCCACCACATCGCATAGGTGGCGAGACGGAAACCCTTGTCGGGCTCGAAACGCTTTACCGCCTGCATCAAACCGACATTGCCTTCGGAAACGATTTCCGAGACCGGCAGGCCATAGCCGCGATAGCCCATGGCGATCTTGGCCACCAGGCGCAGATGGCTGGTCACCAGCCGGCGCGCGGCCTCGCTGTCGCCATGCTCTTTGAGCCGCTTGGCGAACATGTATTCGTCTTCGGGAGTCAGCAGCGGGAATTTGCGGATTTCGCTCAGATAGCGCGAAAGACCCGCATCGCTGGATAAGGCCGGAAGGCCACGACTACTCATGTCATCCCCTCAATTCTGGGCATCACGAATGGTAACGCCTTGAACGGCCTTACGCATCCGGAACGCACCCCTAGAAGGTGGAAATGGGAGTTCCCTAACGATTATTCAAGCTGCGAAGCGCTTCAACCAACCCCGCAAAATCGGTGGGCCAGGGGGACTCGAAACGCATGGTCTTGTGCAGGCTGGGGTGCTGAAATCCCAGCACAAAGGCATGCAGCGCCTGACGCGAAAAGTTGGCAGCGGCCGCAAAGGCCACTTCTTCGTCTGTGGTTTTCGGCCGCGGCGCCTGACGCGCCCGGCCATAGGTGGGATCGCCGACCAGGGGATGGCCCAGATGGGTGAGATGGACCCGGATCTGGTGCGTGCGTCCGGTTTCCAGGCGGCATTCGATCAGCGAGGCGAACGGCCGTGCATCCGCCCCGA
>CAYWWT010000274.1:0-3379 GCA_964461855.1 uncultured Rhizobium sp. | reverse complement strand
TGCCGGTGAATGGTCAGCCCTGGATTTTCATCATCGGCCTGGCGCTGGTGCTTTACACCATGGCCGGCTGGTGGCGCGACGTGATCAAGGAATCGGTCGTGCAGGGCAACCACACGCCGGTCGTGAAGCTGCATCTTCGCTACGGCATGATTCTGTTCATCGCCTCGGAAGTGATGTTCTTCGTTGCCTGGTTCTGGGCCTATTTCAATTCCGCGATCTTTCCGGTCGATGTCAGCATCGGCAGCTGGCCGCCCGCCGGCATCACCACGCTTGATCCCTGGCATCTCCCGTTGCTCAACACCTTGCTCTTGCTCACCTCGGGCACGACCGTGACCTGGGCCCATCACGCGTTGCAGATGGGCGACCGCAAGGGTGCGATTCAGGGGCTGATCCTGACTGTGCTGCTGGGGGCGAGTTTCACCGGCGTTCAGGCCTACGAATATGCACACGCGCCCTTCACCTTTGGCCTCAACAATCTGGCGCTGCAGCCCTTCACCGACGCGGCGCATGCCTCGCTGGCGGCGGGCGCGGGCAATTTCGACGCCATTTATGGCTCGACCTTCTTCATGGCGACCGGCTTCCACGGGTTCCATGTCATCGTCGGAACCATCTTCCTGGCGGTTTGCCTGGCGCGCGCCATCGCCGGGCAGTTCACGCCCACCCGCCACTTCGGCTTCGAGGCAGCGGCCTGGTACTGGCATTTCGTCGACGTGGTCTGGCTGTTCCTCTTCGCCTGCATCTATGTGTGGGGTCAGGGACCTGTCTCAGCTGCCTAATACGGCGCGCTGCGCGATTATCGGCCTCTGTCCGCAATGCGGGCAGGGGCCGTTGTTCGACGGCTACATCAAGTTGAAGCCGTCCTGCCCATCCTGTGCTCTCGATTACGCCATGTTTGACGCCGGCGACGGGCCTGCGGTCTTCGGCATCCTGATCGTGGGCGCCATCGTTGCAGGCCTGGCGCTGTGGGTCGAGTTCCGCTTTTCGCCGCCTTATTGGGTCCATGCGGTGTTGTGGGCGCCGCTGATCATAGGCCTCAGCCTCGGCTTCCTGCGGCTTTCCAAATCCACGCTGCTGGTCCTGCAATACAAGCACAAGGCGGGCGAAGGGCGCAGGCGCTGATGTCTGTCCGGTTCCGGCCCTATCCAGGCTTTACCATCGCTGCCTTGATCATGACGGCCATCCTGATCGGCTTGGGTGTGTGGCAGCTCGAACGCCTGCAATGGAAGCTGGGGTTGATCGCGGAAGTGAACGGCCATATGGCGGCAACGCCGGTCTCGCTGGATGCCATCCTGAAGATGAACCCGGACGCGGCGCAGTATCGTCGCGTGGCGCTGCATGGACGGTTCGACAACGCCGCCGAAGCCTATGTTTTCACCACCGGGCCGGGTGGCGAGGCTGTCTATCATGTGCTGACGCCGTTCACGACCGATGATGGCCGAACCATGTTGGTGGATCGCGGCTATGTCCCCCCGGAGAAGCGCGATCCCGCAACGCGCGTGGCGCCGGAAGGGGAAACAAGTGTGGTGGGGGTTTGGCGGGTGCCGGATGCGCCGGGTAGCTTTACCCCGGCGCCGGACACGGCGCACCGCACCTGGTACGCCCGTGATCTCGTCGGCATCGCGGCCGCCGATCACATCCAGCTGGCGGCCCCGGTGTTGATCGAGGCCGGGCCCGCGCCCAACCCCGGAGGCTGGCCGCAAGGCGGGCAAACGGTGGTGAGTTTCCGCAATCAGCACCTTTCCTACGCCATCACCTGGTTCGGGCTTGCAGCCGGTCTCATCGGCGTCTATTTCGCCTACCACATGTCCAAGGGCCGGTTGCGCTGGGACTGAAGGGAAACGCCGCGTGTCGCGATCCAGCCATTTTATTTCCACCCGGGGCCAGGCGCCGGAAGCCAGTTTCGCCGAGGTTCTGCTGGCGGGCCTGGCACCGGACGGCGGGCTCTACATGCCCGCGGAATGGCCTGAGTTCAGCGCCGCCGAAATCGCGTCATTCTCCGGCAAGCGCTATCAGGACGTGTCGTTCGAAATCCTTTCGCGCTTTGTCGGCGACAGCTTCACGGCCGCTGAACTGCGCGAAGACATCGAAGCGGCCTATGCGGGATTTGAGAAGCCGGAAATCGCGCCGCTGTCGGCGATGAGCGGTAACCGTTATCTGCTGGAGCTGTTCCACGGGCCGACCTTCGCTTTCAAGGATATCGCGCTTCAGATTCTGGGACGGCTGTTTGCGCGCGCGCTGACGCGGCGCGGCGGCAAGGCCACCATCGTGGCGGCGACATCCGGCGACACGGGATCGGCGGCGATCGCCGCGCTGGGCGGGTTGCCCAACATCACGGTTTTCGTAATGCATCCCAAGGGCCGGGTGAGCGAGGTGCAGCGCCGCCAGATGACCACGTCCGGTCATGCCAATGTCCACAATATCGCAGTGGAAGGAAGTTTTGACGACGCCCAGAGCATCGTCAAAGGCCTGTTCGCGGAAACGGACTTTGCGCGCGAAGTCGGATTGACCGCGGTCAATTCGATCAACTTCGTCCGCATCGCCGCGCAGAGCGTCTATTATTTCACTGCCACGGCGGCACTGGGCAAGCCTGCGACCTTCATCGTGCCGACGGGAAATTTCGGCGATATCTTCGCGGGCGAAGCGGCCGCGCGCATGGGGCTCGACATCAAGCGCCTGGTGATCGCCACCAACGCCAACGACATCATGGCGCGCGCCTTGAACGAAGGCGTCTATGAGGCGGGCGCCGCCCATCACACGCTCAGTCCTTCGATGGATATTCAGGTGGCGTCGAATTTCGAGCGCGCCTTGTTCGAAGCTTCGGGACGCGATGCGGCCTGGACGCGCGAAGCAATGGAGCGCTTTGCGCGCGACAAGCGGCTGGAATTGCCGGACGCCGTGCTGTCGTCCTTGCGTGCCCGTTACGACGCGCGCTCCAGCGACGATACGGACACGCTGACCACCATCAACGCCATCGCCACGACATCGGGTCGGGTCATCGATCCGCATACCGCCGTGGCGGTGAATGCCTTGCGCAAATTCGGATTCCGGGAAGAGCCGATGGTGGTGCTTTCCACTGCCCATCCCGCAAAATTCGCCGACGCGGTGAAGCATGCGACCGGTGCCGAGCCGCCCATGCCGGAGGGCCTGCAGCGGGTCATGGACCTTCCGGAAACGCTGGAAATCCTGCCCGCCGACCTCTCTTTGATTCGACACTTCATCTCTTCTAGACTGGCGGGATGACCATAGAAATATCGAAACTTTCCAACGGCTTGACCGTCATCACGGACCCGATGGCGAATCTGGAAAGCGCTGCGCTCGGGGTCTGGGTCGCAACCGGAAGCCGCAACGAACACCCCTCGGAGATGGGCCTGTCCCATAT
>CAYWWT010000273.1:0-3381 GCA_964461855.1 uncultured Rhizobium sp. | reverse complement strand
ATCACTGCCCAAGCCACCCAGAGCCTGTCTCGCTTCGACCTGGACTTCGTGCTGCAGCAATTCGGTCTTCACGCGGGTGGGATTGGCGTCGCCCTTGTCGATCTTGTTGACCGCGACGATCATCGGCACGCCCGCCGCCTTGGCATGGGCGATGGCTTCCACGGTCTGCGGCATCACGCCGTCGTCGGCGGCCACCACCAGGATCACCAGATCGGTGACCTTGGCGCCGCGCGCGCGCATCTGGGTGAAGGCGGCATGGCCGGGCGTATCGAGGAAGGTGATCTTCTGGCCCGATTTCAGATTTACCTGATAAGCGCCGATATGCTGCGTGATACCGCCGGCTTCGCCCGCCGCCACATCGGTCTTGCGCAAGGCATCGAGCAAGGAGGTCTTGCCGTGATCGACATGGCCCATGACGGTGACAACCGGCGGGCGGGACACCAGGGTGCCCTCTTCGTCGGCGCCGCCGGTCAGGCCTTCCAGCACGTCGCTTTCCGCCACGCGCTTGACGACATGACCATATTCGGCAGCGACCAGTTCAGCGGTGTCGGCATCGATAATGTCGTTGGGCGTCGGCGTCATGCCGTTCTTCATCAGGACTTTGATGACATCCACGACGCGGCGCGCCATGCGGTTGGCAAGTTCGGAAACCGTGATGGTTTCCGGAATGGTGATGTCGCGCGGGCCGGCGGGACCGGCCGGGACGGCGGCATGCCCCTTGTTGACGCGTTGCAGATGGCGGCGATAGGCCGCGACCGAGCGCGTGCGTTCGTCATCGTCGGACAGTGCGCGGGTAACGGTAAGCTTGCCGCGGCGGCGCTCGCCCTCGCTGGGCTTTTTCGGCGCGGGCGCTTTCACCGGAATGATCTTGTTGCCGACCTTCTTGGTCGTGGATTCTTCTTCTTCCTGCTGCAGCGGACGGCGGCGCGCGGCTTCGGGCGCACCCACAACGGGCTTGGCGGGATCGACGCGGCGGGCGGCTTCCGCCTCGGCATGGCGGCGCGCTTCGGCTTCGACAGCCTTGCGGGCTTCTTCTTCGACCTTGCGCTTTTCGGCGGCGGCACGCTCCGCCTTCATCTTCTCTTCTTCAACCGCGCGGCGGGCGGCTTCCGCCTCGGCCTGGCGGCGCGCTTCCGCGTCGGAGACGCGCGCATCCGCAATGGCGACGGCGCGGCGGGCTTTTTCTTCTTCCGAAAGCTGGCGCAGCACGACGCCGCGGGCGGGCGCCGCCTTTGCGGCGGGCTTGGCCTCAACGGCCTGTGCCGCGGGCTTTTCCGCAGGCGCGGACTTTTGCGGCGCGGCAGGCTTGGCGGGAGCCGGAGCGCCCAGGGTGCGCTTCTTCTCGACAACCACGGCCTTGGTGCGGCCATGGCTGAAGCTTTGCTTGACGGTGGAGGTTTCCGTCTTCTTCAGCGACAGCGTTTTCGGGCGCTTGGTTTCGTCGGTATCGGTCATGAATCTCTTTCGTTTCCTGCCGGGCGAAAGCCTTTCAGGCGCTCCGCATCAAAGGTCAGACGTTCCGCCAGACCGCCCGGTTGGACGGCGGCATGTATCACATTCTCGCGCCCCAAGGCCAAGCCCAATTCGGCGCTCGTAAGGCATTCCAGCACTTGCGGTTTCATGCCCCGGGCATGCGCCGCATTGTAGAGTTTCCGCTTTCCGTCGCCCGAACCGTCAATCGCTTCGACGATCATGGCGGGTGGGCGGGCGCTATCCAGCGCCCGAAGCACATTGTCGAAACCCAGGACCAGCACGCCCGAGCGCCGCGCGATCCCCAGATCGCCCAGCATCCGCGTCACCAGCGCCTTTTCCACGCGTTCGGCGAGGTCGGCGCCTGCCGTGACCTGGGCCTTGGCGGCGCGGGAGAAAAGTTTCTTCTCCACCGCTTGCATCACCGCTTTGCGTGACGCCGTCACCCAAAGCCCCCGGCCTGGCAGCTTGGCCGCCACATCGGGAACGACCGTGCCGTCCGGCGCGGCGACGAAACGGATAAGGCGGCTGTCGGGCACGACTTCGCCCGTGACGATGCAGCGGCGCAGGCGCGAGCCGGAGCCGGCATCATCGCGTTCGCGCATCGCTTCCTCCTCGTCCATTTTTTTCGCCACCGCTGTCATCAGGCCTCGGTCGGCTCCTCACCCTCGGCTTCTTCGGCGGGAGCTTCTTCTTCCACCGGCTCCTCGATCCAGCCGATCTTGACGCGGGCCTTCATGATGATGGCGTTGGCGTCATCGGAAGACAGATTGAAGCCTTCCAGCGCGCCGGGCACCCGCACGCGCTCCTTGTCCTTGTTCACTTCGTAATAGCCGAGAAGGTCGTCGGTGGCCGAGCCCGCCAGATCTTCCAGGCTCTTCACGCCGCCTTCGCCCAGCGTGACCGCCATGGCAGGGGTGACGCCTTCGACTTCCAGCACCGCATCCTCGACGCCCAGCGCCTTGATCTTGTCGTCCAGCTCCTTGTTGCGGGCTTCGAGATATTCGACGGCGCGGCTTTGCAGTTCCTGCGCGGTCTCCTCATCGAAGGCCTCGATCTGGGCCAGATCGCCGAGATCGACATAAGCCACGTCTTCGATCGAGGCGAAGCCTTCGGAGGCCAGCAACTGCGCCACGGTTTCGTCCACGTCCAGCGATTCCATGAAGAGCTGGGTGCGGGTGGCGAATTCTTTCTGGCGGCGTTCCGATTCCTCGGCCTCTGTCAGGATGTCGATCTGCCAGCCGGTGAGCTGGGAGGCCAAACGCACATTCTGGCCGCGGCGGCCGATGCCCAGCGACAGCTGTTCGTCCGGCACCACGACTTCGACGCGGTGCGTGTCTTCGTCCAGCACCACTTTGCTGACTTCGGCGGGCGCCAGCGCATTGACGATGAAGGTCGCCGCTTCACCCGACCACGGAATAATGTCGATGCGCTCGCCCTGCAGTTCCTGCACCACCGCCTGCACGCGCACGCCGCGCATGCCGACGCAGGCGCCGACCGGATCGATGCTGGAATCCTTGGAGATCACGGCGATCTTGGCGCGGCTGCCCGGATCGCGGGCCACCGCGCGGATCTCGATCACGCCGTCATAGATTTCCGGCACTTCCTGGGCGAACAGGCGAACCATGAATTGCGGATGGCTGCGCGACAGGAAAATCTGCGGCCCGCGGGTTTCGCGGCGCACGTCATAGATATAGGCGCGGATGCGGTCGCCGGTGCGGAAGCTCTCGCGCGGGATCATCTCGTCGCGGCGGACAACGCCTTCGGCGCGGCCCAGATCGACCACCACCGAACCGAACTCCACGCGCTTGACGATGCCGTGGACGATTTCGCCGATGCGATCCTTGAATTCCTCGAACTGTCGCTCGCGCTCGGCGTCGCGCACCTTCTGCACGATCACCTGCTTGGCGT
>CAYWWT010000272.1:0-3418 GCA_964461855.1 uncultured Rhizobium sp. | reverse complement strand
CCGGCAATCCCAAGGGTGTCGTCTATCATCATCGCGGTGCCGCCTTGATGGGCTACAGCAACATTCTGGCCGGCAATATGGGCCGCCATCCTGTCCTGCTGTGGACCTTGCCCATGTTCCACTGCAATGGCTGGTGCTTCCCCTGGACCTTGTCGGTCAATGCCGGCACGCATGTCTGCCTGCGCTGGGTGCGCGCGGGCGCGATCTATCAAGCCATCGCCGAGCATGGCGTCACGCATCTGTGCGGCGCGCCGATCGTGATGTCGACCTTGCTGAACGCAACAGATGAAGAGCGCCGCCGCTTCGACCAGCGCGTCACTTTCATGGTCGCGGCCGCGCCGCCGCCGGAGTCGGTGCTGGCGGGCATGGCGGAGGCCGGCTTTGATATCGTCCATGTCTACGGCCTGACCGAGGTCTATGGCCCGGCGGTGGTCAATGAATGGCATGAAGAATGGAGCGATCTGAAAGGCGCCGAACGCGCCAAACGCCAGGCGCGGCAGGGCGTGCGTTACCACGCGCTGGAAGAGCTGACGGTGATGGATCCCGAAACGATGGAACGCTTGGCACCGGATGTGCTGGGCGAAGTGATGTTTCGCGGCAATATCGTGATGAAGGGCTATCTGAAGAATCCCGACGCCACCCGCGCCGCCTTTGCCGGGGGCTGGTTTCATTCCGGCGATCTGGGCGTCCTGCATCCCGACGGCTATATCCAGCTCAAGGACCGCTCCAAGGACATCATCATTTCCGGCGGCGAAAATATCTCATCCATTGAGATCGAGAATGTCCTCAACCGCCATCCCGCCGTGCAATTCGCCGCCGTGGTCGCAAAGTCCGACCCGAAATGGGGCGAAACGCCATGCGCCTTCGTCGAAAAGCGGCGCGGCCATGACGCCGTGACGGAAGAGGATATTCTTGCCTTCTGCCGCCAGAACCTGGCCAAGTTCAAGGCGCCGCGCTTCCTGATCTTCACGGAACTGCCCAAAACCAGCACGGGCAAGATCCAGAAATTCGTGCTGCGCGAGCGCGCCAACACCTTATGACGGTGCCGGCAAAGTCCAGCCGGCTCGCACTGGCATTCATTTTTCTCACCATGCTGATCGACACGATCGGCCTTGGCATCATCATTCCGGTGTCGCCGGGCCTGATCGCCGAACTCACGCATCAGAATTTATCGGGCGCGGCGCGCTGGGGCGGCTGGCTGTACTTCTCCTATGCCGCGATGCAGTTCCTCTTCGCGCCCCTGATCGGCAATCTCTCCGACCGGTTCGGCCGCCGTCCGGTGCTGATCCTGTCGCTCGCCATGCTGGGCGTGGACTATCTGATCACGGGATTTTCTCCCACCATCGGATGGCTGTTCATCGGGCGCATCCTGTCGGGCATGGCGGGCGCGGCCTACTCCACCGCCAACGCCTATATCGCCGACATCTCGCCGCCCGAAAAACGCGCCGCCAATTTCGGGCTGGTGGGCGCGGCGTTCGGCGTGGGTTTTGTGCTCGGCCCGGCGCTGGGCGGGTTTGTCGGCGAGCATTTCGGCCTGCGCGCGCCGTTCTTTGTCGCTGCCGGGCTTTCCTTTGCCAACGCCCTGTTCGGCCTTCTGGTGCTGCACGAATCCCTGCCCGCCGAACGGCGCCGCCGCTTCGAAGTATGGCGCGCCAATCCCTTGGGCTCGCTCAAGGCCCTGGGCCGCTTTCCGCATCTTGCGATGCTGCTGGCGGTACTGGTGCTGGTGCAGTTCGCGCACGATTCCCTGCCATCGACCTGGAGCTATTACACCATGCTGAAATTCGGCTGGGGGCCCGGCGATGTCGCCTGGTCGCTGGTCGCGGTCGGCGTCTTGACCGCTTTTTCCTTCGGCGTGCTGCCCAGGCTTGTGGTGCCGCGGATCGGCGAGCGCGGCGCGGTTTATCTGGGCTTTGTCTTCGGCGCGATGGCCTATCTGGGATACGCGTTCGCGACAAAATCCTGGATGTTTTACGCCTGGATGATCCCTTTCACCTTGGGCGGCGTCGGCGGGCCGGCGCTCAACGCCATCATGTCCCACAGCGTGCCGGCCACAGAACAGGGCGAACTGCAGGGCGCAACCTCAAGCATCACCAGCCTGACATCGGTGGTGGCGATGTGGGCGATGCCGACCCTGTTCGCCTGGTTCACCGGAGACGGCGCACCAGTGCATTTTCCGGGCGCCGCATTTTTCGCGGCGGCGATCTGCGAGTTCGGAGCTTTGGCCTTGTTCGTGCGCGCCATGGCGCGGACGAAAGCGTAAGGCTCAATGGAGGGCTCTCAGCCGCTCCAGTTCATCCTTAATTCGGAGTTTTTGTTTTTTGAGTGCTGCGACCCTGGACTGGTCCCAATCGGGATGTCGCATTTCGGTGGCGATGATTTCTTCCAGTTTCTTGTGCTGAACAGAGAGAGTCTCGATCTGCCCTTCCAGTTCCATCCTTTACCTCTTCGGTTTAGGCCCCAAAATTAAACCACCAAGCCTCCCACCTGTCACGCCCAAAAGTTTTGAGCCGCATGCCTCTATCGGGCGGGGCGCGCGAGATGTAAACGATTGCCATGGGACGGGCGGAAAATTCGAGGAATAGCGGGCAAAGACTGGTTGTCGGGCTGTCGGGCGCGTCCGGCGTGACCTATGGCATCCGGCTTTTGGAAGCACTTCGCGAGTTGCGAATCGAGTCGCATCTGGTCATGACGAAACCGGCCCGGATCACCATCGCTTATGAGACCGCGCTGTCGCCGAAACAGGTCGAAGCCAAAGCCGATCACGTTCATGCGATCGACGATATCGCCGCGCCGATTTCCAGCGGCAGTTTTCGAACCGCCGGCATGATCGTGGCGCCCTGCTCGGTCCGCAGCATGAGCGAGATCGCGACCGGCGTGACCAGCAATCTTCTGACCCGCGCCGCCGATGTCATGTTGAAGGAACGGCGGCCGTTGATCCTGATGGTGCGCGAGACGCCGTACCATCTGGGACACCTGCGAACCATGACGGCCTTGACCGAAATGGGCGCCATCATTCTGCCGCCGGTACCTGCTTTCTATGCCGAGCCGAAAACCCTGTCCGATCTGGTCGATCAGATGGTCGGCAAGGCACTGGATCTTCTGGGATTGGAATGGCCGATGAAACGCTGGGGCGAGGATCTACCGGCGCCTAAGCGAGGCAAACGGTCATGAGCGGCCACGTCACCCGCCCTGACGAAGTGGCGTCGCGCGCCAAGATGGCGGCGCTGGTTCAAGAGCATCGCGATCTCGATGCGGCGATCGAGGCCCTGGCGGTGGCGGGCAGTGGCGATCAGCTTGCGCTGTCGCGGCTGAAGAAGCGCAAGCTGCAGCTGAAAGACGAGATCACCGAGCTCAACAATTCGCTGCTTCCCGACATCATCGCTTAGATCAGCCCTCACCCTTCGACAGGCTCAGG
>CAYWWT010000271.1:0-3428 GCA_964461855.1 uncultured Rhizobium sp. | reverse complement strand
GCGCTCTTCCAGAACGGCGCGGCGCGAGACGACGATGTTGCCGCGGCGGCGGTCCATCTTCAGGATCTGGAAAGGCTGGGGCTGGTTCATCAGCGGGCCGACATCGCGGGTCGGCCGCACATCGACCTGGCTGCCCGGCAGGAACGCCACGGCGCCATCGAGATCGACGGTGAAGCCGCCCTTGACCCGGCCGAAGATTACGCCGCTGACGCGCGACTGATCGTTGAAGGCCTTTTCCAGCTTGATCCAGCTTTCCTCGCGGCGCGCCTTGTCGCGGCTCAGCACCGCTTCGCCCAGCGCATTTTCGACGCGCTCGAGATAGACCTCGACTTCATCGCCCACCTGGATGTTGGCGGGGATGCCCGGCATCGCGAATTCCTTCAGCGACACCCGGCCCTCGGTCTTCAGGCCGACATCGACCATCGCGAAATCATTTTCGATGGCGACGATCTTGCCTTTGATGACGGCGCCTTCCTGGGGGCTCTGCGTCTCGAAGCTTTGTTCGAGCATCGCCGCGAAATCGTCGCGGCTGGGCGAGGCAATGGAATTTTCGCTGTTGATCTTGGTCTGGGTTGCAACGCGGGCCATGAAATCCTTCAAATTACGGTCATGCCGAATGGCCGGTTCTTCCCTGGAAGAGGAGCCACAGGACTTCCCATGCGTGACGCAGGGGCGAGAGGGTTGGAAAAGTAAGCGGATAGCTCGAAAGCCGCCGGGCCTCCTTAGCCCCTGTGGCGGTCCTTGAGCGCGCCTTCGATCCTGGGAGAAACCAGGGCAAGGGCTGCCGCGAACGCCGCGTCTATACCCAAATCGGAGGTATCGAGCAAGACCGCGTCGGCGGCCTGGATAAGGGGCGAAATGGGCCGGGACTTGTCGGCGGCGTCCCGGGCATTGAGTTCCCGCAAAAGCCCCTGCTCGTCCCGTTCGATCCCCATGCTTTTCAGTTCCTGCCAGCGGCGATGGGCGCGCAATTCGGGCCGGGCATCGACATAGAGCTTGGCGGTGGCGGCGGGGCAGATGACCGTGCCGATGTCGCGCCCATCCATCACCGCGCCAGGGCTTCCCCCGGGAGGAGCGCTCAGGAAGCTGCGCTGGAAATCGAGCAGGGCCTGCCGCACCGCACCGATCGCTGCCACCTGCGAGGCCGCCTGCCCCACCTTGTCGGTGCGGATGGCAAGATCGCCCGCCAGCGACAGATCGATCGCCTGCGCCCCACGCACGGCATCGGCCGCATTGGCCGGATCGCCGCCCGCCTGCAAAACCGCCAGCGCGGTCAACCGGTAGAGCGCGCCTGAATCCAGATGGGCGAAGCCGAAATGTCCGGCGAGCCGTTTGGCGAGTGTGCCCTTGCCCGACGCAGCTGTTCCGTCCACGGCGATAACGATGGCGTTTTTCATGGCGCGAAATCCGCGCCCAGATCGCGCATCAAGGCCTGATAATTTGGGAAGCTGGTGGCGATCATGGCGACATCATCCACCGTCACGGGCCGGTCGGATGCTAGCCCCATGGTCAGGAACGCCATCGCGATGCGATGGTCCATATGGGTCGTGACCGTGCCGCCGCCGGCAACCGTTCCATTGCCCGTCACCGTCAAGCTATCCGGGGTTTCGCGGAATGCGATGCCGTTGGCCTCGAGCCCGCGCGCGATGGCCGAAAGCCGGTCGCTCTCCTTCACCCGCAACTCCTCAAGTCCCTGCATCACGGTCTCGCCTTGGGCGAACGCGGCAGCGGTGGCGAGAATGGGATATTCGTCGATCATCGAAGGCGCGCGCGCGGCCGGCACGCAAACCCCCTTGAGCGCGGAATGCCGGACGATCAGATCGCCGATTTCTTCGCCGCCGCTCTGGCGGCGATTTTCGATGCGGATGTCCGCCCCCATTTCCAACAGAGTCTCGATCAGCCCTGTGCGACGGGGATTGAGAAGAATGGCTGGGATCGAAATTTCCGATCCTGGGACGATCAGCGCCGCCACCAGAGGAAAAGCCGCGGAAGACGGATCGCGCGGGACTTCGATGGCGCAGCCCTTCAGACGTGCGGGACCCGCAATGCGGATCGTTTCGCCGCCATCCTTGCCGGCGTCGATCGCTATCTGCGCGCCGAAGGCCGCCAGCATCTTTTCGGTATGATCGCGGGTCAGCGCCATCTGCGAAATCCGGCTTTCGCCTTTCGCATTGGCCGCCGCCAGAAGCAGGGCGGATTTCACCTGGGCCGAGGCAATAGCGACCTCGTAATTCATCCCATTGGCATCGGCCGCCCCAGTCAAAGTCAACGGCATCAGGGCCTTTTGACCCTGTGCCTCATATTTTGTGCCGAAGCGGGTCAAGGGATCGAGCACCCGTGCCATCGGCCGCGAGCGCAAAGATGCGTCGCCCGTGAATGTCACTTGAATGGCTGTGGTCGCAACCGCGCCCATCATCAAACGCGAGCCGGTGCCGGAGTTTCCGAAATCCAGAACACCATCGGGTTGGCGCCAGTTGCCGATGCCAACGCCTTCCACCAGCCAGACGCTGCCGCCGTCTCGCGTCACCGTCGCGCCCAGGGCGCGCACGGCATTGGCCGTGTTCAGGACATCTTCGGATTCCAGCAAGCCGGAAATCCGTGTCTCCCCCTCTGCCATCCCCCCCAGGATCAGGGCTCTCTGGGAGATGGACTTGTCCCCCGGAACCGGCGCAATCCCCTTCAAGGCGCCCGACTTTCGGGCAGCCAACGGCTGGACTTTGTCGAGGGCGGGGTGGGAAGACATCGGCAGGCTTCGATTGACCTTTACAGGCGGGGCGAGAAGTGGCAAACGCGCCCCTCCAACCACCTCTCTTTATGGGAACGAGAACCTTGGTCAAGGCGGATCTTGGAACGAAGCGGGGCTGCCCCAGTTGCGGCGCGCGCTTCTACGACCTTTCGAAGCGGCCCATCGAGTGCCCCAAATGCGCCTTCTCTTTCGAGCCCGAGGCGCTTTACAAGCAGCGCCGCGGCCGTCAGCCCGAACCTGCGGCTGGCGTGGTGCCGGCGCCTGAATCCGAAGACGAGGAAGCCGAGGACGAGAATGAGGATTCGGAATCCGAAGAAGAGGAAGCCGAAACCGTCGAGCAAGCGCCGCTGAACGTCGCCGCGACCGGTGAAGACGAAGACGAGGCCGCCGAGGAAGAAGAAGCGGAATCGGATTCGGGCATGAGCGTCGTGGAAGGCGATGAAGATGTCGCCATCGACGATATCGAAGTGGCAGATGACGACGAGGACGAAGACGGCGACGACGACCTTCTTGCCGAAGTCGAAGAAGATGAAGACGATGTCGCGGGTATCATCGATACCGATATCGCCAAGGACGAAAGTTAGGTATTAGAATCGCGCGCGCCGCGACCAGAGGCGCGCAATGGAATGGGGCCATAGCTCAGCTGGGAGAGCGCCTGCATGGCATGCAGGAGGTCAGCGGT
>CAYWWT010000270.1:0-3431 GCA_964461855.1 uncultured Rhizobium sp. | reverse complement strand
CGTCGCTCTCGCGGGTCCACCGGACCCGCTCACCCGCTTCGCGTGCCGCTCCTCACTCCCACCGCTTTGCCGCGTCATCGTCGCTGGTGCGATGCTCGACCCAGTGGCGGTCGCCGCCGCGCGCTTCCTCTTTCCAGAAGGGCGCGTGGGTCTTGAGATAATCCATCAGGAATTCGCAGGCCTGGAACGCCGCCTGGCGATGCTGTGATGCCACCGTCACCAGCACGATGCGGTCGCCGGGTTTCAGGCTGCCGACACGGTGGATCACCGTCACACCCGTAAGCGGCCAGCGCTTCCCCGCTTCGGCGACCAGACGGGCGATCTCCGCCTCGGTCATGTGCGGATAATGTTCCAGGGTCAGGGTCGAAAGGTTGCCTTCTTTGCGGACATGGCCCGTGAAGCTCGCCACGGCGCCGGCTTCACCATCGGCGGTAAGCGCCGCGACCTCGGCATTGAGATCGAAATCTTCCGTCTGGATGCGGATGCGGGTCTGCATGATCAGCCTCCCGTGACGGGCGGAAAAAACGCGACCTCGTCATTGGGCCCGACCGGGGCATCCAAACCGGCGTGATGCTGATTGACCGCGATCCGGATGCGCGAAAGATCGGCGAAAGCATCTTCATAGCCGGGCCCCAGGCTTTTCAGATGCGCGATCAGCGCGGCGACATCGCTCACCGGCGCGGTGAGCATTTCCTCACCCTTGCCGATTTTCTGACGCACCCAGGCGAAATAGAGCAGGTTCACGCCCGGTCCTTGATCGGCGTCGGGCCGGTAGGGATATGGGTGAGCCCGTTCTTGAAATAGATCACGCCGGTGTAGACGGTGAGCGCGGCAGCGATCCAAAGCAGGCCATAGGCGATCGCGGCATAGGTGAGAGCCGGAACGCCGGGCACGAATTTGTCGGCCAGCGGCGTCAGGATCATCGCACCGATGCCCACCATCTGCACCGCGGTCTTCAGCTTGGCGATGGCGGTGACCGGCACGCTGACCCGTGTCCCGGCCAGGAATTCGCGCAGGCCCGAGACCAGGATTTCGCGTGACAGGATGATCAGGGCGGGCACCAGCCGCAGCAGGGAGGGCAGGCCGGTGGTGAGATTGAATTGGTGGATGTCGCCTTCCGCCACCAGCATCATCAGCGCCACCGCCACCAGCACCTTGTCGGCGATGGGGTCCAGCATGCGGCCGAACTCCGACCCCGCATTGAGCTTGCGGGCGGCAAACCCGTCCAACCAGTCGCTGACCCCCGCGATCACGAACACCGCGAACGCAACCAGCCGCGCCACATCGCCCGGCAGGACGAAGGCAACCGCGAAAACCGGCACCAGCACGATGCGCAGGATGGTCAGGGCGTTGGGCAGAGCGAACATTGGCGAGAGTTTAGGGGGGCGGCCGGGGAAGGTCACCCCTTTTTGGGCGGTTTCCGGGCGTTAGTTCGGATGGAAAAAGTCGAAAATCTTCCGCGCCAGGGTGCCGCTCACCCCGCCCACCTTTTCCAGATCCGCCAGGCTGGCCGCAGCCACTGCCCGGGCCGAGCCGAAATGCTGCAACAGCGCCCGCTTGCGGCCCGCGCCCACGCCCGCGACCTCGTCCAGGGGATTGGCGCCGATGGCGGCGCTGCGCTTCTTGCGATGGCTGCCGATGGCGAAGCGGTGCGCCTCGTCGCGCAGCCGTTGCAGATAATAGAGGACGGGACTTTTGAGCTCGAGGCGGAAAGGCTCCCGGCCCGGGATGTAGAAATGCTCGCGGCCCGCGTCGCGGTCCGGACCTTTGGAGATGCCCACCAGCGCGACGTCCTCCACGCCCAGATCGGCGAAAACCTGGCAGGCGATGGAAAGCTGGCCTGGGCCGCCATCGATCAACACCAGATCGGGACGCTTCCATTTTGAATCCGCAACCTCTTCTGACTCATCCTTGATCAGCCGGGCGAAGCGGCGGGTCAGGACTTCGCGCATCATCGCGTAATCGTCGCCCGGCGCCAGGTCGGCGGTCTTGATGTTGAATTTGCGGTACTGGTTTTTCTCGAAGCCATCGGGACCCGCGACGATGAAGGCGCCGATGGCGTGTGCGCCCTGGATGTGGGAATTGTCATAGACCTCAATCCGCCGCGGCGGCGCATCCAGCCCCAGCACTTCGGCGACGCCGTCCAGCAACTGCGCCTGGGCGCTGTTCTCCGCCATGCGGCGGCCCAATTGCTCGCGCGCATTGGCCAGCGCGCGCTCCATGATCTCGCGCTTTTCGCCCCGTTGGGGGGTGGAAATCTCCACTTTCATTTCGGCGCGCAACGACAGGGCTTCGGCCAGGAGCGGTTTTTCCGGAATTTCCTCCGATGTCAGCAGCAGCTTCGGTGCCGTGCGCTCGTCGTAAAACTGGCCGATGAAGGATTCCAGGATTTCCGGCAATGCCATGTCGGGTGTGTGCTTGGGAAAATAGGGCCGGTTGCCCCAATTCTGTCCGGCGCGGAAGAAGAAGACCTGGATACAGGTCTGGCCGCCTTCACTGTAGGCGGCAAACAAATCGGCTTCATCGAAGGTCGAGGGATTGATGCCCTGGCTGGATTGGATGTGGCTCATGGCCCGCAGCCGGTCGCGGTAGCGCGCGGCGCGTTCAAAATCCAACGCGTCGGAGGCTGCCGTCATGTCCTTGATCAGCGTGTCCTGAACGGCGCGGCTTTTGCCGTGAAGAAAGCCTTCGGCTTCCTCCACCAATTCGCGATAGCCGGTTTCGTCCACGCGGCCCACACAGGGCGCACTGCAACGCTTGATTTGAAACAGGAGGCAGGGACGGGTGCGCGACGCGAACACGGAATCCGAGCAGGAGCGCAGCAGAAAGGCGCGCTGCAGGGCGTTGAGAGTGCGCGTCACCGCGCCCGCGCTGGCAAAGGGTCCGAAATAGATGCCTTTGGATGATTTGGCGCCGCGATGTTTGAGCAGCTGCGGAAAGGGATGGTCTTCGCGCAACAGGATATTGGGAAAGCTTTTGTCGTCGCGATAGGAGACGTTGTAACGCGGCTTGAGCTGCTTGATCAGGTTGGATTCCAGCAGCAGCGCCTCGGTCTCCGACGCCGTGGTGACGAACAGCATCTCGGTGGTCTCGGCCACCATGCGGGTGAGCCGGCCGGCATGAACCCCGCCGCGCGCATAGGCGCTGACGCGCTTCTTCAGGTTCTTGGCCTTGCCGACATAGAGGACATCGCCCGCCGCGTTCAGCATGCGGTAAACGCCGGGCTGGTCGGGAAGCGTCTTCAGATAGGCGGCAATGCGCTCGGCGCCCTTCAGCGGGCGCGTCTCGGATTCCATGGTCGCAATATATTAGAGCGGTTCCAGGAAAAGTGTGTAGCGGTTTTCCGTCCGGAACCGCGACAAGCCAGTCGAGCTAGAGCGTTTTTCGCTTCGTAACGCGATAAATGCTCTAGCGGGTGCGCTCGATTTCCA
>CAYWWT010000269.1:1380-3441 GCA_964461855.1 uncultured Rhizobium sp. | reverse complement strand
ACAAGAATGGCGCGCTGAAACTCTATCGCCGCGCGCTGGTGCTGGACCCGCATCTGGCGGTTGCTGTTGAACGCAGCAAAGCCCTGACGAGAGAGCTCGAAGGTCAGGGAATCTGACTCTCTTTTTTCTTGAAGCTTGGTCGTGCCCCGCCTCCCCTTCGGCGCGAAGCGCCTGGAAGGGGAGGTGGCCGTAGCACCGATCAGGTGCGAAGGCCGGAGGGGTTCGTTCCTACCATTGCCACTCTTAACATATTCGTCGTGCCGGTGACGCCCAGGGGTACCCCGCCGGTGATGACCACACGCTCGCCGCTTTTGGCGAAACCTTCGCGCTCGGCAAAAGCGATGGCCTGATCGACCATCGCGTCCAGGGTCGAGATGTCTTCCGCCGTCAGGCAATGCAGGCCCCAGACCAGCGACAGGCGCCGCGCCGTGTCGATGCTGGGCGTGACGGCGAGTATGGGAGCCGCAGCCCGTTCGCGCGCGGCGCGCAAGGCCGTCGATCCGGATTTGGTCCAACAGATGATGGCCTTGGCGTCGAGCGTTTGTGTGACTTCATGCACGGCCGCCATGATCGCATCGGGGATCGTGGCTTCCGGCGGGCTGCGCTGGGAATCGATCAGGCTCTGATACAGCACATCGGATTCGACCCGGCAGGCGATGTGATCCATCACCGTCACCGCTTCGACCGGATGGGCGCCGGCCGCGGATTCCGCCGACAGCATCACCGCATCGGCGCCGTCATAGACGGCGGTGGCGACGTCGGAGACTTCGGCGCGGGTGGGAACCGGAGACTGGATCATGGATTCCAGCATCTGGGTGGCGATCACCACCGGCTTGCCGGCCTTGCGCGCGGCGCGCGTGATCTGTTTCTGCACGCCCGGCACCGCTTCCAGCGGCAATTCCACGCCCAGATCGCCTCTGGCCACCATCAGCGCGTCGGACAATTCCAGAATCCGGTCCAGGGCGGTCAACGCCTCGGGCTTTTCGATCTTGGCAAGTACGCCGGCACGGCCCGCCACGATCTTTTTCACTTCGGCGATGTCTTCGGGCCGCTGCACGAAGGACAGCGCCACCCAATCCACGCCCAAGGCCAGCGCGGCATCGAGGTCGCGGCGATCCTTGGGCGTGATCGCCGACATCGGCAGCAAGGTGTCGGGCATGTTGACGCCCTTGCGGTCCTTGATCTCGCCGCCGACCACCACTTCGGCGTCGGCATAGGTGTCCGTGCGCTTGAGCAGGCGCAGGCGAACCTTGCCGTCATCGATCAGGAGAGCATGTTTTTGTTTGATGGCCTGGAAGATTTCCGGATGGGGGATCGGCACCTGATCGGGCGTCTCGCTGGTTTCGCCCAGCACCAGCCTGATCCGTTCACCTTCCTTCAGCATCCGCGATCCGCCATTCAAGGTGCCGAGACGGATCTTGGGACCTTGCAGATCGACCAGGATGCCGATGGGGCGGCCCTTTTCCTCGGCCAGGGCGCGCAGATCGCCATGCATGCGCGTCAGCAATTCGTGCGGCGTATGACTCATATTGATGCGGAAGACGTCGGCGCCGGCATGAAACAGCGCGCCCATGATTTCAGGCGTGTTGGAGGCCGGACCCAGCGTCGCCACGATCTTGGTCTTGCGCAACCGTCTCATGAGGCCCGTCCGTCAGTTGGAGAGTGTCTGCGTCCATTCCGGCGATTTGCCGGTATCGACTTCGAAGAAGCCCCGCTGCTCCAATCCGCGGCGCGCGCAATCGCGGCGCCCGGGCGTCAGGAATTTCGCGCCCGGCGCGGTGCAGAAGCGGGTCTTGCCTTCCCAGCTGCCACCGGCCCCATCGGTGGCGTAGAGGTAATAATAGCGTGCTTGAAGCGGCCCGGTCAGAAGCCGCACACAGGTCTTGGGCGCGATGGACCACCAACCCTGGCTGGACCATTGGGTGCCATCGAAGCGGCCCAGCGCCACCCGTGTCGCCTGGTCGCTTTTGTTGCAGACGTTGAAATCCGCCCATGCCGGCGGCGCGGCGCAAAGCGCGGCCAGCATCGTCAGAAGAGCCAGGAGCGGCGCGCGACGCATGG
>CAYWWT010000269.1:0-1280 GCA_964461855.1 uncultured Rhizobium sp. | reverse complement strand
GAGCCCGCTGCTCTTTCTCTGCGATCATGCGTCCAACAGGGTGCCCGCGGAATATGACAATCTGGGCCTGGCCCCGCCGCTTTTCGAAACCCATATCGCCTATGACATCGGCGCGGCGCATGTGACGCGGGCGCTGGCCGGCGCCTATGGCGCGGCGGCGTTGTTGGGCGGGGTCTCGCGGCTTGTGATCGACCTCAACCGCGGCGCCGACGATCCCACCCTGGTGATGAAATTGTCGGACGGCAGCATCATTCCGGGGAACCGGAAGGCCGATGCCAGGGAAGTGGCGGCGCGCCTGAAACGCTTCCATGCGCCCTATCATGCGGCCATCAGCGATCAGATTGCCCGCATCGGGCCTGGCGCCATCCTGATATCGGTGCATTCCTTCACGCCTGCCTGGAAAGGCATAGGCCGGCCCTGGGAAGTGGGCGTGCTTTACGGCCGCGATGGACGCCTGGCGCGGCCCTTGATGCGGCAGTTGGCGGCGGCGGGATTTGAGGTCGGCGATAACGAGCCTTACACAGGCGCGCTGGAAGGCGATACCTTGGACACCCATGGCACCAAGACCGGCCATGCCAATGTGCTGATCGAGATCCGGCAGGATTTCCTCGCGGACCGTGCAAAAGCGGAAAATTTCGCGCCGCGGCTGAAGACGATCCTGGATGCGGCGCTGGCGGACATGGAGATTTGAATGGACGAAAAAACCCAGACCGAATTGGAAGCCCAGGTCTTTCGCCGCCTGGTGCAGCATCTGCGGGATCGCACCGACATCCAGAATATCGACCTGATGACGGTGGGCGGTTTTTGCCGAAATTGCCTGGGCGACTGGTATCGCGAAGCGGCGGCGCAAAAAGGCATCGCGCTGGAAAAAGACGCGGCGCGCGGGCTGGTCTATGGCATGACGCCCGCGGAATGGAAGAAAAAATATCAGAAAGAGGCGACGGCAGAGCAGCAGGCCGCTTTCGCCCGTTCGCAGGAAACCCACAGCTAGGTTTTTCCGCCGCGTTGCACCCGGGCAGCGTCGCGGATAGGGTCCGCCGCCTAAAATTTCCTGCCGACTTCCGAAGGACCTGCCATGACGAAATCTGGCTTCGCCAAAGAACATCTGAAGTCCTTCATCGACCGTATCGAAAGGCTGGAAGAAGAGCGCAGCGCGCTGACCGCGGATATTCGCGAAGTCTATTCCGAAGCCAAGGGCACCGGTTTCGACACCAAGATCATGCGTCAGGTGATCCGCATGCGCAAACTCGACAAGGCCGATTTCCAGGAGCAGGAAGCGA
>CAYWWT010000268.1:0-3474 GCA_964461855.1 uncultured Rhizobium sp. | reverse complement strand
GGGCTCCAAATCGCAAATCGCGTGTTAGTATCCTTGCGAATTCGAAGTTTTGCTTTTACCGCTCCTTTACCGCATCCTTTGTGGGGTTTCCGATGAAACGCTTGATCCAGCTTGGTCTGACTGCCGCAACTTTCGCCCTCCTAGCCACCTCGGCCAACGCCGCGGTCAATCTCGACGGTTCGGCGCCCGGCTTCAATATCGCCCCCTTGGGCGCGGGTGAGGATTATGTCGTTGGCTTTGGCGGTCCGAACGCACCGGGCTATACCTTTGCCACCGACCCGGCGCCTTACATTTATCACACCGCCGATGGTCTGCATCCTGGTATCGCGGCGCCTCCGTTCGGCGACGACTCCAGCAGCTATATGGCGATCCAGACCGATCAGTCGATCGCCCTGAACACGCCGTATCTGCAGACCTTGAGCCTGTTCATTGGCTCGCTGGATCCCACCAACAAGATCACCTTCAACGGTACAGGCGGCTTCACCCAATCGTTCCTGGGTTCGGATCTGTTCACGCCCGCGGTGGGCAATCAGTCGAGCGACCAAAACAATCGCCGCTTCTACTTCTCCTTCAACCCGGCCGACGGGGTGAATCAGATCGTCTTCTCGTCTGGCGAGAATTCGTTTGAATTCGATTCCATCGCCGCTCTGGCTGGCGGAGTTCCCGAGCCGGGCACCTGGGCGATGCTGCTCCTGGGCTTTGGCGGTATCGGCCTGATGCTGCGCAACGCCAAGCGCCGCGGCTTCGCCCGTATCACGGCCTGATTTCACTATCCTCTGCGTGCAGCAAAGGCCGCCCATCTGGGCGGCCTTTCTGTTTATGGGCTTTGCCAGGATTGCGCTCCCCATCAGACAAGGACATCGTCGCTGTCCCATCCCGGAGATTTGTGCCCGTTGCCTTCCGCATCCTTCCAAGACCAGACCGGTATCTCTCCGGATATTGCCATCGTCATTGTTTCCTTCCGCAGCCAGGATGACATCGCGTCCTGCCTTGCCGCGCTCGAGAAATCGACCTGGGTGCGCTTTCGGGTCGTGATCTGCGAAAATGGCGGCGAAGCGGCCTGGGAGACCGCGCGGCGCCACTTGCCCGCTGCACTTCCCGGTGGCCAGGCGGTCGAAATTCTCAGGGCGCCGGGCAATCTCGGTTATGCGGGCGGGATCAATTTCGCCATCCGGAATACCGCCCCCGCAGACGTCTATTGGATCCTCAATCCCGACACCCGGCCGATGCCGGATGCCCTGGAGGCCATGTTGGCGCGGCTTCATCGCGGCGATTGTACGGCGGTCGGCCATGACCTTGTCGATGAAGTTGGAACTTTGGCATCGCGCGGCGGCCGCTGGCTTCCCTGGAGCGCGCGCGCCATTTCCATCGACAAAGGCAAAGCCCGCCATGCAAGCCTGGACATCGGCATGCTTGAAGCGTCGATCGACTATATCGTCGGCGCCTCCATGCTCATCAGTCGCGGTTTTCTGGAGCGTGCCGGGCCGATGCGCGAAGATTACTTTCTCTATTGCGAAGAAGTGGAATGGTGTCTGCGCGCCGTCCGGCGGGGCGAAAGACTGGGCTATGCACCCGGAGCCGTGGTCGTGCATGCGCAAGGCACATCGACCGGCGGCGGTGGCGGGTTGCACACGCGCTCCAAAACCTCTGTCTATCTCGCCGAGCGCGCGCGAATTCTTCTCACGCGCGATCTTTATTCGGCCCGCTTGCCGGTCGCAGCTCTGCTCATGTTGCTGCATGTCGTGATCCGCTATGGCAAAGCGGGCGCCTGGCGACAGATGAGCTATGCGATTTCGGGCTGGCTGGCCGGCCTTCGGAATGAGCGGGGAAAACCCGTCTGGCTTTAAAAACAACGCCTCCGCGGGCCGCTGCCCGACCAAGGCCAGACCAAGGAATGATCCGCCCCACCGTACGAAGACATGATTACGCCAGCATCCTGCGTACACGGGCTGGCTGACTGTTAATCAAACAGCTATATGGCTCACGCGATAATCACCCGGACAAGCCATGACGAATACCAATACGGACCCGCAACCCAAAGGCTGGATCGCACGCAACCGGCGTGCGCTCCTGATTGGCGGGCCCGTGCTCGTTCTGATCGTCGGCCTGTTCTTCTATCTGACGGGCGGTCGCTATGTTTCGACCGATGACGCCTATATCCAGGCGGCACGGGTCGATATCAGCACCGAAGTTTCCGGCCGCGTGCTGGAAATTTCCGTGCACGATAACCAGCACGTCAAGAAGGGCGATGTCCTGTTCCGCCTGGATACGCCGAAATTCCGGATCGCGGTCGACGACGCCCGCGCGCAGCTTGCCGCCGCGATGCTGAAAGTGCCCGCGCTCAAGGCCGCCTATCGCCAGCGCCTGGCCGACGAGGCCGCGGCGCGGAACGATCTTGCCTATCAGCAGCGCGAATCGCGGCGCCAGACCGAGCTTCAGTCGCAAGGCATCTCTTCCCGCGCGCAGCTGGATCAAGCCAAGACCGGCTTTGAAGCCGCACAGCAGAAACTGGCCGCGGCGCAGCAACAAACCGCGAGTGCCCTGGCCGATCTCGGCGGCGATGCCAACGCAACGCCTGAAAGCCTTCCGATCGTGCGCCAAGCGCAAGCGACTTTGGACCACGCGCTGCTGGAACTGTCCTACACGGTCGTGCACGCGCCGATGAACGGCATCGTCGCCAAGGTGGAACAGATCCAGGTCGGCGATCATGTGAACATGGCCACGCCGCTCTTCGCTCTCATGAGTGACAGCAACATGTGGGTGGAAGCCAATTTCAAGGAAACCGACCTCGCCTATATGCGCCCGGGCCAGCACGCGACCTTCAAGCTGGACGCCTTTCCAGGCAAGCGCTTCAAAGGCACGGTGCAATCGACCAGTCCCGGCACGGGATCGAGTTTCTCGCTGCTGCCGCCGGAAAATGCCTCCGGCAATTGGGTCAAGGTGGTCCAGCGCCTGCCGGTGCGCCTGTCGATCGACGACGATGGCGGATTGCCGCTCGCTGCCGGCATGAGCGTGACCGCGGAAGTGGATACAGAGCATCACCGTTCCCTGGCTTTCTGGAACTGAGCCGAATGGCCGACAAACGGCAGGAAGACGTGCTGGAAGATGCCGCGGAAACCGCCGGCGTCGGCGCCTCCGCCACGCCGCCACCGCAAGCGCCGCAAAAAGTCCGCTTCCACGGCCTGATCACGCTGTCGGTGATGGCGGCCACCATCATGCAGGCGCTCGACACCACCATCGCCAATGTCGCGCTGCCGCGCATGCAGGGCACGCTGTCCGCCACCCAGGACGAAATGGGCTGGGTGCTGACCTCCTATATCGTCGCCGCCGCCATCACCATTCCGCTGACCGGCTGGCTGGCCGGCCAGTTCGGCCGCCGCCGTGTGTTCCTGATCTCGGTCTTCATCTTCACCGTCGCATCGGCGCTTTGCGGCCTGGCGGAATCCCTGCCGCAGATCGTGCTGTTCCGTTTCC
>CAYWWT010000267.1:0-3476 GCA_964461855.1 uncultured Rhizobium sp. | reverse complement strand
CCGTGTTGCAGCCGGGCATGGCGCGGCTGACCGATTTCAGGACATTGATGGCGGGAAAGCGGCCGCGTTCCGCAATGGCACGGTCCAGAATGATATGCCCGTCCAGGATGCCGCGCACGGCATCGGAGATCGGCTCATTGTGATCATCGCCCTCGACCAGCACCGTGAAGAGGCCGGTGATGGAGCCCATGCCATCGCGATGACCGGGACCGGCACGCTCCAGAAGCCGCGGCAGTTCGGCAAAGACGGTGGGCGTATAGCCCTTGGACGCGGGGGGCTCGCCAGCAGACAAGCCGATCTCGCGCTGGGCCATGGCGAAGCGCGTCACCGAATCCATCAACAGCAGAACGTTCAGGCCTTGGTCGCGCAATTGTTCGGCCACCGTCATCGCCACATAGGCGGCCTGGCGGCGCACCAGGGGCGCTTCGTCCGAGGTCGCCGCTACCACGACACTGCGGGCAAGACCCTCGGGACCCAAATCGTCTTCGATGAATTCTTTCACTTCGCGGCCGCGTTCGCCGACCAGCCCGATCACGATGGCGTCGGCATTGGTGTTGCGCGCCATCATCGCCATCAAGGTGGACTTGCCCACGCCGGAGCCGGCGAAGATGCCCATGCGCTGGCCCAGGCAGCAGGTGGCGAATGTGTTGAGGGCGCGAATGCCCAGATCCAGTTTGGCGCCCACCCGCGCGCGCGATGTCGCCAATGGCGGCGCGGCTTTCAGCGGATAGGCGACCGGGCCTTGGGGCAACACGCCCGCCCCGTCGATCGCCTCGCCGAACCCGTTCAAAACCCGGCCCAGCCAGGCCTTGGAGGGATAGATGCTGGCAGGCTTGTTCTCGAAATCGGCCCGGGCCCCCAGCGAGATTCCATCCAGCGGGCCAAGCGGCATCACCAGGGCGCGTCCGTCCCGGAAGCCGACCACTTCGCATGAAATTTTCTTGCTATTTCCGAGGCTTAGCCGAACCTGGCCGCCCAGCGTGACCGCACCGACGGCGCCCGTCACCTCGACCCCCAGACCCTCGATCCGGGCCACCCGCCCGAACCGGGTGAGTGTCGGCAAAGCCTCGATTTCCTTAAGCAACGCGCGCATCAGGTCCTTTTCGGCCGCTTTTGCGGCTCCGATGTCCGCATTTTGCAGCTGAAAATTTAAATGGCGGTAAACTTAACAAATCGAATCAAGGCATTATCAAGCCGCCTATCCTCGTAAACGCAGATTTCTGGGGATTGAAAGCGGAACGGTCCGTTAAAGGCGCTGTTAACCATTTGCACTTACCCTCCGGCAACCGTTTAACCCTGCCGGCAGGGGCCGAGGGGTGATTCATGGGTTTAAGAGGGGCCTGACATGCGCGTATTGCTGATAGAGGACGACAGCGCCATGGCGCGCAGCATCGAATTGATGCTGCGAAGCGAGGGATTGAATGTCTACACGACCGATCTCGGGGAAGAAGGGATCGATCTCGGTAAACTTTATGATTACGACATTATCGTTCTGGACCTGCAGTTGCCGGATATGTCCGGTTTCGAGGTCCTGAAGGCGCTGCGCGTCGCCAAGGTGCAAACGCCGGTTCTGATCCTGTCGGGCAATGCCATCGTGGAAGCCAAGGTTAAGGCTTTGGGCTTCGGCGCCGACGATTACATGACCAAGCCTTTCCACAAGGACGAATTGGTCGCCCGCATCCAGGCGGTGGTCCGCCGTTCCAAGGGCCACAGCCAGTCGGTCATCACCACCGGCAAGCTCACCGTCAATCTCGACGCCAAGACCGTCGAAGTGGATGGCCAGCGCGTGCACCTGACCGGCAAGGAATATCAGATGCTGGAGCTGCTCTCTCTCAGGAAGGGCACCACCCTGACCAAGGAAATGTTCCTCAACCATCTCTATGGGGGGATGGACGAGCCGGAGCTGAAAATCATCGACGTTTTCATCTGCAAGCTGCGCAAGAAGCTGGCGGCGGCGATCGATGGCGACAATTACATCGAAACCGTATGGGGCCGCGGCTATGTGCTGCGCGATCCGCACGATCCGGAACAGGCCGTCGCCTGAGTTTTTCGAAGAGGGTTTGAAAAAGAGCGCCGGAAACGGTGCTCTTTTTTTATGCGCCGTCTACTCGGCGCGGCAGTCCAGGAGTTTGGCGTCCAGGACGGAGCCGATCAGAAGCCGTTTTCCCGTTATCACCGCCGTGCTGGCTGCCCCTATCAGGCCGCCATCATTGGCGAAAATTGTTTCATAGCCGGTGGGAACGCCTTCTTTGTCGAGCGTGACCCGGAAAACTTCCGATGGCGACGGCTTGGCCGGATCGGCGCGGAAACTGTTATCACCCAGAAGACTGTGATGGCCCGCCACGATCAACCGCCCTTGCGCATCCGCCGAGATATTGTCCAACCGCGATGGGATCGACAGCGAGCCGATCTCTTTCAGGCTGCCGAAGAAAGGCTCGCGCGAGAAAGCAACCAGGCGCCGCTCGTTTGTGAGCGTGACATAGAGATGGCTGCCGTCCGGACTGACATAAACGCCATTGGGGAACGCCATGCGCTGCACCGAAATGCGGAAATTGGTGCCGTTGAAATAGAGCAGATCCGCATGCGGCCAGATCAGGTCATTCTCGGCGAAGCGGCCCAGCGCCGTGGTCGTGGTATGATCGTTGGTGACATAGAAGCGGTCTGGGCCTACGGCGAAAATGTCATTGGGGCTGACCAGCAGCCCGCCGCCGATGCTGGCTCTGGCAGTCAGCTTCGCCGTGCCGTTCTCATAGGACAGGCCGAAAATTTCGACCGCATTCATGCCGTTGGCATGATGATTGATCGCCATGAGAGTCAGATCGCCATTGCCGGCGCGGTAAAGGCTGATGCCGTGGGGATGAAAATCCTTCGGCACGCCATCCAGCTTCACCGCCGGCGCTTCGGGCATGCTGAGTTTTAAGAAATAGAGGCCGTCGCGGGGATCGGGCTTGTCTTTCGGCGCCCGGCGATTGGTCGAGGAAACAATGATCGCGTCATGCGCGGCATCGACCTCGAAATCTTCCGGACCCTGAAGACCCAGGATCGGCTTGCAGATCGCGGGTGCCTTGGCTTCAAAGCTGGTGAACACGCCCGCCGCCGTCGACCAGCGCAGGCCGAAAAACACGACTACCACCAGCAGCACCAGCAACCAGGTCACACCGGATTTCGCCAAAGGCCGCATTATTGTGCCGCCTCTGCCGGATGCGCGGGGCCGAACTGCCCACTTCCGAATTGTAATTCCGCCAGCCGCGCATAAAGCCCGCCCTGGCGCACCAGATCGCCGTGACTGCCCTCGCCCACCACCTGGCCCTGATCCATCACCACGATGCGCGCAAGCTTCTGGATGGTGGCAAGGCGATGGGCGATCACGATGGTGGTACGGCCCACCATCAGGTTCGCCAGCCCCCTCTGCACCAGAAGTTCATTTTCGGCATCCAGCGCGCTGGTGGCTTCGTCCAGCAGCAACAGCGGCGCGT
>CAYWWT010000266.1:0-3495 GCA_964461855.1 uncultured Rhizobium sp. | reverse complement strand
GCCGCGAGAGGCTGGCCGCCGAACCCGCCACCACCGGCGCCGACAGCCGCATCGAATGGCGCGGCGGCGGCAGCGAACGCAGCGAAGCCGCCATCGAAGCTGCTCTGGACGCGCTGATCGCGCGCCGTTTCTCGACTTTAAAGACGGTTTGAAAGGATAAGCCATGTCCGGCACCGATAATGTGGATCTGCCCGATCTGAGCACGACGCAGGGCGCCCAGCCCGCCTCGCTCCTGAATAGCGAAACCACGGGCGAGGCTTTGCAGAAGCATACCGCTCAGGACCTGGAAGCGGTGTTCGACGTGCCGGTGACGGTCTCCGCCATCCTGGGCAAGAGCGCGATGGAAGTGAGCCAGCTTCTCAAGCTGGGCAAAGGCACCGTGGTCGAACTGGACCGCAAGGTCGGCGAGGCCATCGACATCTATGTCAATGACCGCCTGGTGGCGCGCGGCGAAGTCGTGCTGGTCGAAGACCGGCTGGGCGTCACCATGACGGAAATCATCAAAGCCGGCCAATCCTAACTGTTGGCGTAAGAATCGGCGGGAGCAAAAACATGCGTCTTCTCATTGTCGGCGGCCTCAACGGCCAAATCGGAGCGGCCACCAAGATCGCGATGGAGCGGGGGGCGAAAGTCACCCATGCCGTTTCGATCGAGCAGGCCCTGGGCTCGCTGCGCGGCGGCGCGGGCGCCGACTTGGTGTTCTGCGACGTCACGCTGGAAATCGGCACCCTGGTGCGTGGGCTGGCCGCCGAACGCATCTGCACCCCCGTGGTCGCATGCGGCATCGGCACCGACACCCGCCGCGCCGTCGAAGCAATCCGGGCCGGCGCGAAGGAATATCTGCCGCTTCCCGCCGACGCCGAGCTGATCGCCGCCGTCCTGGCCGCGGTCGCCGACGAATCCCATCAGTTGGTCTTTGAAGATGACGCCATGGGCGCCGTGCTGGCGCTGGCCGATCAGATCGCGGGCAGCGAAGCCTCGATCCTGGTGACCGGCGAAAGCGGCACGGGCAAGGAAGTCTTGTCCCGCTATGTCCACCGCAAATCCGCGCGCGCCGACAAGCCCTTCATCTCGGTCAACTGCGCCGCGATCCCGGAAAACCTGCTGGAATCCGAATTGTTCGGTCACGAGAAGGGCGCTTTTACCGGCGCCATCGCCCGGCGCATCGGCAAATTCGAAGAAGCCAATGGCGGCACCTTGCTGCTGGACGAAATCAGCGAAATGGATGCCCGGCTGCAGGCCAAGCTTCTGCGCGCCGTTCAGGAGCGGGAGATCGACCGGGTCGGCGGCACCAAACCCGTCAAGGTCGATATCCGCATCATCGCCACCTCCAATCGCGACCTGGCCGATGCGGTCAAGCACGGCACCTTTCGCGAGGACCTTCTCTATCGCCTGAACGTGGTCAATCTGCGCCTGCCCGCGCTGCGCGAACGTCCCAAGGACATCCGCGCCCTGTCGCAACATTTCGCCCGCAAATATGCGGAGGCCAATGGCGTGCCCTTCCGCCCGCTGGCCGGCGCGACCGAACGCCTGCTGCTCTCGCACTCCTGGCGCGGCAATGTCCGCGAACTGGAAAACACCATCCACCGCGCCGTGCTGCTGGCGCAGGGTCCCGAGATCGCACCGGAAGCCATCCGCCTGCCCGACGGCACCCAGGTCGGTCATCACGCCCCCGCATCGCTCGATCCGTCCGTGCGCGATGCGGTCACGTCCGCCACGGTGGCGACCCGCAATCTGGTCGGCCGCACTGTCGCCGATGTGGAGCGCGACCTGATCCTGGACACACTCGATCACTGCCTGGGCAACCGCACCCATGCCGCCAATATTCTGGGCATCTCGATCCGCACCCTGCGCAACAAGCTGCGCGAATATTCGGACTCCGGGCTTTCCGTGCCCGGGCATGGCGAACAAAGGCTGGCGGGCTGATTAGCAGATGACCGACATCACCAGCGCGGCACCGGCGGGCGGGCTCGATCTCTCGCCCGCCAAGGTCCTCGACCATATCAAGAAGAGCGATCTTGGCCTCGCCATCGGCATCATGGCGATCCTGGTGGTGCTTATTCTGCCGCTGCCGACCTGGCTTCTGGATATCTCGCTGGCGTTTTCGCTCAGCTTCTCGATCCTGATCCTGATGACGGCGGTGTTCATCCGCAAGCCGCTGGAATTCAGCTCTTTTCCAACCATCCTGCTGATCACCACCATGCTGCGGCTGGCGCTGAACCTGGCCTCGACCCGGCTGATCCTGAGCCACGGCAACGAAGGCACCGCCTCGTCCGGCTATATCATCCAGGCCTTCGGCACCCTGATCATGCAGGGCAATTTCGTCATCGGCATCATCGTCTTCGCCATCCTGATCGTGGTGAATTTCGTCGTCATCACCAAGGGTTCGGGCCGCATCGCCGAAGTCGCCGCCCGCTTCAGCCTGGATGCCATGCCCGGCAAGCAGATGGCGATCGACGCCGACCTTTCCGCCGGCCTGATCGAGGAAAAGGAAGCCAAGGCCCGGCGCAAGGAGATCGAGGCCGAAAGCAATTTCTTCGGCGCCATGGACGGCGCCAGCAAGTTCGTGCGCGGCGACGCCGTGGCCGGCATTCTCATCGTCGCCATCAACATCGTTGGCGGCATCATCATCGCCGTCGCCCAGAAGGGCATGAGCTTCGGCGACGCCACTCACACTTTCACCCTGCTCACCGTCGGCGAAGGCCTGGTGTCGCAGATGCCCGCCCTGATCGTCTCCACCGCCGCCGGCCTGATGGTCTCCAAGGCGGGCGTCGAAGGCGCCACCGACAAGGCGCTGATGCGCCAGTTGTCTTTCTATCCCCAGGCGCTGGGCATGGTCGCCGCCGTGCTGGGCGTGGTCGGCATCCTGCCCGGCATGCCGCTGATGGTGTTCGCGCCGCTCTCCGGCGGCTTCGGCGCGCTGGCCTGGTTCGCGCACAAACGCAAGGACGCGCGCCTGGCCGCCGTCGCCGCGGACATCGCCAAGACCGATACCGCGCCCAAGGAGGAGCCGATCTCCACCGCGCTGGCGATGGACCTGCTGCGGGTGGAACTGGGCTATGGCCTGCTGCCGCTGATCAACGACGTGGCCGGCCACCGCATGACCGACCAGATCAAGGCGCTGCGCCGCCAGTTGGCGCAGGAGATGGGCTTCGTCATGCCCGCCGTGCGCATCCTGGACAACATGCAGCTGGGCGCGAACGAGTATCGCATCCGCATCAAGGAATTCGATTCGGGCAAGGGCGATCTTTTCCCCGGCTCGTTCCTGGTGATGGACCCCAAGGGCCTGCCCATCGACCTGCCCGGCACCCCCACCACCGAGCCCGCCTTCGGCCTGCCCGCCACCTGGGTTTCGGGCGCGCTGAAGGAAGAAGCCACCTTCCGCGGCTTCACCGTGGTCGATCCCGGCACGGTGCTGACGACGCACCTCACCGAAGTCCCGAAACGGCAAAGGGCCGCGCTTCTGTCCTGTGCCGAAACCAAGAAGCTGCTGGA
>CAYWWT010000265.1:0-3510 GCA_964461855.1 uncultured Rhizobium sp. | reverse complement strand
CCAGATGCTCGACCGGCTGGTGCGTCGGGCCGTCTTCGCCCAGGCCGATGGAGTCATGCGTCATCACGAAAATGGTGCGCACGCCCATCAGGGCGGCAAGGCGGATGGAAGGCCGCGCATAATCCGAGAACACCATGAAGGTGCCGCCATACGGGATGACGCCGCCATGCAGCGCCATGCCGTTCATCGCCGCCGCCATGCCGTGTTCGCGGATGCCGTAATGAATATAGCGGCCGGCGAAATCGCCCGGCGCGATCGCGGTGATGTTCTTGGTCTTGGTGTTGTTGGACGGGGTGAGATCCGCCGAGCCGCCGATGGTCAGCGGCGTGGCGCCGTTGATGACTTCCAGCGCCTTTTCCGAATGCTTGCGGGTGCCGGCGCTGGGTTTCTCGGCGCTGGTCTTTTCCTTCAGCGCCACCAGGCCCTGGGCGATTTCTGCAGGCAGCGCATCCGCGGTGGAGGCGTCGAATTCCAACGCCTTGGCATGCGCATTCTTGCGGCGCATCCAGTCTTCCCAAGCGGTCTTGCCGCGCGCACCGATGGCGCGCCACTGATTGAAGAGATCGTCCGGCACCACGAAGGGCGGATAATTCCAGCCCAGTTCCTTGCGCGTACCGGCCACTTCTTCAGCGCCTGGTGCATCGGAATGGGCCTTTTGCGTGCCTTGGCGGATCGGCATGCCGAAGCCGATTATGGTGCGGCAGGCGATCAGAACCGGTGCATCGGCGTTCTGCGCTGCGCTCAGCGCGCGGAACACGTCCGCCGCGTCATGGCCGTTGCACATGTCGGTGGTCCAGCCCGCCGCCTTGAAGCGCCCGATCATGTCGATCGACGTCGACAGCGAGGTGGCGCCGTCGATGGTGATGCTGTTGTCGTCCCACAGCACGATCAGCTTTTTGAGCTTGAGGTGCCCGGCCAGCGAGATGGATTCGTGGCTGATGCCTTCTTCCAGGTCGCCGTCGGAGGCGATGACATAGGTCTTGTGGTCGACCAGATCGGACCCGAAGCGGGTAGCCAGATGGGCTTCGGCCAGCGCCATGCCCACGGCATTGCCGAGGCCCTGGCCGAGGGGGCCGGTGGTGGTCTCGATCCCCGGCGCATGGCCATATTCGGGGTGCCCGGCCGTGCGGCTGCCGACCTGGCGGAAATTCTCCAGCTGATCTTTTGTCATTTCCGGATAGCCGGTCAGATACAGCAGGGAATAGAGCAGCATCGAGCCATGGCCCGCCGACAGCACGAAGCGGTCGCGGTCCGGCCAATGGGGGTTGGCAGGGTCGAATTTCAAAAAGCGGGAAAACAGGACTGTCGCGACATCGGCCATGCCCATGGGCAGGCCCGGATGGCCGGACTTGGCCTTCTCGACCGCATCGATCGAGAGCATGCGGATGGCATTGGCAAGGCTGCGAATTTTGGGCTGCTCGGGCGCAGCTGACGTGTCGGTCATAATCGGTTCCCGGGAGGGTGGTGAGGCCTTAGCGAGGGGGGTGATCCGCCGTCAAGAGGCCGCCATTGGATGAGTAACGCATATGGTTGACAGACTTTCCACGGAAACCCTTTTGGATTCAGGCTAATTTGGCTTTCCCTGGGGGGCCCCCCGCTCTAAGGTCGCAATGCGACTCAAGCGATGACGTGGGAATGAGCCAGCTGGAGAAAGCCCAGACGCGCCTCACCCAGGCGCTGGACAGACTGGAAAAAGCCGCGGAAGTGGCGGCCCAGCGGGGAAAGGCATCCGCCGCGGCGGATGCCAGAAACAATGCCCTGACCGGCGAGCGGGAACGGCTGTTGGCCCGGATCGCGGAACTGGAAGAAGAACTTGCCGCGCTCTCCAACCTGACTCAGAAGGTCGAGGGCCGGCTCGATGGCGCCATCGGCGAGATCCGCGCCGCCTTGGCGCGGCAATAGGAGGGTCCCGATGACGCTCGTGAATGTCGCGGAGCATCGGCCAGGAAAAGTGGGGACCACTTTCCGTCCGGCCGTGCGACCCAGCAAAATAGGGGTTAAGCCATGCCGCTGGTGAATATCATGGTCAACAACCGGGCCTATACGATCGCCTGTGACGATGGCGAAGAAGACCATCTGCGCCAGCTCGCCGCCACGGTGGATGGCAAGGCGCGCGAAGTGTTGAGTTCCGTAGGGCAGGTGGGTACCGAACGCCTGATGTTGATGGCGGCGCTTCTGATCGCGGATGAGCATCATGGCGGCAAGGCGGATGCCCCCGACCCCCATGCCAGCCAGCAGGCGACGCGCGCGGAATTGGACGCGCAGGCAAAATTGCATGACGAAAAAGCCGCACACACCCTCGATCAGGCCGCGCAGCGGCTCGAACGCATTGCCGCCGGGCTTGCGGCTGCTTAAGTTACCTGCGGACGGTGACTGCCTCGCGCGTCAGGTTAGCGATGCCCAGGGGCCTTAATGTAACTCACCGGGAGCTGTCCCTGCCCAGGGCCGTGGCCTTGGGCATATGGCGCCCACCTGCACTGCAGGCCCGTGAGGATCCACACACCAACGGCGAACGCGGTGCCGTCCACCTCTAAATCCGAATTGCGCAGAAAAGCCCGGCGCGCGCGCGCCGCCCTGGCGAGTGACGCCTTTGGCGAACGGCTTGCGGCCCATGCCGGCGCGCTGCATCTGGCCGGCGGCGCGACAATTGCCGGCTATCACGCACATCAGAATGAAGCCGACCCCGCGCGCCTGTTGCTGGCGCTGGCACGGGCCGGTGCGCATATCGCGTTTCCGCGCATCGTCCGGCGCGATGCGCCGCTGGAATTTCATCTGGTGCCCGAAGGCGAAATTATGAAGCCCGGTGCTTACGGCATTCACGAGCCCCTGGAACATTGGCCGCGCGCCCGGCCGGCCATTCTGCTGGTGCCGCTGTTGGCCTTCGACGATGCGGGACACCGGCTGGGCTATGGCGGCGGCTATTACGACCGCACGCTGGCGGCGCTGCCGCAAGCCCGCGCCATCGGCATCGCCTATGCCGGGCAGCGGGTGGACTTTCTGCCGCATGACGCGCATGACTGCCGCCTTGACGCAATTCTCACCGAAAACGGTCTGACCGAATTTCCGCAATGAAGATTCTTTTTCTGGGCGATGTTATCGGCAAGCCGGGCCGCGATGCGGTGGCGGCGGAACTGCCAGGACTGAAGACAGCACTCAAGCCCGATCTCGTCATCGCCAATGGCGAGAATGCCGCGCACGGTTTCGGCCTCACCCGCGCCATCGCGGAAGAGTTTTTCGGCATGGGGATTGATGTGATCTCGACCGGCAATCACTGGGCCGACCAGAAAGAAATTCTCACCTATATCGAAACCGAGGACCGTGTCCTGCGCCCGCGCAATTATCCGCGCGGCACGCCGGGGCGTGGCGCCAATCTCTACCAGACACCCGCGGGCAGCGTGCTGGTGATCAATGTGATGGGCCGGGTCTTCATGGATGCGCTGGACGATCCGTTCGCTGCGGTGGATGGCGAATTGAACGCCTGTCCTTTGGGCGAAGCCGCCGACGCGGTGG
>CAYWWT010000264.1:0-3511 GCA_964461855.1 uncultured Rhizobium sp. | reverse complement strand
GTCAGAACGCGCAGGTCAATGCCACCAAGAACGGCGCGGACATACTCGTGGCGACATCGGGGCGCCAGCTCGATCTGGTGCAGCAGAAGCATATCCGCCTCGACGCGGTGCAGGTCTTCATCGTCGATGAAGCCGACCGCATGCTCGACATGGGTTTCATCCGCGACGTGCGCAAGATCGTGGCGCACCTGCCACGCGAGCGTCAGTCGATGCTCTTTTCCGCCACCATGCCCGACGACATCGTCAAGCTGGTGGGCGACATGCTGAAATCGCCGGAGCGGATCGAAGTCACGCCCCAGGGCAAGACCGCCGACCGCATCGAGCAGAAGCTCTATTATGTGCCGATGCCGCAGAAGCGCCAGCTCTTGAGCGTGCTGCTGAAAGACGAAGCGATGAACCGCGTCATCGTCTTCACCCGCACCAAGCACGGCGCCAACCGCGTCGCCGAGCATTTGAGCAAGACCGGCGTGGTGGCGGAAGCCATTCACGGCAACAAAAGCCAGAATGCCCGCCAGCGGGCGCTGGACATGTTCCGCACCGGCAAGGCGCGGGTGCTGGTCGCGACCGATATTGCCGCACGCGGAATCGATATCGACGACATCTCGCATGTGATCAATTTCGAGCTGCCCAATGAGCCGGAAAGCTATGTCCACCGTATCGGCCGCACCGCGCGGGCGGGCGGCGAGGGTATCGCGATCTCGTTCTGCGACGCCTCGGAGCGCGAATATCTGCGCGACATCGAACGGCTCACCCGCAACAAGATCACGCCGGTGGCGCACGATCTGCCGGAATTGACCGAGGCGCAAAAGGCCCAGGCCGAAGAGCCGCGCCATCCGCACGGCCATCGTCACGGCAAGCCGGGGCACAAATTCGGCGGGCACAAGCCCGGCGGTCAGAAGCCCGGCAATCCTGGCGGACCAGCCAAGAAGCGCAACGGCTCGCGGGCCCATTGGAACCGCAAGCGCGACGCCGCCTGAACGCCATGACGGCGATCTTCGTCGATGGCGACGCCTGTCCGGTAAAGGCCGAGATCGAGAAGGTCGCCACGCGGCACCAGCTTGCGGTCACCATCGTCAGCAATGGCGGATTGCGCCCTTCGGCCAATCCGCTCATTTGCCATGTCCTGGTGCCGGAAGGGGCTGACGCCGCCGACGATTGGATAGCCGGGCATGCGGCCCAAGGCGACATCGTCGTTACCGCCGATATTCCGCTGGCGTCGCGCTGCCTTGAAAAAGGCGCGCGCGTCCTGGCGCCCAACGGCAAACCCTTCACGCCCGACAATGTCGGGATGGCGCTGGGGATGCGCGAACTCAACCGGCATTTGCGCGAAGTCACGGGCGGGCAGACCTATCATGCCGGCTTTTCGAAACAGGACCGCTCGCGTTTTCTCGGCGAACTGGAAAATTGCATCCAGGCGCTGAAACGCGCAGGCTGACGCGATGTCTGATATTCCGACTTTCGGCCTGGCCTTGGAAAATCACTATGCGCGTCTGCCGGGCGAATTTTACACAAGGATGCCGGCGGAGCGCGTGGGCGAGACTCTCACACTGCTCCATGCCAATCCCAAGGCGGCGGTGCTGATCGGGCTCGATCCATCCGCATTTTCCGATCCCGATTTCGTGGCGGTCTTTTCAGGCCGCAAGCCTTTGGGCGATTTCCATCCGTTGGCGATGGTCTATTCCGGTCACCAGTTCGGCGCCTGGGCAGGGCAATTGGGCGACGGCCGCGCGCTCCTGATCGGGCAGGCGCGCGATACAGAAGGCGATCTCTGGGACATCCAGCTCAAAGGCGCGGGCCTCACGCCTTATTCCCGCTTCGGAGACGGACGCGCGGTGATGCGCTCCACCATCCGCGAATATCTGGGCAGCGAGGCGATCGCGGGGCTCGGCATTCCCACCAGCCGGGCGCTCTCGATCATTGCCACCGGAGAAACCGTGATGCGCGAGCGGCCCGAGCCCGGCGCCATCCTGACCCGCCTGGCACGGAGCCATATCCGCTTCGGCCATTTCGAACATTTCCACCATCGCGGGAAGCACGAGCTGGTGCGGCTGCTGGCCGATCATGTGATCGGCGAATATTTTCCCAGGTTCGCGGGCGATTACGCCGGCTGGTTTGGCGAAGTGGTGAGGCGCACCGCCGAATTGATGGCCGAATGGCAGGCCGTGGGGTTCGCCCATGGCGTGATGAACACCGACAATATGTCCATCCTGGGCCTGACTTTGGATTACGGCCCATACGGCTTTCTGGATGCCTATGATCCCGATTTCATCTGCAACCATACCGACGAGGGCGGGCGCTATTCCTTCTCCAACCAGCCGGGCATCGGGCATTGGAATCTGCGCGCTTTGGCCGTTGCACTGTCCAGCCTGATCGACAGCGACACACTGGTGAAAGAACTCGGCACCTATGAAGCGCTTTTTGTCGAGCGCTTCCGCGCCCTGATGCGCGTCAAGGTGGGGTTGGGGCGCCGGGAAGACGGCGACGACGATCTGATCCGCGCGCTGTTGCAACTGATGGCCAAGACCCGCGCCGACTATACCCAGAGCTTCCGCGGCTTGACCCGCACGGACGAAGACTGGCTCTTCCTGTTCGGCCTGGGGCGCGAAGACGCGCTGGCATGGCGCGAACGCTACCGCACCCGGATGGAGGGCGAGGGCGACCGGCGCGCGGCCATGGATGCGGTCAACCCGAAATACCTCCTGCGCAACTGGGTGGCGGAAACCGCCATCCGGGCGGTCGAGGACCGGGGCGACAGCGGTCCATTGGACCGGATTCTGCGGCTGATGCAGGATCCTTTCGCCGAGCATCCCGGCGAGGAGGCTCTGTCCGAGCCGCCGGCCCCCGAATTTGCCGGCCTTTCGGTCTCCTGCTCCTCTTAAAAACGCCGGTTTGCCCTGCGAAAAACGGGTGGCAGGACGGGGGGCAAATGAGTATGGTCCCGCCGCCATGGAACCCTTCAAAAAGCTGGACGGCATTGCCGCCCCCCTCAACATGATCAATGTCGACACCGACATGATCATCCCCAAGCAATTCCTCAAAACCATCCGCCGCACCGGCCTGGGCAAGGCCCTGTTCGACGAGATGCGCTTCAAGCCCGACGGCAGCGAGATTCCGGATTTCGTGTTGAACAAGCCGGCCTATCGCAAGGCGCAGATCCTGGTGACGGGCGAGAATTTCGGCTGCGGCTCCAGCCGCGAGCATGCCCCCTGGGCGCTGCTCGATTTCGGCATCCGTTGCGTCATCGCACCCAGCTTCGCGGACATTTTCTACAACAACTGCTTCAAGAACGGCATTCTGCCGATTCGCCTGCCGCAAGAGCAGGTCGACAAGCTGATGGATGATGCGATGCGCGGCGCGAATGCCCGCATTTCGGTCGATCTGGAAACGCAAGAGATCCGCGGGCCCGATGGCGGCATGGTGAAATTCGAAGTTGATGCGTTTCGCCGCCAGTGCCTTCTCAATGGTTGGGACGATATCGGGCTGACCTTGCGCGACGAAGGCCAGATCTCGG
>CAYWWT010000263.1:0-3512 GCA_964461855.1 uncultured Rhizobium sp. | reverse complement strand
AGCCGATCTCGGTGACCAGTTTTCTGGAAACCGTCCGCCGCTTTATCGGGTAAGGGCGTGATCGCCCCAGTTTCATGACAGCACGCGTCCTCGTCGTCGATGACATCATGTCCAACGTCAAGCTTCTGGAAGCGAAGCTGACGGCGGAGTATTTCGACGTCGTCACGGCCTTCAATGGGTTGGACTGTCTCGCCCGCATGGCCGAAAATGTGCCCGACATCGTGCTTCTCGACGTGATGATGCCTGGCATGGACGGTTTTGAAGTCTGCCGCCGCATCAAATCCGATCCCAGAATTGCGCATGTGCCGGTGGTGATGGTCACTGCGCTCGATCAGCCATCCGACAGGATCGCCGGCCTGGAAGCCGGGGCCGACGATTTTCTGACCAAGCCCGTGGACGATTCGGCGCTGTTCGCGCGGGTGCGCTCGCTGGTGCGGCTCAAGCTGATGACCGACGAGTTGCGCATGCGCGAATCCACCGGACAGAGCATGGGCCTTCTGGATCCCGCGGATAATCTGTTCGACGCCAATCCGGCAGGCCGCATCCTGGTGATCGAAGACAGGCTCGAGACCGTGGCTTGGTTCGTCTCGGCGCTGACGCCCCAGCACGAAGTCACATCGGTGGACACGTTCGAGGAAGCCCTGGTGCGGGTCAGGGGCGGGGATCCCGATCTGGTTGTCGTGAGCCTGGGAATGCGCGGTTTTGACGGCTTGCGGCTTTGTTCCCAACTGCGCTCGCTGCCCGAAGGCCGTAACGTCCCCATCCTGGTGGTGGTCTCCGACGGCGATCGCCGCAAGCTTACCCAGGCCCTCGAGATGGGCGTCAACGACTATCTCACCCGGCCGGTGGACAAGAATGAATTGGTGGCGCGGGTTCGCACCCAATTGCGCAAAAAACGTTACGCGGACCGGTTGCGCCACAATGTCCAGCTCAGCCTGGAAATGGCGATCACCGACCAGCTCACCGGTCTGCACAATCGCCGCTATATGAGCCGGCATCTCGACAATCTGGTGGCCGGCGCCAAGAAAAGCGGCAAGCCCATCGCCTTCGTGATCATGGACATCGACTATTTCAAGTCGGTCAACGACACCTATGGCCATGATATCGGCGACGAAGTCCTCAAGGAATTCTCCTCGCGCATCGCCGCCAATGTACGCGGCATCGATCTGGCCTGCCGCTATGGTGGCGAGGAATTCGTGGTGGTGATGCCGGACACCGATGTGGACTTCGCCTATTCGGTTTCCGAGCGGTTGCGTCAATCCATCGAGACCACGCCGTTCCGCATCAGCCGGGCGCCCAACGCGCTCAATCTCACCATTTCGATCGGGATCGCGGGCCTGGAAGGCTCCAATGACAGCGCCGACGCGCTGCTGCATCGCGCCGATCAGGCGTTGTACAGCGCCAAGAAGACCGGGCGCAACAAAGTCGTGGCTGACGCGGCCTAATTTCCCTTTTTACCCCCTCTGCCTACGCACGCTCGAGGGCGTGCTACGGCATCTCCCCTCCAGCGCGCTACGCGCGCGAGGGGGAGCCGGGCCTGTGCAGGCTGAGAGATTTCAAGTTTCCGGCTGCGCCGCCATTTCGCGAGCCTTGTCGATCACCATGGTCAGGACCTCCGGCTCGCGCGCCCCCGAAACCGCGACCTTGTTGGCGAAGATCATCGCGGGCACGCCGGTCACGCCCATTTCGCGGGCCAAGCCGTCTTCACGTTCCACCAGCGTCAGATCCTGATCGCTTTCCAGCATGTCGGCGACCTGGGCGCCATCCATCCCGCTGACATCCGCGATATCGGCCAGCACGCGAATATCGCCGATATCCTCGCCATTCTCGAAATAGGCGGCGAACAGGCGCTCCACCACTTCATCCTGCGTGCCCGTCATCGCCGCCCAGCGGATCAGGCGGTGGGAATCGAGCGTGTTGGGCGCACGTTGAATCGCGGCGAAATCAAATTCGATCCCTTCCTTGGCGCCCTCGGCTGCGATCACGCGCTGGGCTTCCTCGATGCCGCCATTCTCGCCGAATTTGGCGGCGAGATAGGCTTTGCGCTCCAGACCGCCTTTGGGAATGGTGGGATCGAGGCGGTAAGGCCGGTAGCGTACATCGAAAAGAATATCGGGCCGCTGGGCCATGGCGCGCCCCAAGCGACGCTTGCCGATGAAGCACCAGGGGCAGACGGTGTCGGAAATGAAATCGATTTGCATGCGAAGCCTATTTCAGAATCTGGGTGGTGATCTCGTTGACGGCGGAAACCACGCGCACCGAAACCATGCCTTTGCGAAGCCTGAGCGTGATCGACGCGCTGACAGGCAACAGGCCCGGTATGACGGCCTGATCGGGCGGTGGCGGCTGCGCCACCATTTCCAGCACGATGGTATGCGCATCCGCAGGCTGGGTTGATTTGACGGACTTCAACGCAGCCCGCTTCCAGCCACCGCCGGCAACCGCCCCGCGTGCTTGAACGACAACTCTATTTCCTTTCGCGGTCGCGATCAGGCTGTCGATCCGTGCCACCGGTTTTTCGGGAATGGCCGGCGGGGGGGCGGGAGCGGCGTAAGCGGGCAGGCTCAGCAACGCCGCCACAAGGAAAAGAACGCACCGCATCGCAGATCCGTGTTTGCGCGCCCCAGTATGCGTTAAAATGCGGCCATTTGAGGATGCAGCTTGCCATGCTGCAAGGCGGGCGGCCTTTCCCGGCATCTTTAAATATCCAGTTCCGCCCAGACAGGCACATGATCGGACGGCTTGTCGCCTTCGCGAACATGTTTGTCGATGCCGCAATTTTTCAGGCGGTCCAGTCCCTGCGGTGACAGCAGAATATGATCGATGCGGATACCCTGGTTCTTGCGCCAGGCGCCCGCCTGATAATCCCAGAAGGTATATTGCCCCGAAGCCTGATTGCGGGCGCGGAAGCCGTCGCTATAGCCGAGATTTTCGATTCCGCGCAGGGCGGCTTTGGATTGCGGTTGGAACAATGCGTCATTCACCCAGGCTTTGGGGTCGTAGCAGTCCCGGTCTTCCGGAATGATGTTGTAGTCGCCGATCAGTGCCACGGGCTCTTCGTTGGCCAGAAGGCTCCTGGCATGGGCCTGAAGCCGCTCCAGCCAGGACAGCTTGTAGGTGAATTTTTCCGTGCCCAGCGGATTGCCGTTTGGGGCATAGATCGAGGCAATGCGTAGTGTCCCCTTGTCGCCGGAGATCACCGCTTCGAGATAGCGGGAGTGATCGTCACCATTCCCGCCCGGCAGGCGCGGTGTGACGTCCTCCATCGGCCGGCGCGAGAGCAGGGCGACACCGTTATAGGCCTTTTGTCCGTGTACGGCGCAATTATAGCCCAGCGCCTCGAAAGGTTCGGTGGGGAAATTCTCGTCCTGGCATTTGATTTCTTGGAGCGCCACCACATCGGGCTTGGCTTCCTTCAGCCAGGCGAGGGCGGCGTCCAGGCGTACCTTGATCGAATTGACGTTCCAGGTCGCGATCTTCATCAGACCGAGAAGCTCGTGCCGCAGCCGCAG
>CAYWWT010000262.1:0-3523 GCA_964461855.1 uncultured Rhizobium sp. | reverse complement strand
CCCATGTGCTGCGTTGTTTCGAGGATGACGACATCACCCATGTCGAAGGCCGCATCGATCTCGTCGGTGACGCCGAAGTGGTGGAAACCGAATTGATGCTGGCGGATCTGGAAAGCCTGGAAAAGCGCATCAAGCCGCTGGAGAAGAAAGCCAACTCCGGCGAGAAAGAAGCCAAGGAACAGCTTGCCCTGATGATGAAGGCCGTGGCCTTGCTGCGCGAGGGCAAGCCGGCGCGCCAGGCGGATCTGTCGCCGGAAGAACGCGGCCCTTATTCCCAGCTCGGTTTGATGACCGCCAAGCCTGTTCTCTATGTCTGCAATGTCGAAGAAGGCTCGGCGGCCAAGGGCAACAAATTTTCCAAGATGGTGGAGGACAAGGCCAAGGCCGAAGGCGCCCGCGCAGTGGTGATTTCCGCCAAGGTGGAAGAAGAGATCGCGCAGCTTCCCAACGAAGAGCGCCAGGATTTCCTCGATTCCATCGATCTGGAAGAGCCGGGCCTGAACCGCATGATCCGGGTCGGTTACGAGCTTCTGGGCCTGCTGACCTTCTTCACCGTCGGCCCCAAGGAAACCCGCGCCTGGACCGTGACCAAGGGCTCACGCGCACCCCAGGCCGCGGGCGTGATCCACACCGACTTCGAACAGGGCTTCATCCGCGCCGAAACCATCGCCTTTCCCGACTATGTCACCGGCAAAGGCGAAGCGGGCGCGCGCGAATTGGGCAAGTTCCGTCTGGAAGGCAAAGACTATGTCGTCGCCGATGGTGACGTGATGCACTTCCGGTTCAATAACTGACAGGCAAAGTCTGTCATCCCCGGCGAGCATCGTGAAACGATGCGAGGGAAGGGGATCCAGGCATCAAAACAGCGCCGGTATTGCGACCTGGATTCCCTTCCCTCGCCCCGCTACGCGCGGCTCGCCGGGAATGACAGAGTGGGAATCAGGGTTAAGCCGCCGGCGAGGTGATGCGGTTCCGGTTCAACAATTAACACCACCGCACCCCAGCGCGATGGATTTTATGATCTGGGCAGGAGCGTCGCGCGGAGCGTGCGTAAGCACGTGAGCACGCGCGACGAACCCAGAGCGCAAAAGACGCGCGCCTAACCTAGCGCAGCGACGCTTCGATATTGCCGCCATCAACCGTAACCACCGCCGCCGTGGTCTTGGCGGCCGTGGCGAGATAGACGAACGCATCGGCCACATCTTCCGCCGTCACTTCGCGCTTCAAGAGATTGCCTGCCATGTAATCGGCCTCGCTGAGGCCGCGCGCCTTGGAGCGCGACGCTACCATCTCGTCCGTCAGAAGGCCGGTGCGGATGCGGTCGGCGTTGACGGCATTTGACCGGATGCCGTCCTTGCCATGATCCAGCGCATATTGCTTGACCAGGAACAGGGTCGCGGCCTTGGGCAGGCCATAGGGGCCGAAATCCTTGCCCGGATTGACCGCCTGCTTGGAAGTGTTGAACAGCAGGCAGCCGAAGGTTCCCTGCGCCTGCATGATGCGCACGGCATTTTGCGCTACCGCCTGATGCGCCCAAAAATTCAATTCAAAGGATTTGCGCAAAGTGTCTTCGTCCACGGTGCCGATGGTGCCCTGCCAGGCCGCGCCGGCATTGGAAACCACGATATCGACACCGCCAAACGCCGATACCACCTGATCGAACGCCGCCTTGACGCTGGCGTGATCGGTGACATCGCATTGCACCGCCAGCGCCTTGCCGCCGACCTTTTTTGCCGCCGCCTTCGCCGCTTCCAGATCGCGGTCCAGGATCGCGACTTCCGCGCCCTGCCCCGCCATCGCCTTGGCCGTGGCTGCACCGATGCCCGAGCCGCCGCCGGTGATCACGGACACCTGGCGCGCCAGCGCCTTTTCATTCGACTTGCCCAGCTTGGCCTGTTCCAGCGACCAATATTCGACTTCGAACATGTCGTATTCGCTGATGCATTTGTATTCGCCGATGGCTTCGGCATCGGCGATGACGGCGACGGCATTCTCGGCGATGTCGGCGGCAATGGCGGCGTCCTTGGCGGTCGCGCCCAGGCCGAACAGCCCTAAGCCCGGCACCAGGATCACGCGCGGCAAGGGGTCCAGCTCCTTTTTCTTCACCGGGCTCTTGTCATTGTTGCGGGCGAAATAATCGTGATAGCGGGCGACAAAGGCATCGACAGCGGCGCGCACGTCGCCCGCCCACTCGCCGAGCTCGCCCGCTTCCGGCGCCGGCACGATCATCGGCCAGTTCTTGGTGCGGATGGTGTGATCGGGCGTCACCACGCCCTGCTGGCTGTAGCGCGCCAGATCCTTGCCGTTCACATAGGCGAGGATCTTTTCGTTGGTGCGGAAATCCAGAATCTGGCGCTTGGCCGTTCCGGCATAAGCATTCTTTTCCAAGGCGACAGCACCGCGCAGGATCGGCGCGATCTCGGGCACCGAGGCGAGTTTGGCGGGCAGGCTGCCCTTGGCCAGCGGCTTGCGCTGCCGGTTCAACCGCTCTTCCGCCATGGTCACGAAGGTGATCATGCGATTATAGGCTTCGTCCGCCGTCGCGCCGACGGTGAAGATGCCGTGCTGGAGCAGCACCAACCCTTCGACATTGGGATTCTTGTCGAAGACATCGGCGACCGACTTGGCCAGGGCGAAGCCGGGAATCGTGTAGGGCACATAGGCGACCTTGTCGCCATAGACTTCGCGCACCACGGCCTCGCCATCCGGCTGGTCGGTCAGCGCCAGCACCGCGGTCGAATGGGTGTGGTCGATGAATTTGTGCGGCAGAAAGGCATGCAGCAAGGTCTCCACCGACGGATTGGGCGAGGTCGCATCCAAAAGGTTGATGCGCTGGAAATTGACCATGTCTTCGTCCGACAGGGTTTCGAGCTTGCGCAGCTTGCGCAACGGTTCCAGCCGCACGGCGGGCAGGCCCGCCGGTTCGATCGCGCCCATGTCCCAGCCGGAGCCTTTGATGCAGATCACTTCCACATCCTCGCCCAGACGGTCCTTCACCACCGTCTTGACGGAGGTGTTGCCGCCGCCATGCAGCACCAGGCGCGGATCGCTGCCGAGAAGACGCGTCGTGTAGGTGCGCACCGCCAGATCGGCATTCACGCCCTTGGGCGCGTAACGGGTGACGAATTCCTGGGCTTCGGATTCAGACCAGCGCGATTGCATGGGGCACCTTCACTTCTTGGGAAACAGGCCGGCCAGGCCTTCCACCGTTGCGGCGCAGACGCCCCGCTCGGTGATCAGGCCGGTGACCAGCCGGGCAGGCGTGACGTCGAAACCGGGGTTGGCGGCAGAGGCGCCGGGCGCGGCGATTTCCACCGTCGCGACCTTGCCGTCGGGCAAACGCCCCGTCATTTTCAGCACTTCGTCTTGGGCACGTTCCTCGATGGGAATGTCGCGGCCGTCATTCAACGTCCAGTCGATGGTGGAACTGGGCAGCGCCACATAGAAGGGGATATTGTTGTCCTTCGCTGCCAGCGCCTTCAGATAGGTGCCGATCTTGTTGGCGACATCGCCATTGGCGGTC
>CAYWWT010000261.1:0-3529 GCA_964461855.1 uncultured Rhizobium sp. | reverse complement strand
GTCGCGGACGGCGACATCCTCTGAAAAAAGCGCATGGGTGCCGATCAGGATATCGATCTCGCCGGCGGCCAGTTTCGCCAGGGTTTCGCTGCGCTGAGGTCCCCGCTCGCGTCCGGTCAATGCCGCCAGGCGGATTCCTGCCGCATCGGCATAGGGCGTCAGGGACGCCAGATGCTGGCGCACCAGAAGTTCGGTTGGCGCCATCAGTGCGCCCTGGAGGCCTGCTTCAACCGCGCTCAGCAGCGCCAGCAGCGCCACGATGGTCTTGCCCGACCCGACATCGCCTTGCAGCAGCCGCAACATGCGCTTGTCGCTGGCCATATCGGCTTCGATCTCCGCGAGGACGGATAGCTGCCCATCGGTCAGCGCAAAGGGCAGGGCGGCAATGGCACGCGCCTTGAGCCGTCCATCGCTTGCGATGCGGCGTCCCGCCGGCATGCGCATGCGGGTCCGGATGAGGAGGAGTGCCAGCTGGTTGGCCAGAAGTTCGTCATAGGCAAGGCGCTGGCGTACCGTCGTGCCGGGAAGAAGATCGGCTTCGTGCACCGGCTGATGTGCCGCCATGAGTGCGGCGTGAAAAGTATCGAAGCCCCGCTGGCGTATGAACGCAGGATCCTGCCACTCCGGCATCTCCGGGACGCGGTCCAGCGCGCCGCGCACCGCCTTGAACATGGATTTGGCGGGAAGCCCTTCGGTCAGGCCATAGACCGCCTCATGCTGCGGCAGGGCTGCGGCATTCTCGGCGGGCACCACATAATCGGGATGGGCCATCTGCAGCCTGTCCTTGAACCGCTCGATCCGGCCCGAGATAATGCGGCGCGTGCCTTGCGGCAGCAGAGCGGTGAGGTATTTGGCGTCTGCGCGGAAGAACACCAGGTCCATCACCGCGGTCTCATCACTGACACGGATTTTATAAGGCTGGCTTTTCACCCGCGGCGGCATGTGGTCGAGAACCTGGATATCCACCGTCGCAATGCGTCCGGGCTCGGCCGCGATCAGCTTGGGACGATAGGATCGGTCCACCACGCCGGTGGGCAGGTCGAAGATCAAGTTCACCAGCCTGGGACCGGCGACTTTCGCTATCAATTTTTCCAGCTTTGGCCCCACCCCGGACAGGGTGCGGATCTCGGCAAAAAGCGGAAACAGAATCGAAGGCCGCATGCCGGTATTTTATGATCCTTTGTCCGGCGCGCCATGACGGGCTTGGGCTGCCATCGCCGATTTCGGGCGCGGCTTGGCGCGGAATGGGAAACACGTTAGCGTCCGTCCGGACTTGTTTTTGCGCCTGTCCCGCGCCGCGCGCCGAGCGATGAGTGCCTCTGAATGTCTTTTTCCGACTTTGCGCGAAAACAATTCCTGTTATCGCAGAAATTGCTGGAGACAGTGGCCGGAGACGAGGCCTTTTTGGGCCAGATCGAGGCCGTTACCGACGCGATCGTGCTCTGCATGCGCTCTGGCGGAAAATTGATGCTGGCGGGCAATGGTGGAAGTGCCGCCGACGCGCAGCACATCGCCGGTGAATTTGCGTCCCGGCTGAATTTCGACCGTGCGCCGCTGCCGGCAATCGCTCTGACGGTGGATACGTCCGTTCTCACAGCCGTCGGTAATGACTATGGCTATGAACGGGTGTTCGAGCGGCAGGTGCAGGGGCTTGGCCGCAAGGGCGACGTTTTTGTCGGCATCTCCACTTCGGGGCGGTCGCCGAACATCCTGGCGGCCCTCAGCAAGGCCCGCGAACTGGGCCTGGTGACGGTGGGCTTGTGTGGCGCGCAGCGGACGGAGATGCCGGGTCTTTGCGATATCGTCCTGCGCGTGCCGTCCGAGCAGACCTCGCTGATCCAGCAAATTCATATCACCGCGGCACACATCATTTGTGCGGAAGTGGAACGGGCCTTGTTCCCTGACGCCAAGCCATCGTAATGGGCGCGCCGACGGCCGACATCTTGCGCCCCGCGGTTTTCTTCGACCGGGACGGCGTTCTCAATATCGACGATGGCTATATCCATCGACCTGAAGCTCTGCGTTGGAGTGACGGCGCTATTGCGTCGGTCCGTGCCGTCAATCAGGCGGGCTGGTTTGCCTTTGTGGTGACCAATCAGTCCGGCATCGGGCACGGCTATCACAGCGAGGCCGATGTGATGGCTTTTCATGCGCATATGAGTGATCTCCTGGCGGCTGAGGGCGCCCATATCGATGAATATCTGCATTGCCCCTTTCATCCCGAAGCCAAACTCGAGGCCTATCGCCGCGAGAGTGAGCACCGCAAGCCTGGTCCGGGAATGATTCTGGATCTGATGGCGCGCTGGCCGGTGGACCGGGCAAAAAGCTTTTTGATCGGCGACCGCGAAAGCGATCTGGAGGCCGCGGCGCGGGCTTCGATCGATGCCTATCATTATCAGGGCGGGAATTTGCAGGAACTGGTGCTGCAAGGACTGCGATCGCGCGGCGCCGTTCTTTAAACCCTGTTGTCCCAGGAAGGGGGCAGGGCTATATCCCGCGCATGGATGACAGCGAAAAAGGTGGCTCTTCGGAGAACCGCCGCAAACGGCTTTTGTTCCGTGCCCAGCGCCGGGGCTTCAAAGAGGTCGATCTGATCTTCGGCGCCTACGCGGAGGCTTCGCTCTGGGGCCTGAACGAACTGGAATTGGATCAGTTCGAGGCGCTGCTGATTGCTCCCGATCAGGAGGTTTATGCCTGGCTGCGCGGCGCCGAGCCCGTGCCTGCGGAACATGACAATGCGGTGTTCGCGGGCCTGAAAGCGGTTTGCGGCCGCAAGGATCCCACGTGGAACGCATAGACTATATCGCCAAGACCGACGGCCGCCTAACGGTCTCCGGCGCGCCCGCGGGCTATGATGCCTGGCTTGCGGTCGAAGCGGCGCGGCGGCGCAAGGCGCCGGTCCTGCTCGTGGCCAGCGACGATGCCCAGGCGGAAGCCTTTGCAGCGGCGGCGGCTTTTTTCGCGCCGGACGTCAAGCGGCTGATGTTCCCGGCCTGGGACTGCCTGCCCTATGATCGCGTCTCGCCCAAGCCGGATATCGAAAGCGCTCGCCTGGCAACCCTGGCGGCGCTTGCCAAAGGCATCGACGAAGCAGCCGTCATCGTAACCAGCGTGGCGGCGATCCTGCAGCGCGTGCCCCCGCGGGCCGCTATTGCCGAGGCCAGCTTTACGGCGCGGACGGGCGAGATTGTGAACCGCGACGCCCTGGTCGCCTTCCTGGCCGGCAATGGCTATGCCCGTGCCGGCACGGTGCGCGACCCGGGCGATTTCGCCTTGCGCGGCGGCATCGTCGATCTCTGGCCGCCGGGAATCGACGAACCGCTGCGGCTGGATTTCTTCGGCGAGACCTTGGACGCGATCCGCAAATTCGACGCCGCCAGCCAGCTTTCGAATGAGAGCGTCGCTGAGATCCTTTTGCTGCCGGCCAGTGAAGCGCCTTTGACGCAAGCCTCGATCAGCCGGTTCCGCAGCGGTTATGTCGCCGCCTTCGGTCCGGCCGGCGACGATCCTCTGTATGAAAGCGTCAGCG
>CAYWWT010000260.1:0-3545 GCA_964461855.1 uncultured Rhizobium sp. | reverse complement strand
CGCGACCTTCGGCGTGACAGGCCGACACTCTAACCAACTGAGCTACGCCCCCGCGGCGACCCGTAAACCGGGCACGCGAAGGGCGCCGATGTAGGGCGGGGCCACCATCAAGTCAAGCAGCGCGACAGCTCACGGCGGGGACCCTGAGCTCGCCGGCCCCTCGCCTCGTCTGCCGCGCCCGGAACCATCAGGCTCATGCGGGGGCGGAGCGGCGGACGGCGCTCCCGGACGAGCCTTACGCGGATCGAATTCCTGGGGTGTGATCTTGCCGTCGCCATTCCTGTCGGTCTGATCGAACAGCGAATAAGCCGCCGCGGAAAATTCGCGATAATCCAGACAGCCATCCTGATTCCAATCCTGCAACGGCGTCGCCGTGGACTGATCGGCAGCGATACGCGCCTGGTTGAGCTCGTCGACCTGATCGGGCGTGAGACATCCGGTATGCGCTTTATCCAGCGCCGCGAATTCGGCGCGCATGCCCGCAACCAGCTCTTCGCGCGTCAGGGTGCCGTCATGATTGGCGTCATATTTGAGCAAGAGTGCATTGTTGCCGCCGTGATAATTCTCGTCTCGCGGCGGCACCACCCGATAGGGGGTCCACCGCGGACCGGAGGGAGAAGACGAGCCGCATGCGGCGAGCGCGCCTGCCAGGCAAAGCGCGGACAGTCGGAAAATACGCAAACGGGAACTCCTGTTCCGGCCAGATTATCGCGTGCCGTCAAATTTGCGAATAAGACCGTTACCGATTTGTCGCATCCTTTCCCACCCGGAATGTGATTAAATCGGCGCGCAGGATGGGGGCGACGAGATGGATGACATACCCTGGTATGCCGAAGCCTCGTTGCGCGCGCCGGGTCGCGTTTTCTGCGCCGGAAGCCTGGCGCAATGCGTCCGCAAGTGGCAGCGGCTTCCGGAAATCGATCAGGATTCGGCTTATATAAATCTGGCGCAAAAATTCGGCGGCCGCACGACGCTGAACCGTGAAGACGTTCTGGCCCTTGCCGGCCGGGACGACCTGCACAAAATCTGATCCCCCGCAGGATTTACCAACGGCGCAGTTTGCGTGTGCCCGGGATAGCGTTCCCGGGTTAAATCGCATCTTTGCAAGCGACCGCGAATGGCGGCCCCGGAGGTGCGCATGGCAACGATAACGGGATGGGGCGCCGGCCTTCTGTTCTCGGCTGCATTGGTGGCCGCGGCACCCTGCCTTGCCCAATCCGCACCGGCATCCAGGACTGAACCCCCTCCGCATCCCGGTCCCTCGGTCAAAATGCAGATCACGCCGCAGCCGCGCCCGGAACCGCCGGCAGCCAGCGAGGCCAAGCCGGCTGCCGCCGCGAAGCCGATGGCCAGGCCCCCCAAGCCCATGGAAGCCAAGAAATCTTCCCCGGCGCCGCGCCGGGCCGCAAAACGGTCTCGCCGCACCTACGCGCAAATTCCGTCCCCCCGGCACCGGCAAAACCGCGAAGATCACTGGCGTTACTCCTACCGCGAAGAACGGGCGGTGCAGGAACCGGCTCATCCCTTCCGCTCCGCAGCCCGCGAGGCGCGGTGCGACGAGATTTGCGCCTATCGCGAATGGGTCGAACGCTATCGCGCCTGGTACGACCGCTATGGTCAAGCGTATGGGGCGTATGGCGCGGGCCCAGAAGCACCCCGCTATGAACCGAATGTTCCGGCCGGCCCGCCGCGCCAGGCGGCCGATTGGCGCGCCCGCCAATGGCGCGAGAGCGAGCGGGCCCGCCTCGATCCCTGGCATGGCTACAACTCCCGCGACGGTTTGGAAAACGGATACTGACCTAGGGGAAGCTCGCCCCATCACGCGCCTGGCCGCTTCGCGCATGGTGCCCATTCATCCGTCCGCCATTGAATATTCGTCGTGCCTGCCCCCTACAATGGCGGACCTATCGATCCGACAAAAACAAGACAGGGGAATGTCATGAGCCATACAGGAACGTGTTTCTGCGGAGCCGTGGAATTGGAAGTGACTGGCGAGCCGGAAGCGATGGGCTATTGCCATTGCCGCTCCTGCCGGTCCTGGTCCGGCGGCCCGGTCAATGCTTTCAGTCTCTGGAAGCCGGACTCTGTGAAAGTCACCAAAGGCGCCGAGCATATCGCGAGTTTTCAGAAGACGCCGCTCAGCCAGCGGCAATATTGCGCCAAATGCGGCGGCCACCTGATGACCAACCATCCGCCGCTGGGCCTGGTCGATGTCTTCACCGCGACCATCCCGACGCTGCAATTCGCACCGGGCGTGCATGTCAATTACGGCGAGACCGTGCTGCGTATTCGCGATGGCCTTCCGAAATTGAAGGACTTCCCTGCCGAGTTCGGCGGATCCGGCGAGATGGTGCCCGAATAGGAAAAGCATAAAAAAAGCCCGGCTCGCGCCGGGCTTTTCTTTTATGCCGGTGCGCTAGTTCGGCTTGCCCGCGGGCTTGCTGTCCAGCTTGTTGGTGCCGGGACGGCAATGACCGTCGATATAGGCACCCGATTCGATCTTGATGTCCTGATGGATCACATCACCCGCCATATGCGCGGTGCTGGTCAGGACGACCTTCTTGGCTTCGATCTTACCTTCGATGGTGCCCGACAGCTCAACGGTCTGGCCATAGACCGAACCCTTGACCTTGGCGCCATTGCCGACCGTGACGGAGACGCCGTGAATATCGCCTTCGACTTCGCCATCGATGCGGATGTCCTCGGTGCTTTCGAGCTGGCCGGTGATCTTCAGCGCCTTGCTGATGACCGAAGGGCCCGCATTGCCGCTACGCACCGGGGCCGGTTCGGGCGCCGTTTGCACGACCGGTTGAATCACCGGTTGGGCAGGCTTGGGCGCAGCCGCAACCGAGGCGGGCGCATCGCCCGGCTTGTCACCGACTGCGGCACCTGTGCCGGTTTCCTTCTCATTGCGATTGAACATGCTCATTGCCTGACCTCCGGGAGTTGTTCGAGCGTCTCAAAATAGCTGGGTGGCCGCCAGGGCATGCGCGCATCGATGCGCGCGCCTTTGGCCACGGAAATCGTGTTGTGGAATATCCGCCCGGAAACCTCGGCGGCGCTTTCCAGCGTCACATTCAGGGCAAAAATTCGTCCGGTCATGCGGCCTTCGATATGGACATCGCGCGCGACGACATCGCCGTCGAGCGAGCCTCCGACCTCCACAACCAGGCGGTCTACCAGGACCAGACCCGAAACATTGCCATGAATATGGACCTCGCCGTCACTGTCGAGATCACCCTTCACCGTCAGCGACTGCGATAAATGCGACGCAGACGAAGGCGTGCCGCCCTCTGCGCGGGGCGGTTTAAGCAGCAGCCGGGCCTGTGCGGCGGACATCGCGGTTCCCATCCGGTTCCATACAGAGCCCCCACTCTTCGGTGGCGATATTGGCTGCATATGCTGCAGGCCGCAAGCCGCGCCGCGTAGCTTTTCGTATGACGGGATCAACGTTAGGAATTTGTGAATCTGGTGGGCGGTGACGGGCTCGAACCGCCGACCCTATCGGTGTAAACGATATGCTCTACCAACTGAGCTAACCGCCC
>CAYWWT010000259.1:0-3552 GCA_964461855.1 uncultured Rhizobium sp. | reverse complement strand
TTCCAAGACAAAAGCCACGAAGCCAAAGGCTTTTCAAGCTAACCAGGAATCAACGCAACATTCTTCACTTAACTAGAGTTCGTTTCGGTGCTTCCGTCGTCTGTTGACGGACCAAAAGAGCCTGCCTAGGATTTACGCATGCTGCACTCCCTCGGACGTAAGTTCATGGCCTTGGTGCTGACGTCAGGAATCCTCTTGATGGGCGCGTTGCCGTCTTGGGCGGCCACAATTGCTGGCAGCGACGACAATATGCCCAGCATGACAATGGTGATGATGCCGGGCATGGCCATGCCCTGCAATTGCGCGGACATGATGGGCAAAATGCCTGCCAACCAGATGCCCGCAAAACAGCTGCCCTGCAAAAATTGCAACCTCTGTTATGCTGTCTGCGCTTCCTCGGCTGCCACCAACGGCTTGCTACAGCCCGCCCTTGCCGCTCTCTTCCTTTCTTCCAGTCCTGCAGACTTGTTCACTGCCGGCGCCAATCTCCGTGGCATCGGCCACCTCCCCGCACTTCCTCCTCCCATCGCCTGACGAGGCGCAACGGCTCGCTTAAGCGCGAGCATGTTCGTTTGTGCTTCGAGCGGTCCGCGATGTCGTCGGCTGCCGAAAGCAAACATCAATCGTCATTCGATCCGCGTTTCGGCTGAAAAGCCGATCCGGTCAGCTTTGGGAGTATAAAATGAAACTCAACATCTTCACATCAACCGCGGCCATCCTGGTCCTGTTGAGCCCGCCCGCACTCGCTCAAACGAATTCCATGAGTGACATGAAGGGCATGGATATGTCCAAGCCCGCCGCCAGCGGCGACACGGCATGGACCAATCCGTAAGCGGCAGCATCACTGTCAAGCTCGCACCTTGATTCGCGGTGGTGCGCGCTGGGCTCGTGCCCGCGCGCCTTCGCAACACCATCGCGAATAGATGCGCCCGCCCGGACTGGAGAACAATATGCGGAAGAATTTTGTGTTGGCCGTGATGGCACTGCTGCTGATCACCGTTAGCTTGGGCGCCGGCTATTGGATGCGCGGTGTGATTCCGGGCGACGGGGCTACTCCCGCGCCAGCCGGGCAATCTGGCGGGGAAATTCTCTACTACAAGAATCCAATGGGGGCGCCGGACACCTCTCCGGTGCCCAAGAAAGACCCGATGGGGATGGATTACATTCCCGTCTATGCCAGTACGGGCGGCGCGGAGCCCGGAGTCATTTCGGTGAGCCCCGCGCGGGTGCAGATGCTGGGCGTGCGCACTGCGCCAGTCGAGTTTCGGGGCGCGCTTGCCCGACAGGTCCAGACCACCGGCACCATCCAACCCGAAGAAGGCAAGCTTGCCTCGGTGACAACCAAATTCGACGGCGTCGTGGACAAGCTCTTTGTTTCGACTACGGGCGCTCCTGTTCGAGCCGGAGAACCGCTGGCGCGCGTCTGGATTCAGACGCCCGACGTTACGAGCCAAATGGGCCCCGATGTCATCACCCGCCAAATCGACCTAGTCATCGCGCTACAGGACAAGAACCAGGCGGAGATCGCCACGGCCGAGAATGTGCTGCGGCAATACGGAATACCGGAATCGGCTATTGAGGAAATCCGCCGGACCGGCCGCGCCACCCGCCTCGTGACCATTACCGCCTCCCGCTCCGGCGTGATCCTAGAGAAGCCCGCCATCGAAGGGATGCATTTCAATACCGGCGATCCCTTGTTCAAGATCGCCGATCTTTCCAGCGTCTGGCTGATCGCGGATATCCACGAACAGGACATGGGCGCGCTCAAAGTTGGCGAAAGCGCCCACGCGAATCTGGTCGCCTACCCCGGCCAAAGCTTCGCCGGCAAGGTGGACTTCATCTATCCGACGCTGCAACCCAGCACACGGGCGGGCCAGGTCCGCATCGTTCTTCCCAACGACGATGGCCGCCTCAAGCCCGCCATGTACGCCAATGTCGCCATTGATGCCCCCGCGAGAAGCCAGACGCCTTTGGCGGTCGTGCCGGACTCGGCCATTCTCAACAGCGGCGCGCGCCTAGTGGTTCTGGTGGCGCGGGGCCCTGGGCGCTTCGAGCCTCGTACCATCGAGACCGGCCTTCATGGTGACGGCTATACGCAGGTTCTGCGCGGGGTCGCACCGGGCGAACAGGTGGTGGTGAGTGCCAATTTCCTGATTGATGCGGAAAGCAGTCTCCAGGCGGCGCTGCAATCTTTTGCCCCAACTCCCAACGCCAAGGATCAGCCCCGGGGCGCAAAGCAATGATCGCCCGGATCATCGATTTTTCCGTCCGCAATTGGCTGCTCGTCCTGCTCGCCAGTCTGATACTTACCGGTGCTGGCGTGTGGGCGGTGATCAACACGCCGCTGGACGCGCTGCCGGACCTCTCCGACCCCGAAGTGATCGTCTATACCGAATATCCGGGCCAGGGACCGCAAGTGGTCGAGGATCAGGTCACCTATCCTCTCACTACGGCGCTGCTGGAAGTCCCCAAATCGACGGTAGTGCGGGGCTTTTCCTATTTCGGCGTTTCTTTCGTCTATGTCCTGTTCGAGGACGGCACCGACTCCTATTGGGCGCGGAGCCGGGTCCTGGAATATCTCAACGCTGCCCAGAAACGATTGCCGCAAGGCGTCACGCCTTCGCTGGGGCCGGACGCGACCGGCGTGGGCTGGATCTTCGAATATGCCGTGGTGGGAGCGCAGCGCACGCTGGCGGAGCTGCGCTCGCTCCAGGACTGGTTCATTCGCTTCCAAATCGACGCTGCGGGCGGCGTGGCCGAAGTCGCCAGCGTTGGCGGCTTCGTCAAGCAATATCAGGTGGTGGTCGATCCGCAAAAGCTGCGCGCCTTCGGGCTTTCACTCGCGCAAATCTCCGCTGCCATCCGCGCCAGCAACAAGGAAGTCGGCGGCAGCACCATCGAAATGTCCGAACGCGAGTACATGGTGCGGGGTCAAGGTTATCTGCGCGGAATCGATGACCTCAACAATGTCGTGCTCAAGAGCGAGGGCGGATCGCCGGTCTATATAAAAGACATAGGCCGTGTCGAACTCGGTCCAGCGGAGCGACGGGGACTGGCGGAGTTGAATGGCCAGGGTGAAGTCACGGGCGCCATCGTGCTGCAACACAATGGCGAGAACGCCTTGACCGTTATCAAGAATGTCAAAAAGAAAATTTCCGATATCGCGGCAAGCCTGCCCAAAGGCGTCTCCATCCTGGCTGTCTATGATCGGTCGAACCTTATCTACCGCGCCATCAACACGCTCACCCGCACCTTGGTAGAGGAAAGCCTCATCATTGCGTTGGTATGTGTGGTCTTCCTCCTGCATTTCCGGAGTGCCTTGGTTGCCATCATAATGCTGCCAGCGGGCGTTTTGATGGCGTTCATCGTGATGCTCGCGATGGGCGTGAGCGCGAACATCATGAGCTTGGGCGGGATCGCCATCTCGATGGGCGCGATGGTGGATGCCGCCATCGTGATGATCGAGAACGCCCATAAGCGCCTGGAACACGCGAAGCCGGACGAAAGCCGGACCCGGATCCTGGTTCAGGCAGCTGGCGAAGTGGGTCCGGC
>CAYWWT010000258.1:0-3569 GCA_964461855.1 uncultured Rhizobium sp. | reverse complement strand
CGCTGGCGGGCTATCCCCTGATCACCCGTTTCGAGGGCGTTCGCTCCGGCCATGGGCTGAACAACCGGCTGCTGCGAGCGCTTTTCGCCGATCCGGCCAATTACGAATTGGTCACGCTTCCCTGAACCGCCCGGGCCTGTGCTATAAGCGGAAACGTCATCGGACTTTTGCCGGCTCTTGCTGTAAGCTATTGTTCCGACGCTGCAATTCTTGAGGTTTGCCGTTCGATGCCGATTTCAGGCCGCTTTTCCGCCCGCTCTGTCCGTGCCGCGATTCTGGTGCTGGCCCTGGGAACCGTCATGGGGGGCTGCAGCCTTTTGGGGCTGGACAAGGACGACGCCTCCAACGACCTGAACAAGGATGCCGCCCAATATACCGAGCGGCCGGTCGAGCAGATCTATGCCGATGCCTGGAACCAGATCAATCGGAACAATTGGGAGGAGGCGGCCAAGCAGTTCAACGAGGTGGACCGCCAGCATCCCTATTCGGTGTGGGCGCGCCGCGCCATGCTGATGAGCGCCTTCAGTTCCTATCAGGCCAACAAATATGGCGATGCCGTCGCCACCGCCGACCAATATATCTCGCTGCATCCCGGCAGCCACGAAGTCGCCTATGCCTTCTATCTGAAGGCGATTTCGCTCTATGAGCAGATCGTCGACGTCAACCGCGACCAGGGCAACACGCAAGGCGCGCTGGTGGCATTGCAGGACGTGGTGCAGCGCTTTCCCGACACCGAATATGCCCGCGACGCCACCTTGAAGATCGACCTGACCCAGGACCATCTCGCCGGCAAGGAAATGGCGGTTGGTCGCTATTACCTGACCCGCGGCGACTATATCGGCGCGATCAACCGCTTCCGGGTGGTGGTGCAGCAATACCAGACCACGCCCCAGATCGTGGAAGCGCTGGAGCGGCTGACGGAAGCCTATTACGCGCTTGGCTTGGACAGCGAGGCGCAGACAGCCGCCGCCGTGCTGGGCGCCAACTATCCCGGCAGCGAGTGGTACACGGACGCCTATGGCATTCTGAAGGGGCGCAATCTCAAGCCGGTGGAAGACAAAGGCTCCTGGATCAGTCAAGCTTTCCGCCGCATCCTCTGAGAGTCGTTTTTCGATGCTCGCCGCGCTGACGGTCCGCGACATCGTCCTGATCGAGCAGGCCGCGCTGGAATTCGCGCCCGGCCTCAATGTGCTCACCGGCGAAACCGGGGCGGGCAAATCCATTCTTCTGGACTCGCTGGGCCTGGCCGTGGGCAATCGCGGCCGCGCAGGCGTGCGCCCGGGCGCGGCGCAAGGCTCGGCGACCGCTGTCTTCGATCCGACGACCCGTCATGGCGCCCGCGCGCTGCTGCAGGAGCAGGCGATGGGCCATGAGGGCGAGATCGTCCTCCGCCGCAGCCTGTCGTCCGACGGAAAATCGCGCGCCTTCGTGAATGACGAAGCTGTGAGCGTCGGCCTGCTCAAGGATTTGGGCGGGCTCCTGCTGGAAGTGCATGGCCAGGCCGACGACCGGGGGTTGTTCGATACCGCGACCCATCGCGGTTTGCTGGATGCTTTTGGCGGGCTGGAAGATTCGGCCCGTGCGGTGGCCAGCCTCTATGCGGCCTGGGACGACACGCGCAAGGCGCTGGCAGCGCTGGAAGCGCGCGCGGCCGAGGCGCAGAAGAATGCCGATTATGTCCGCGCCGCCGCCCAGGAATTGTCGGCTTTCGATCCGCAGCCCGGCGAGGAAGAAAGGCTGGCCGGCGAGCGCGCCCTGATGATGCACGCATCGCGGATCGCGGAAGATCTGAGCGCGGCGAGTGACGCGCTGTCGGGGGATCGCGGCGCCGAAGCGGCGCTGGCCACCGCCTTGAAGAAGCTGTCGCGGCTTCAGGAAGAAGCGCGCAAGCGCGCCGCGGCGGCGGAAGCGGCGCTGGAACAGGCTTTCGCCCAGACCGAGGAAGCACGCCGGGAGTTGGACGCCTTGCTGGCCAGCCTGGACACCGACACCGCCGCGCTGGAACGCAAGGAAGAGCGGTTGTTCGAGTTGCGTGCGCTGGCCCGCAAATACGCCACCACGCCGGAGGGCCTGCCGGCGGTGATGGCGGATTTCGCGGCACAGCGGGATGCGCTGGATGGCAGCGGCACATCGTTGAAAGATGCCAAGGGCGCCGTTGCCCGCACACACCAGGCGTATCTGGAGGCGGCGCGAAAATTGTCCAAAGAACGCGCCGCCGCCGCGAAGAAGCTGGAAGCAGCGGTCGCGGCCGAACTGGCGCCGCTGAAGCTGGGCCATGCGAAATTCCGTGTCGCGTTGGAAAGTCTGCCGGATGACGCCGGAACCGCCAATGGGTTGGAGAAGATCGCGTTCGAAGTCGCGACCGTGGAAGGCGCGGCCTTCGGGTCGCTGGCGAAGATCGCGTCCGGCGGCGAGTTGGCGCGGTTTTCCCTGGCGCTGAAAGTGGCACTGGCCCAGACCGCGCCCCCTGCCGCGATGGTGTTCGACGAGGTCGATCGCGGCGTCGGCGGGGCGGTGGCGGACGCGGTGGGCGAGCGGTTGCAGCGCCTGGCCGAAACCACCCAGGTGTTGTTGGTCACCCATTCGCCGCAGGTGGCGGCGCGCGCCGCCCGGCATTTTCGCATCTCCCGCGTCGGCGACAAGACCCGCATCGTGATGCTGGAAGACGATGCCCGGCTGGAAGAGATTGCTCGCATGCTGTCGGGTGCCAGCGTGACCGAAGAAGCCCGCGCTGCCGCCAGGCGGCTGGTGGCGGAAGCGGTACGTCCCGCGAAACCGTCACGCAAACGGGCGAAAAGCGCGTGACTGGCAAAGCCGTCGAAAAGCTGACCTCTGCTGAAGCAGAGAAAGAACTTGACCGGCTCGCGCGCGAGATCGACGAGCATGACCGTCGCTATCACACCGAAGACGCGCCCACGATCAGCGACGCGGATTATGATGCGCTTCGCCGCCGGAATGCCGCGATCGAGGAACGCTTTCCGCTTTTGGTGCGTCCTGACAGCCCGTCGCACCGGGTGGGCGCCAAAATATCCGCGAAATTTGCCAAGGTGATGCATGCCCGTCCGATGCTGTCCCTGGACAATGCCTTCGGCGACGAGGACGTAGCGGACTTCCTGGGCCGGGTGCGGCGCTTTCTCGGCCTGAAAGACGGCGAGAATATCGCCGTAATGGCCGAGCCCAAGATCGACGGTTTGTCCGCTTCCTTGCGCTACGAAAAAGGCATGTTGGTACAAGGCGCGACACGCGGCGATGGCCAGGAAGGGGAAGACATCACCGCCAATCTGCGCACCATCTCCGACATTCCGCTGCGCCTGAAGGGCAAGCCGCCCACTGTGCTGGAAGTGCGCGGTGAGGTCTACATGACGCACAAGGCATTCGAAGCCCTGAACAAACGGCAGGAAAAAGACGGCAAGCCGACTTACGCCAATCCGCGCAATTCCGCCGCCGGTTCGGTGCGCCAGCTCGATCCCGGCATAACCGCCAGCCGCACGCTGAATTTCTTTGCCTATACCTGGGGCGAGATCAGCGAGCTGCCCGCCAAGACCCAAAGCGGCATGCTGGAAAAATTT
>CAYWWT010000257.1:1695-3585 GCA_964461855.1 uncultured Rhizobium sp. | reverse complement strand
GAGCCACCCGGTACCAGATTGGTATTGCTATTGCGGGCACGCCAGGGATTGAACACCGGCCCTGCGGCGGAGGTTTCGTTCGACGAACCCATGGCGAATTCGTCCAGGTTGGTCTTGCCGAGCAACACCGCGCCCGCATTCCACAGATTCTGCGTCACGGTGGATTCATAGGGCGGCACGAAATTGCCCAGGATCCGGCTGCCCGCCGTGGTCTTCACATCCTTCGTGCAGAACAGATCCTTGATCGCCAGAGGCAGGCCTTCCAGGGCGCCGCCCTCACCTTTCGCGAGCCGGGCATCCGACGCTTTTGCCATTTCCATGGCGCGCTCCGGCGTTTCCGTCACAAAGGCATTGAGACCGCGCGCCTGCTCGACGGCCGAGACCAGCGATGCCGTCAATTCGGCGGAAGAGAGTTTGCGAGCCTTCAGTGCATCGCGCGCTTCGGCCAAAGTCATGGAGTTGCTCATGCGGACACGCGGGGGGAAAGAGGCTTCTCGAAAAAAGCGGTGTAGGGCGACGGCGGATAATCCAGCACCGGACCGCAGGCTTGAAAACCGCCGCGCGCATAAACCCGAAGCGCGGCGTCGAAATTGTTGCCGGTCTCCAGCACCAGGCGGCCCAGCCCTTCACGGCGCGCCAGTGCTTCGATCTCGTTCAAAATCCGGCCGCCAATACCCCGCCCCTGATGTTCCGGCATGGTGTACATGCGCTTGACCTCCGCAATGCCCCCGGGATGGCGGCGCAGAGCGCCCATCGCCACGGCCTTTCCGTCTTCGCGGGCGACAAAGAGCGTCAGGTCGGGCCCGGCCATTTGTTCGACGGTCAGATGATGCGTGTATTCGCGCGGCGTCAGTCGCAGCGCGGCTTCATTCAGCGCGGCGACCAGAGCGCGGACATCGTCGGACAGGGGTGTCTCGATGGCGATAGTGAGGCTCATTCCACCACCTTGGGGACCACAAAGAAGGTGTCTTCCCGTTCCGGCGCGTTCTGCATCAAGGCGCCGGCCACGCCCCCGTCGGTGACCTCGTCCTTGCGCCATTTCGCCTTTTGCGCGGCAACAGAGGTCATGGCGGGGACGCCATCGACGTCCACCTCATTCAGCATCTCGACCCACTGGAAAATGCCGTTGAGCTCACCGGCCAGGGACTCGAGCCGGGGCTCCGGCACGGCGAGCCGGGCCAGCTTGGCGATGCGTCGCACGGTGTCCTTGTCGACGGACATTTGGGCGTCCCGATCTGTTAGAAAAACGCCGGACTTGCTAGCAATCGGGGACCGGGCTGGCAAGAAGCCGGGCCGGCAAGCGCGGGGGCCATGAAAAAAGGCGATATCGGATGGCGGTAACGGAACTGGACCGCCTGGCCCTGCCCGAAGGCTTGCGGCTGTTGGGCCTGGATCTCGGGGAAAAGACCATCGGGTTGGCGCTTTCGGATCGCCTGCTGACGGTCGCAACCCCAATGCAGACCCTGAAACGGGGAAAATTCGGCGCCGATGCCGCCCGCCTGGACATAATAATAAGTGAGCAGCAGGTTGGCGGGCTCGTGGTCGGCCTGCCGCTGAACCTGGACGGTTCGGACGGCCCCTCGGCCCAGTCCGCTCGGGCCTTCTCCCGGAACTGGGCCGGCCGCAGCGAAATCCCCCTGGTCTTCTGGGATGAACGGCTGTCCACCATGGCCGTGACCCGCACCCTTCTGGACGCCGACGCTTCGCGAAAGCGCCGGGGACAAGTGGTGGACAAGATGGCCGCCGCCTACATCCTGCAAGGTGCACTCGACCGGTTGCGGCATATGAAGCTGTCTTCCCGATGAGCAACGACAGCAGTCCGGCGCGCTTTGTCTGGCTTCCGCCGGGATTGCGCCCGCCGGCCGCGATGACCTGGCGGCAGGAACGCGT
>CAYWWT010000257.1:0-1595 GCA_964461855.1 uncultured Rhizobium sp. | reverse complement strand
CAATTCGTCTGGGCCCAATTCTGCACGCGGGTCTTTGGCTATGCCGAAGAAATGCTTTGTTTTGTGGTGATCGCGGAGGAAATCGCGGCAGCCGCGCGCGGCTGGGGCAGCGGCGCACTCAGCGGCATGTATTATACCGGTGCGGGTCTCGCCTCCCTGATATTCGCCGCCGTCAATTTCCTGCCCCATGGCTGGCGTGCGCTCTACGTCATCGGAGCGCTTCCACTTTTCCTGGTCGCCTATCTGCGCCGCCGCCTTCCGGAAACCGAACGCTTCGCGACGCGCGAAAATCTGGACAAGACCCGTTCCAAGCTCGCGATCACTCTCGCGCTGTTGCGCGATCTGGCGCGGCAATATCCCGGCCGGCTTGCCGCCATCCTGGTCGCCGTGGGTGCGTTCGGTTTCGGCGCTTCTTCGGCCAGCGTGTTGGCGGCGAAATATTTGCAGACCACGCATGGCTTCACGCCCGGCCAGATCACCATGCTGTTCATTCCCGGTGGATTGGTTGGATTGGCGCTGACCATCCTGACCGGCCGCCTCAGCGACCGGCTGGGACGCAAGCCCGTGACCTTTGCCGTCGTCGCATTCGCGGGCGCGGCCTTTGCGCTGTTCTATTCCGGCGTGAGCGGTCCCGCGCTGTGGCTTTTGTGGATCCTGTCATTTTTCGGGTTCTTTGCCGGCGATGCCCTTCTGGCGGGGTACGCGCTCGAAATCGTGCCGACGCAATATCGGGCCACGGTTTCGGGGCTGCGCTATCTGGTGGAAATACTGATGGGCGCGGTTGCACTGGCATTGGAGGGATTGTTTTACGATCACTTTCAGGATCACGGACCGGCGATACAGCTGCTCCTGGCCGCCCTTCCCCTTGCCCTGGTCGCCATCCTGTTCCTGCCGGAGCCGGCAGGAAAAACCTTGGAAGAAATGGCTGCTTAACCCATCCGGGAATGGCATCTTGCCCCCCGGGGAATCGACCTCTATACACCGGACTTTAATGACATCCGCGAGCCTTACACCGATCCTGAAGACAAGCCATTTGCTTGGGATCGAAGGCCTTTCCGTCTTCGAAGTCACCGCGCTTCTGGATCTGGGCGAAAGCTATGTCGCCCAAAGCCGCGCGCAGGACAAAAAAGCTGCCCTTCTCAAAGGGCGCACCCTTATCAATCTCTTTTTCGAAGCCTCCACCCGCACCCAGTCCAGTTTCGAACTGGCCGGCAAGCGATTGGGCGCCGATGTCTTGAACATGTCGGTCAAAACCTCTTCGGTCTCCAAGGGAGAGACCCTGATCGATACCGCCTCGACGCTGAACGCCATGCGCCCCGATATTCTGGTGGTGCGGCACCAGGATTCCGGCGCCGCCGAACTTCTTTCGCGCAAGCTGGATTGCAGCGTGGTCAATGCCGGCGACGGCGCGCACGAACATCCCACCCAGGCGCTGCTGGACGCACTCACCATTCGCCGCCGGTTGGGCCGCATCGAAGGCCTGACCGTGGCGATCTGCGGCGACATCCTGCATTCGCGCGTCGCTCGCTCCAATATCCGCCTTCTGGCCATGCTGGGTGCGCGGGTACGCCTGATCGCGCCGCGCACGCTTTTGC
>CAYWWT010000256.1:0-3608 GCA_964461855.1 uncultured Rhizobium sp. | reverse complement strand
CCGTCACGCTCGATACGCCGGACGGTCTGCAAATCTTTGTCAATGCGCTTGACCATGCCGGTCAGCACCTTGTTGCCGCCCATCTCGACGGCCGTATCCACACCCAAGCCTTTCAAGGCCAGAATGCTTTCGCGCCAGCGTACCCGGCCGGTGACCTGTTCCACCAGAAGGCGGCGCACGCTTTCCGGATCATTGGCCTCGGCGGCCGTGACATTGGCCAGCACCGGCACCGAAAGCGGACGGATCGCGACCTGGCCCAGGGCTTCCGCCATCGCGTCGGCGGCCGGCTGCATCAAGGGACAATGGAAGGGCGCCGATACCGAAAGGGGAATGGCGCGTTTGACGCCCTTTGCCTTGGCAATTTCCGCGACACGGTCCATCGCGTCCTTCGATCCGGACAGCACAACCTGCCCCGGCGCATTGTCATTGGCGACGACACAGATACCGCCAGCCGCGCCCGCATCCTTGGCGACCGCTTCGGCGGTTTCGATATCCGCGCCGATAAGAGCGATCATCGCGCCCTCACCCACCGGCACGGCGGACTGCATCGCCAGGCCGCGCGTCTTGAGCAGCCTTGCGGTATCGGCGAGTGTGAAGGCGCCTGCTGCGCAAAGCGCGGAATACTCGCCAAGGGAGTGGCCGGCGACCAGGCGCGCATGGCGTGCCAGATCGAGCCCGCCGTCTTTTTCGAGAACACGGAACACCGCGAGGGAAGCGGCCATGATCGCAGGCTGGGCATTCTCGGTGAGCGTCAGATCGCTTTCCGGACCTCCCCACATCAAGGCCGATAATCTTTGCGACAGAGCGTCGTCGACTTCCTGGAAAACCGCGCGCGCCGTGGGAAACGCATCGGCGAGCACCTTGCCCATGCCGACCGCCTGGCTGCCTTGTCCGGGAAACAGAAACGCGCGATTCATTGTGACGGCAGACAAACCAAGAGCTTCCGGGCAAGTCAAGCGGTCGCTCAATCCCGCTCGCGCAATATCTTTTCCATCATGATGCTGGGCAGCGTGTGGTAGCCGATGCTTTCATAGAACTGCGCCGCACCCGCATTGGCGGCCCGCACGGTCAGATGCACGTCGACGACCTCGCGCGCGGCAAGCCATTCTTCGGCGGCCACCACCAACGCCCTGCCAATGCCTTGGCCGCGGCAGGCCGGATCGGCAGAGACATAGTGAAGCCAGCCCCGGTTGCTGTCATAGCCAACCGCGATACTCCCCATGAGGCGCCCGGTTTGATCGAACGCTGCCAATATCTCGGATGTGGGCCGGCCGCGCACGGCGCGAAAATCCCGTAAGGGATCGCTATTGCCCACGGCCAGGCCGCAGGCATGCCAGAGCGCCACGATGGCGCCTTCGTCCGCTTCGCTGGCCGGGCGAATTTCCAAACTCATGAGATTTTCTTCGACATGTCGGTACGCGCTTCGGTTCCGTAGCCCAGCCCGTGATAGAAATCCGCGACCGCATCGTTCCCGGCACGAATCTGAAGATTGATCTTGCTGCAGCCCAGAGCCCGCAACCTGGATTCCGCCTCGCGCATCAGAAGCCCACCGACACCATGGCGCCGATGTGATTTGCGCACGGCAACGCGATAGATGTGCCCGCGATAGCCGTCATAACCCGCCATGACAGATCCGATGACCCGCCCCTGCACTCGGGCGACCAGAAACAGATCAGGCTGAAAGGCCAGCTTGGCAGGAACCGCGGTAGCGGCGCGGTGGCGGGGCTCATCATCAGTAAATGCCTCGCGCCACAGCGTGTCGATATCTTCGATGTCGTCATGGGAGGCGGGCTCAATCGTGATGCTCATGTTTTCGCGGTCTTGAAAAAAGCGCGGCCGATCAGAAGCGTGGCGACGCCGCCGAAGGCGAGCATCGCAGCCAATACCGACATGCCCAATGTGTAGTTGCCAGTGGCGTCTTTCAGATATCCCATCAGGGTCGGGCCGAAAAAGCCGCCCAGGTTGGAAAAGGAATTGAGGAGCGCCAAGCCTCCGGCCGCCGCCATGCCGCGCAAGATCGCGGTGGGCAAGGTCCAGAACACCGCCAGTGCGCCATAGATGCCGAAGGCGGCAAGGCAGAAACACAGCATCACCAGAACCGGATTGGCGAACAGCACCGCGCCCAAAAGCCCCAGTGCACCCGCAAAGGCCGCGCCCGCCACATGCCAGACGCGATCGCCGGTCCGGTCGCTCGATAGGCCCAGCAACACCATGCCCGCCATGCTCACAACATAAGGCAGCGCCACCAGGAAGCCCGTTTCCAGGTTGGAAAAACCCATGGCCTTGATCATCTGCGGCATCCACAAACCCATGCCGTAAAGCCCGATCACGATGGAAAAATCCGGAATGATGAAAATCCAGATGCGCTTGTCGGTCAGCATTTCCCAGAAGCCGTGCATCGCGCCCAGCTTGGCGTCGTCGCGCCGGTCGGCTGCCAGCCGGGTTTCCAGGATCGTCTTCTCTTCCGCATTGAGCCAGGCAGCCTTGGCGGGGCGGTCAGGCAGAAGCCAGAGCACGGCAAAGCCCAGCACCAGCGATGGAATGCCTTCCAGCAGCAGCATCCATTGCCAGCCTTTGAGCAATCCGTCGAAGCCAAGCAGCCAGCCCGAGATCGGCGCCCCGATCACGCTGGCCGCCGGCACCGCCGCCAGGAACAGTGCGATGAAGCGGGCGCGCGTCGCCTGGGGAAACCAATAGGTCATGTAAAGGATCATGCCTGGATAGAGCCCGGCTTCCGCCAGACCGAGCAGAAAACGCAGCACATAAAAAGAGACCGGCCCCTGCACGAAAGCAGTGGCCATCGAAACCAGGCCCCAGCTCACCATGATGCGGCACATCCAGAGCCGCGCTCCGACCTTCTCCAGCATCAGGTTCGAGGGGATTTCGAAAAAGAAATACCCGAAAAAGAATATCCCCGCGCCCAGGCCGAACACCGAGGACGAGAAACCCAGATCCTGGTTCATGGTGAGCGCCGCGAACCCGATATTCACCCGGTCGAGGAAGCTCGCCACATACATCAGCATCATGACCGGGATCAGGCGGCGCGCGGCCCGCGCCAGGATCGCATCGGCCCGCCCGTCGTTATTCCTCGTATCCACCGGTCCCCGCCCCCGGGAATGGCGCAAGCCCTTCCCTTATTTTCTCGCGCGCACGTCGCAGCGCGGATACCGAAGATATCCGGGAAAACGGCCTTCGCACCGCTTTTCTGCCAGGGTTTGCAGCCTGCTAGCGGCATCCTAATAACGTGTTGTTTCGAATACATTTTTCCGTGGACGTGCACGCCCCAGCCCCTCCGGGCTGAACTTTGCCTTGCCGCGCCTCCACGCTTCGCCTATATGCCGGCCCTTCAGACGGCTGCGGTCGCCGGATACCTCCTTATGGAGGCAGCGTGATGTCACGCGGATCCGACGAGCCGAAGCGATTGCCGGGTGTCCGCCCAGCACCGCTCCGCAGCCCAAGATAAGGACCGGACATGGCTCTTTACGAGCATCTCCTGATTGCGCGCCAGGACATCAGCGCGCAGGCGGTGGACGCACTCGCCACCCATCTCAAAACCATCGTTGAAGGCGGCGGCGGCAAGGTCGAAAAGCAGGAATATTGGGGCCTGC
>CAYWWT010000255.1:0-3703 GCA_964461855.1 uncultured Rhizobium sp. | reverse complement strand
GCGCCTTCTCGATGTCCTTGACCGTGATGAGGCCGACGCAGCGATAGGCATCGTCCACCACCAGGATTTTTTCGATCCGGTGCTGGTGCAGCAGCCGCTTGGCTTCGTCCGGCTTCACGCCCTCACGCACCGTGACCAGACGGTCCTTGGTCATCAGCTCGGAAACCTTCTGCCGCGGATCGGCGGCGAAGCGCACATCGCGATTGGTGAGAATGCCGACCAGCTTGCCCGCACCCTTGCTGTTGGGCGCCTCCACCACCGGCACGCCCGAGATGTGGTGCCGCTCCATCAGCGCCAAGGCATCGGCCAGGGTGCCATTCGGTTCGATGGTCACCGGATTGACCACCATGCCGCTTTCGAAGCGCTTCACGCGGCGGACCTGTTCGGCCTGTTCCTCGATGCTGAGATTCTTATGGATGACGCCCATCCCGCCTGCCTGGGCCATGGCGATGGCGAGACCAGCTTCGGTCACCGTGTCCATCGCCGCAGAAATCAGTGGAATTCCCAACTCCACCGACTTGGTGAGCCGGGTCCTGGTATCGGCCTGGGCGGGGAGAATTTCGGAGGCGCCAGGCACCAGAAGAACATCGTCGAAGGTCAGGGCTTCGCGGATGGTCTGGCGGCTCATGGGCGGCTCCGTCTTGGAGCGCCGAGCCTGTATCAGCGGTTCCCTGATTCCGCAAGGGGGCGCTGCCGGACCCTGTTTTTGCCCGTTTTCCGCCATTTTTCCTGGCGGGCGGCGCGGTGCGAAACGGAACCGAAGCCGGAGGCGGGCGTTCTTGTCCGGCAGCCCGCATGCGAGCGGGCCCCGGATTGTTCAAGGAGCAAGATATGAAAAAGCAATTTCGTTTGTTGATGGGTACTGCGGTCGCCGTCGCCACCCTTTCCCTGGCCAGCGCGGCCGATGCCGCCCCCCATGGCGTGAAGGTCGGCGAGTTGACCTGCAATGTGGCGAGTGGTTGGGGTTTCGTCTTCGGTTCCTCCAAGGACCTGCACTGCACCTTCCGCCCCAGCGGCCATACGCGTGAGCATTACACCGGCAGCATCTCCAAGTTCGGCGTCGATATCGGCTATACCGATGGCGGCGTTTTGATCTGGGGAGTCTTTGCGCCCTCGTCCGATGTGCGCAAGGGCGCGCTGGAAGGCGATTATGCCGGCGCGACGGCAAGCGCCACGGTCGGCGTTGGCGTCGGCGCCAATGTTCTGGTCGGCGGCCTCGACAAGTCTATCGCGCTTCAGCCGCTCAGTGTCGAAGGCAACAAGGGCTTGAATGTCGCCGCAGGTATCGGATCGATCAGTCTGAAATCCGCGCCGTAAACTCGGTTCTTTATCGGTTGCGAGAAGCCCTGCCCCGGAAGAGGTAGGGCTTCTTGTTATCGGGCGCCCTTGAAATTCAGCGCCACCAGATAGAGCTCTACCGAATCCGCACGACTGGACGGTGGCTTGACGTGTTTCACATCGCGGAAGGATTTTTTAATCCGCGCCAGAAGCTCGTTGGCAGCGCCGCCTTGGAAAACTTTGCCGACAAAGGCGCCGCCAGGACGCAGCGTATCCTCCGCGACCTCCAGTGCGATTTCGACCAGAGCGGTGGTGCGCAAGTGATCGGTGGCGCGATGTCCCGTAGTGGGCGCGGCCATGTCCGTCATCACCAGATCGGCAGGCCCGCCAAGCGCCTCTTTCAGCATCGCGGGCACATCTGGATCGGTCAGGTCGGCCTGGAAAAACGTCACCCCCGCCAACGCTTCCATCTCCAGCACATCGGCCGCGACCACGGTAGCGCCCTTTGCCGCAGCCACCTGACTCCAGCCACCGGGAGCCGAGCCCAGATCCAAAACGCGCGCGCCCTTGCGCAGCAGATGAAATTTTTCGTCCAGCTCCAACAGCTTGAATGCCGCGCGGCTGCGATAGCCCTTGGTCCTGGCGGCGTGAACGTAAGGATCGTTGAGCTGGCGCGCCAGCCATTCGCGGGACGATGCTTTCAGGCCCCGCTTCTTCTTCACTTTGACGCGGACTTCGCCGCGCCCCGATCCGGATGGCCCTTTCATGCGTGAAGCTTTCGTCGCCGCAACGCCAACTCGTCACGCAACTGGCGCAGCATGCCTTCGCGCAAACCCCGGTCCGCAACGCGCAACATAGCACTAGGCCAGAGCGCGCAGATGGCGGCGAAAATGGCGGAGCCCGCCAGCATAAGATCGGCGCGTTCGGGCCCAATCGCCCCAATTCCAGCCAGCGTCGGCACATCCATGCGCGAAATGCGATCCACAACCGAGAGAAGCTGGGGCGTTTCGTGCCAGCTTCCATCGACTTTGGCGCGAATGTAACGCGGCAGCTTCAACGCGATGGCGGCAAGCGTCGTTACCGTGCCGGATGTGCCAAGAAGATGTTCGTTTCCCGGGTCATAGCCTTGCGTCTGCTCGGCAAAGGGCGCGAAACGGGTCTGCATTGCCGTTCGCATCTTTTCGAATCCGGCCTGATTGCGCGCCGCCGCGGCGTAATCCTCCGCCAGATTGACCACGCCGACGGGCAACGAGGCGGCAAAGCGCTTTTCCAATCCCTGCGCCGTCTTGTGCTGCCACACGATTTCGGTAGAGCCGCCGCCGATATCGAAAACCAGCGCACCCTTGTATTTCCGTCCGATCAGCGGCGCACAGCCCAGAGCCGCCAAATCCGCTTCGTCTTCCGGCGATATCACAATGAGATCGATGCCGGCCTCTTGCCGGGCGCGCGCGATGAGCTTTGCAGTATTGCCGGCCTGGCGCGCGGCCTGGGTTGCAACAGCGCGGACATGGCGCACGCGATGCCGCGCGATACGCTCTGCGCAGATTTTCAGTGCCGCAACGGTGCGATCGATCGCTGCCTCGGACAGAAGGCCGGTTTCGCCCACCCCTTCCCCCAGCCGGACAATGCGGGAAAAAGAATCCACCACCCGAAAACCGTCGGGCGGTGCGGGGCGGGCAATCAGCAGCCGGCAATTGTTGGTGCCCAGATCCAGCACCCCCAGCAGCGGCCCGCCGCCTGCAGCAGAGCCGGACGATTCGCTGCGCCCGCCTCCCCTATATAGTTGATTTCCCTGCACTTTTATTGGCCGGCCGATATCAAGTTTCCTTGCCACGCTAGCATGAGGAAAGACCATCGGGCCAAGCCGAAGACAATAAAAACGGCAACGACCCTGCTAATTGGGATTAACTCGCGAACATCACAAACGCCAAGCGCGATCCGCTGCGTAGTTAATGGGAACCGGAAGCCGAATGCCGCCCGCCAAGGCAATCTTCAAAAAGCGATCTGCAGCCGAAAGCCACTGCGTTCGATCTTTGTGAACGCTTGTTTGTGATCGCGATATTCTGCGGTTTCGCAGCCGCCACCTGCGCATATCCCTGGCTACAAACCTCGACATCCGCATACCCATATTGGGCTATTTCTTTCGATGCCGTCGTTGAAGAACGCTTGCTCTATTCGCTGGCTCTCAGCTTCCAATTGGTGCGCATCGTGCGAGAGGAAACGGTATTGCGCCAGGACGCCAAATATCGCGCCTTTGCCAAGCAGGTGCGTTTCCGCCTCGTCCCCAGGCTGTTTAAACGTGCCTGCCGCCCCCCCCGGATAGCGGCCGAGAAAGCGGCTTGTAAGAGCCTGTAAGCTGGTCTAAACGGGCGGTCCCAAAAGGGTTTTCCGCCCGGCCTTGGGGGATCGTCTAACGGTAGGACTG
>CAYWWT010000254.1:0-3729 GCA_964461855.1 uncultured Rhizobium sp. | reverse complement strand
TGCGCCGCCTCGATCACCACCGCCACGCCCTTGGGCTCCAGCACCTTCTGGATGCATTGGGCGATCTGGGCGTTCATCTTTTCCTGCACCTGCAGGCGGCGGGCGAAGGCATCGACCACACGCGCCAGCTTGGAAATGCCCACCACCTTGTTGTTGGGCAGATAACCGACATGGGCGCGCCCGATGATGGGGGCGAGATGATGCTCGCAATGGGATTCGAACCGGATGTCCTTCAGGATCACCATATCGTCATAGCCCGACACTTCTTCGAAGGTGCGGGCGAGATAGGCTTCGGGGTCCTGGGCGTAGCCGGAGAACCAATCCTCAAACGCGCGGGCGACGCGGGCGGGCGTATCCGCCAGGCCTTCGCGCGACGGATCGTCTCCCGCCCAGCGCAGCAGCGTGTGGATGGCCTCTTCGGCCTCTTGGCGGGTGGGCCGGGTCTTGGGCTTGAAATCGTTCATGAAGCGTCCAGGTTCGGTTGGCACTTTTTGGGTCGCACGGCCGGACGGAAAACCGCTTCGCACTTTTCCTGGCCGATGCTCCACCATTAGACGCGGGCGGGGGCAAAAGTTGCAACCCGGCGGAACTATATTCCACCTGACCGGCCAGCGGTGGTGGAAAGGTCAGTGAAGCTGGCGTTTTTCGTAGGGGCTTTCCAGCAGAAAGGCCGGAATCTCAGCTTCAAAGGCTTCGCCCGAGGCCGCTTTCATCTGGTAGCGGCCGCTCATCACGCCCGAGGCGGTCTCCAGCGGGCAGCCGCTGGTATATTCGAAGCTTTCGCCCGGTTCGATCACCGGCTGGGCGCCGACCACGCCGGGCCCGCGCACTTCCTGCACCCGGCCCGCCGCGTCCACGATATTCCAGTAGCGCGACATCAGCTGCACCGGCTCCTGGCCCTTGTTGGCAATGGTGACAGTGTAAGACCAGACATAACGGTCGTCCGACGGATCGGACTGGTCGTCCAGATAGTTCGGTTTCACCGCGACATGGATGGAGCGAGTCTGGCGTTCATACATGCACCGATTATCGCAAGGGGGTGCAAGCGCGCGCAAGCGGTAACGGCGTCACAGTTAATTCTGCGCACAAGCAGTTCCCGCCGCGGATTTATGGGAATTGCCGGAAATTTATGTGCGCCGTCCCATGAAATAATACGTCGTGCCGCCCAGCCAGCCGATGACGGCGATCCTGAAGGCCATGCGCGTCCAGGGCTGCGGCCCGGCGGTGTAAGTGTAAACCATCAATGCGACCACAGCGAGAAAAAACAAAAGCATCAGCCCAATGCAAAGCTTTTCCATTGCTCCCCCCTTGTGACTGCTTCTATTGCGGCTCCACGCGAATATCGGTTTTGACGGAATTGGCGATGAAACAGACCTCATGCGCCATGTGATGCATCTGGTCGATGGTCGCGGCGTCGGGTGGGTTCTCGAATACGATGCGCGGACGCAGCACCACCCGCGTCATCCACAATTTGCCGCCTTCATTCTCCAGCCAGCCGGACGCGTCATCGTCGTAGGACAGCACGATGATGCGCTTGCGCGCGGCGATGGCGAGAAAGCTCAGCATGTGACAGGAGCTGAGCGCCGCCACGAACATGTCTTCCGGATCGCCCTTGGCCGGATCGCCGCGATAGGCCGGCGCGGCGGAAAAGGTTTTCGCGACGCCGTCCTTGAAGGTGATCTGGTGGCTGCGGGAGTAGGTGTCATAAGTGAAAGGTACGGCGCCCTTCTCCCATGCGAGTGCGATCTTGTGCTCGGCCATCGGACGCTCCCAGGATTTCACTCTACCATAAAGTTCGGCGTCCCAGTGGGGCAGGCGCGCCGCCGCATGCCGGTCATGAGCGCAAGGGCAGGGCGAAGAACAAGGTGCCGGGGATGGGGGTGTCGTAATAGGGCGCGATGCGCTTGAAACCCATGTCTTCATACAGCGCGATAGCGGCGGTGAGCCGGGGAAGGGTATCGAGCCGCATGTCCGGATAACCGATCCGGCGCGCCTCGGCGACCACCCGTTCCGCCAGGGCACGGCCCAGCCCCAGGCCCCGGCCTTCCGGTGTCACATACAGCCGCTTCATTTCGCAGGCGCCGTCGTCCAGCGGGCGCAGGCCGACACAGCCCAGCGCCTTTGCGTCCGCCCCGCGGGCCAGAAGCAATTCGCCGTGTGGCGGGGCATATTTGCCCGGCATCGCCGCCATCTCATCGACGAAATTCTGGTAGGACAGATCGATGCCGAGGGATGCGGCATAAGCCTCGAACAGCCTTTTGGTGACCGCAAGATCGTCCGGAGATCGGACGGGTTCGATGGCGAAGGAAGACGAGGCCATGACCCGATGATAGGCGATGGCCTTAAGCGCGTCGAACCTTGCAAATGTCCCTGTCCGCCTGTTATCGCCACGCCTGTCCTGCAATTTTCGCAAGCGACAGGGGACCCATGCCGAATATTCCCGACGATATTTTCACCGAACCCGAGAACTCCCCCGACACATTGGCCAATCTGGGCCCGCTGCGCCGTCTGGCCGGGACATGGGAGTCGGATCAGGGTGTGGATCTCAATCCCAAGGCGGACGGTCCCGAACGGCGCGTCTTCCGCGAGCGTATCGTGATGGAGCCCATCGATTCCCAGGCCAACGGGCCGCAGCTGCTCTACGGGCTTCGGTATCACATCCACATCAACACGCCCGAGGAAGCCATCACCTTCCACGACCAGGTCGGCTATTGGCTGTGGGAGCCGGCAACGGGCCTGATCATGCAGACCATCGCCATCCCGCGCGGACAGGTGGTGCTGGCGGGCGGGTTCGGCAAGCCGGACGACAAGAGCATTTTCGTGGAAGCGCGGCGCGGCGATCCGAAGTACGGAATCTGCTCCACCAGCTTTCTGGAGGAAGCGTTCCGCACCGACTATTATCGCATCGACATCACGTTTCACGATGACGACAGCTGGAGCTATGTGACGCGCACGGATCTGGCGGTCCGGGGCAAGACCCCCGTTTTCGATCACCGCGATACCAATACGCTCAGGCGGATCGCGCCGCCGGTGCCGAACCCGCTGGCCTTGTTCGCCAAGAAAACGGCCTAAGCCGCTTTGATCGCCTGTTCCAGGTCTTCGCAGAGATCGTCGGCATCTTCGAGGCCGACCGACAGACGCAGCAGGCCCGAGGTGACACCGAGTTCCGCGCGCGCTTCCGGCGTCAGCTTGGAATGGGTGGTGGTCTCCGGATGGGTGATGATGCTTTTGGCGTCGCCCAGATTGTTGGAGATGTCGATGATGCCCAGCGCATTGGAGAGCTTGTAGGCCGCTTTCTTGCCGCCTTCGATCTCGAAGGCGACGATGCCGCCGCCCGCTTCCATCTGGGCGCGCGCCAGATTGTGCTGCGGATGATCGGCGCGGAAGGGATAGAGCACGCGCGTCACCTTGCGTTGCCCGGCCAGGAAGTCGGCGACTTTGGCGGCATTCTCGCAATGCAGCTTCATGCGCATGTCGAGCGTTTCCAGGCTCTTCAGGTGCAGCCACGCGGTGAAGGGGCTGATCGACGGGCCGGTGTTGCGGATCCAGGTCTGCAGATGTTTGGAATAGAATTCTTCGGTGCAGCAGACCACGCCGCCAAGCGCGCGCCCCTGGCCGTCGATATATTTGGTCGAGGAATGCACCGAAACATGGGCGCCGAATTCCATCGGCCGCTGCAGGATCGGGCTGGCGAAGGCATTGTCCACCACCAGATAGATGCCGGCATCG
>CAYWWT010000253.1:0-3730 GCA_964461855.1 uncultured Rhizobium sp. | reverse complement strand
GGACCCGCAAACCCATCATCATGGTTTCGGTTTCGCGGCGCAGCTGTTCCTCGCGATGACGCGACGCCAGAATTGTTTCCAGCGTATGGGTATCGATTGCCAGCCTTTCATTGGCCTGTTCCGGACCCGCCGCGATCGTGCCGCGCAAGGGAAATGGCGCCGACGCGCCCGGGCTGGGACAGGCGGTGAGGAAGAGAGCTTCGCCCGCACGGGGGTGTGCGATGGGCAATGCGCGCAGCACCTGGCCGGATTTCGCCGCGCTCTGCAGGTCGCCGCCGCCGGCGGTGATGTCGCTGAGGGCGCGGCCCTCGAACAGCCGCGCCAGATCGCGGCGATCCTGAAAGATATGCGTGACATGCAAGATGCCGTCGCTGCCGGCTTCCCAAATCAGGTCGGCGCTGGCACGCAACAGGGCTGCGTCGCGCGCACCATCCACATCCAGCCTTTGCCTGCGGCGCAGCGCTTCGCTTTCCCGCCTCAGCCGGTAAAGATGGCGGGCGGAAAATTCTGCGAGATCGCGCATGGCATTTTCCAAGGGCGCGGGAAGCAACACGCCATCGGCGATCAAGGCAACCAGCGGCGCGCCGGCTTCCGGCGCGCCCGCCATGAGTAGTCCAGCCGCGGCATCGCCAAAGGCCAGGCACCGTCCGGGATTCCGGCTGGCGCGCTCCAGCCAGGCGCGCAGGAGCGGCCCGGAATCGCGCAAGGGACCGTCGCTCTGCCAGACAATGGCAAACCCCTGGGGCGCGGACGCGATTTCCGCCACTGCCAGAATCGAAAAGCCGAACTCGGCCTCCAGCAGTTGCGCCGCATCACCCAGCGCGATGTGACAGGCATGTGCCGAGGTGGCCCCCAGCACGCGGCGCAATCCGGGCAGGATGCCCTGTGCGGCCCCGGCATCCCGCCGTGCCGGTTCAGCCGGACGGATCGGTGACATAATAGGTGACCGTAACTGGGCCCAGATCGTTGAAGTTGGGCGTGAAGGGCAATGTGGCGAAGCGGCTATCGCTATAGGTGATGCCGATATCGATTTTCTGGTCAGTCGCTTCCGTGGTCATGCCGAAACTGATGTCCGCCTTGTCGGGATTGATCAACGGCGCGAGTGCGGCCAGAGCCTTGCCGATGGCTTTGCGCGCGAGAGCTTCGCGATCGGCATTGTCAAGGCCCGCCACCGCGGCCCGGCCACCCTCGGTTGCGGCATAGGTGAGCGCAATGCGCGTGGCGAACTGCGTTCCGAAGCCGATGATCCCGAACATGATGGCGAAGAGAAGCGGCGCGACGATGGCGAATTCGATCGCTGTCGTCGCGCGGCGGTCCCGCCGGAACCGCCGGCAGAATGTTTCCGCGTCTGAACGCCATCGCTTCATTCCCGGGCCGTGCCTTCAGGTCGCCGCCGTGGCCAGATCGGTCTGCACCTTGGTGTAGATCGATTGCAGCGACCCGCCCATGTTTGATATCAGGCTCCAGAGACCGACCGCGATGCCGGCTGCCAGGAGGCCATACTCGACCGCCGACAATCCGCTCTCGTCGGCGAGAAAGCGGAAGAACAGGGATTTCATTGCATCAGGCATGGCATGCACTCCTATGTGTTACGGATTACTCTGTCGTCGTGTCGTTCCGGATTTCGTCGGACGAAACACTCTGCGGCGCCTTGGCGATGGCCTGGCGATAGGCTTCGGCAATGGCCGACGCTTCCGGACCGCTGATCGCGCCGCGCTCGCTCTGGGCGCGGTACTGCGCGGCCATCACTTGATCGGCCGTCGGCGAAGATTGCACGGAACCGGCGGCGCAGCCGCCCAGGCCTGCGGACATCAGACAGCACAGGATCACCGCGCGGCGGTTCATGGCTTGAGCTCCTTACTTGCCGTGTCGCCCGTCCAATCCGGTTTCCAGGCGGCCGAAAAGTCAGCGACTTGTCTGCGGCGCCCGGCATCGGGGATCGTGTCGAGAAATGTGAGGAATTGGGCGTGCGCACCGGAGAGCGAAAGCGCGAGAGCCAAATTATCCCGGATCAGATCGGATTGAGGATCCAGCTCATGGGCGCGCCGCAACTCGCTGATCACGGGCACCAGATCGGCGCCCCTAAAATCCTGTTTCAGCTGGGCATAGCCGAAATTGTTGAGATAGCCGGCATTCGAAGGATCGAGAATAGCAGCCTGGCGAAAATTCTCAGCCGCTTCCGGCCATCGGCCCTGCGCGGATAGGGCGCGGCCGATGCCGTTATAGGCCTGCGGGGCGAGCGCGGTCTTGAGAAGTTGGCGATAGGCTGCGATCGCTTCATCAAAACGCTTCGCGCCGGTCAGGGCGTCGCCCGCGAGCTTGTGGTATCGGGGCGTCAGCGCCTGGCTTTTTTGATACTTCGCCAGGAACGCGATGGCCGCTTCATAGCGGTTCTGACGGATCAACCCATCCACGACGCCAAGATAGAGCTCCGCTTGCGCCGGAGGCGTCAGCGCGGGGTCCAGGCTCGGTGCGCCGGAAAGCCCCGTGTCATGGGAGGCCGTCGCGCATCCCGTCAGCAACAGTGCCAGGCAAAGCCATCCGGCTTTCATCTTTTTGCTCCCTGCATATCCTGCGCGACATGCTGCAAGGTGCCCAGCACGTCCGTCACCGCCGGAGCGGCGATCGCGATCAAAAGCACCGGCATGAAGAAGGCCAGCATGATCAAGGTCAGCGCCACTGATTTGCGCCCGGTCTGCTCGCGGGCGTTGGCCAACCTGGCCTCGCCGATATCGGCAGCGAGCCGGCGCAAGGGCTGGCTCAATTCGCCGCCTTGAAACAAATTCTGCTTGAGCAGGCCCGCGAAATCGCGCCCTTCATCGACCGCCAGCCGCTGTGCCAGGCGATCCAGCGATTTGTCATAGGGCAGGCCGTCTTCGGTATCGGTGATATATTGTGCCAGCATCTGTGCGGTCAGCGGCGCGACACGGCCGATCTGCTGGCTGACATGGTGGAGCGCCTGATCGATGCTGACGCCGCCATCCAGCACCATCAACAGAAGGTCAAGCACATACGGAAGCTCGCGGCGGATTTCGCGTTGGCGCCCTTCGCTGCGCAATTTGAGGAATATCGTAAAGCCGCGATAGACGAAGAAGCCGAAGAAAAAGCTGAGTGCCGCATTGCCCGAACTCACAGTGCTGTTTCGCAGAAGCGCGGGAAGTAGAATCGCGGCCGCCGCCGCCAGGGTCGCGATCAGGCGCAGGGCGGCAAAGAGAAACACCGCGTTCGGAAAGAAAAACCCCGCCCGCAGCAGCAAATCCCGCAACGCCCGGACCGAACTGGCACCGGCGATCTTGCGGCCGAAGCCCTCTAGAACGGTGCGGCCCCGCGCTGCAAAACCGGGTGCCGGCAAGCTGGGCGAGATTTGCTGGCGCAAACGGCGCGCCACAATCTGGCCGGTGGCGTAGCCATGCATGCAGAACGCCAGCGCAATCCCGCCGGTGAGGCCGCAGGCCGCGCACAGAAGCCATGTCGCCATTTCCGTCATCTTCAATACCGTGTCCGCGTTACCAGGCGCATGCAGAAGACGCCGGCAATTTGGGAAAGAGCGGCATAGAGGATCATATGGTGACCTTTTTCCGTGGCCAGAAACCAGCGCGCATAATCGCGGTTCGTCAGCATGACCAGGGTTGCGACCAATATCGGAAGCAGCGCCAGAACCCAGGCGCTTGCTCTTATCTGTGTCGTGTTGGCGCGCAGTTCGCGCTCGACCGAACCGCGCTTGCGGATA
>CAYWWT010000252.1:0-3781 GCA_964461855.1 uncultured Rhizobium sp. | reverse complement strand
AAACGCCGGTCGCGCGCGATCGCCAGATAATCCCGTGTCACCGCCACCGGATGGATCGGCCGGTCCGAGCCGGGATGGCTTTCCGGCAAGCGGATGAAAACCGCCACCGCCGCCAATGTGGCGAGTGCGCCCTGAATCCAGAACAGGTCGCGCCAGTCTGCCACCAGAAGCAGCCAGCCTCCGAACAGGGGCGCGAAGAGCGGCGAGACCGCGAGGACCAGCAGCATCTGTGCAAAAATGCGCGCGGCTTCGCCCGGCGGAAAAATATCGCGGACGCAGGCCCGCGCCAGCACCGATCCGGCACAGCCGCCCGTGGCCTGCACGAAGCGGGCGGCATCCAGCGACAGCGCGCCCGGCGCCAGCGCACAGCCCGCCGATCCCAGCACATAAAAACCCAACCCGATCAGCAACGGCCATCGCCTGCCGAACCTGTCAGACAGCGGCCCGACAATCGCCTGGCCGACCGCCACGCCCAGAAAATAGGAAGCAAGAGAATGTTCGATGGCCGCGATCGAAGTCGAAAAGTCGCGCGCGATGACGGGAAGCGCGGGCAGGTACATGTCGATCGCGATAGGCGTGAAAACGGTGAGCGCCCCGAACAGAAAGATCAGTTCGAAGCGGCGCGCGGGCGTGAGGGAAGCGGGCGGGATCACGCGAAATCGCTTAGGGCCAGCCTGTCTTATAAGCAAGTAGACGTCCCGTGCCGGCGCCCTTAACCTCGCCCCCCATGGCCGAATCGCGAAAAACCGGACCCTTTGCGCCCTTCGAATGGATGCTGGCGCTGCGCTATCTGCGGCCCAAACAGGTCCAGGGCTATGTCTCCTTCATCTCGGTGATCTCGCTGATCGGCATCGCCCTGGGCGTCGCGACCCTGATCATCGTGATGTCGGTCATGAACGGCTTTCGGCACGAGCTTCTGAAAAGCATTTTGGGCCTGAACGGTCATGTCACGGTTCAGGCTGCAGGCGGACCCTTGCCCGATTTCGATGCGCTGGCGCAGCGCCTTCGCGCGGTGCCGGGTGTCACCCGGGCAGCCCCGGTGGTGGACGGCCAGGTCATGGCCAGCCAGAACGGCGTCAATTCGGGCGTGATCGTGCGCGGCTTGAAACCGGCCGACCTCAAGAGCCTGACCATCGTTTCCTCCACCCTGTCGCAGAATGCCCTTGCCGACTTCGAGGGCGGCGAGGATGTCATCATCGGAGCAGGTCTGGCGCGCAAAATGGGCGTGCGGCCCGGGGGTTCGATCACCCTGATCGCGCCCAAGGGCAACATCACGCCCTTCGGCACCACCCCGCGCATCAAGACCTACAAGGTGGCGGGCACCTTCCGCATCGGCATGACGCAATACGACACCAGCTTCATCTTCATGCCGCTGGGAGAGGCGCAACTGTTTTTCAATTTCGAGGGCGGCGCGAGCAGCGTCGAGGTCATGGTCACCGATCCGGACAATGACCTTTCCATGCTCCCGGCTCTGTCGCAGGCCGCGGGCCGCAACACGCGGCTGGTGCCCTGGCAGGAAACCAACTCCAGCTTCTTTGAGGCGTTGCAAGTCGAGCGCAACGTCATGTTCCTGATCCTGACCCTCATCATCCTGGTGGCGGCGCTCAACATCGTGTCGGGGCTGGTGATGCTTGTGAAAGACAAGTCCCAGGACATCGCCATTCTGCGCACCATGGGCGCCTCGCGCGGCGCAGTGATGCGGGTTTTCCTCATTGCCGGCGCCAGCATCGGGGTGATCGGCACCCTGTTGGGTTTCGCCATCGGCGTGCTGTTCTGCGCCAATATCGAAAGTATCCGCCAGGGCCTTTCGCGGCTGACCGGCACGACCTTGTTCGATCCCACCATCTATTTCCTGTCCAAGATGCCGGCCGAACTCGATGCGGGCGAGGTTACGGCGGTGGTGCTGATGGCCTTGACCCTCACATTCCTGGCAACACTTTATCCTTCGTGGCGCGCCGCCAAGCTCGATCCCGTCGAGGCGCTGCGCTATGGCTGAGATATTGCGGCTGGAAAATGTTTCGCGCCATTATCGCGAAGGCGAGGGACAACTCGAAATCTTTCGCGACCTCAATCTGAGCCTGCGTGCGGGCGAGATCGTGGCGTTGGTGGGCCAGTCGGGCGTTGGAAAATCCTCTCTCCTCCACATGGCGGGCCTTCTGGAAACCCCCTCGGGTGGCGAGATCTATATCGATGGTGTGGCGGCTTCGCGCCTGCCGGATCAGGAACGCACCCGCATTCGCCGCGACATGATCGGCTTTGTTTATCAGGCGCATCACCTCTTGCCGGAATTCGATGCGCTGGAGAATGTGGTGATGCCGCAGATGATCGCGGGCCGGGGACGCGCCGAGGCGGCGGCGGACGCCAGGCGGCTCCTGGTCGCGCTGGGGCTGGAGTCGCGGCTGACGCACCGGCCCGCGCAATTGTCCGGCGGCGAGCAGCAGCGCGTCGCCATCGCACGCGCGCTCGCCAACAAGCCGCGCATCCTTCTGGCGGACGAGCCTACCGGCAATCTCGATCCCCGGACCTCAGGCGGCGTGTTCGACGCCCTGATGGCGATCACCCGGGCCGAAGGTCTGGCCGCTTTGATCGCCACGCACAATTTCCAGCTGGCGGATCGGATGGATCGCTCGCTGGTGCTGGAGCAGGGCCGGCTGGTGGATAGGACCCGGGCGCCATCCACGCCCTGAGGCCAAGCAGGCTCTGTCTGCCATTTTCATGACTTATCCACAGGCCCCAGCCCTGACGTCAAAGTCGCCAGTAGAGCCTGGGTTTGATCCTGTTTTGTTCTTGCGTTCTGATGAGAACCAAAGTAGAACAAAATAGTCAAAAGCGGGAGACGGCGATCATGTGGCTCAAGGATGCGGCGGCGGGTGCGGGTTTGCTGATTTTCATGGTGTCATCCTTTGTTCTCGCCAGCGGCGGGGCACATGCCATGATGGCGATCCGCTGACTGTGGATAGCCGGCTGGGGGGCCGTACAGGGCAGTCCTGACGCGCGATAGTCGGCCCGAATCTCCAGCGGACTTATCCATGGCCGGCACGCGTAAAATGGCTTCCTTCGTCCATCTGAGGGTGAAGAGCGCCTATTCGCTGCTGGAAGGGGCGGTCCGTCCCAAGGAATTGGCCATGCTGGCGTCGGAAAGCGCCATGCCGGCTGTGGCTGTCACCGACACCAATAATCTCTTCGGCGTTTACGAGATCGCCGACACGGTGGCCAAGGCGGGCGTGCAGCCTATTGTCGGCGCCCTGGTCTCGGTGGAACTCGCGGCTTCGTCCCCGACCCAGCAGGGCAGCCGGAAGAAGCCGCCCAATCTGCCGTTGCTGGTGCAGAACGAGATCGGCTATCGCAATCTCACCAAGCTTCTCAGCGCCGCCTATCTCAAAGCCGAACCGGGCGACTGGCCGCATGTGAAAGCGGATTTGCTGGCCCAACATTCCGAAGGCCTGATCGCGCTGACCGGCGGCCCAGGCGGGCCGCTCAATGCCCTTCTCCTGGATGGGCAGGCCGATGCCGCCGCCGCGCTTCTGGATCGGCTGGCTGCGATTTTCGGCGACCGGCTCTATGTCGAGCTGCAGCGTCATAATCTGCCGGAAGAGCGTGCCACCGAAGCGGCGCTGATCGACCTTGCCTATGCCAGGAAGCTGCCGCTGGTCGCCACCAACGATGTGCATTTCAGCAGCGCGGCCATGTACGAGGCTCATGACGCCTTGCTGTGCATCGCCGACGGCAGTTTCGTGTCGCAGGACGACCGTCGCCGTCTGACCCGCGAGCATCGTTTCAA
>CAYWWT010000251.1:0-3781 GCA_964461855.1 uncultured Rhizobium sp. | reverse complement strand
CCTGCCGCAGCAGATGGTTGATCGCCGCGAACAGGCCGATAAACAGGACATAGCCCAGGACATCCTTGCGCATCTCGAAAAGAAGCTGAGGCAGAAAGGCGCCGTGAGCATAATGCTGGCCCGCCATCCGGTAGATGACCGCGCGCAACAAATCGAAGCCGCCCACATGCAGGAACGAGAAGAGTCCGAAAGCCGGCACATGCAGCAAAAGTTTCCAGCGCGACGAGATTGCGGGCGGCGCGAAGCGCCAGGCCAGCCATGGCACCCAGACCGATAGAAGCAGCGTCACCCAGCTCGACCCTTCCCAGACCAGGGGGCCGACGAAGCTATGATCCGGGTCGCTGTCCTGCAGCGTGATGACGTTGATGGCGTTGATCGTCCCCACCAGGACGGCAATCGCGAAAACAGAATAGACGAACGTCCGTTGCGTGCGCCCGTTCGTCCCGAAAAGCGCGCCGCCTGTCCCAAGCCCTTGCCGGATAACCTCTTTCATGGCCGTCCGGTCCCATCAGGCTTTCCGGGATGAAAAAGATCGAACAAGAAATCTCCGTCAAAGAAATGCGCCGCCAGTATAGGGCCGGCGCCATGTCGGAGAAACCGGATGCAAAGACGAACCGTCCTGAAGGGATTGGCCGCTCTGGCCGCAACACCCGCGATCGGAGCCGCAGGTCCGGTGATGGCGCGGGTCCGTCCAGGCGATGCCGCCTGGCCCTCGCCCACCGCTTGGAACGGATTGAAGGCCGCCGTGAATGGCAACCTGATCGCACCGGCCGATCTTTTCGCGGACTGTGAAAGAGGCAGTACGAATTGCGCCGACGCGATGCGGGAAATCGGCAATCCATTCTTCATCGGCGACCAAGCCGGGGGAACCCAGGTGTCGGGCTGGTTGAACGCCTGGTCGCCCAAAGCCAGCGCTTATGCCGTGGCGGCGCACGGGCCCGGGGATGTGGTGGCGGCAGTCAATTTTGCCCGCACCCACAAGCTGCGCCTGGCGGTGAAGGGGGGCGGCCATTCCTATCAGGGCACCTCCAACGCGCCGGATTCACTGCTGATCTGGACCCGGCCGATGCACGCCATCGCCCTGCGCGATGCGTTCACGCCCGAAGGCAGCGGCCAGGCGCCCGTTCCCGCCGTGACCATCGAGGCCGGGGCGATGTGGGCCGACGCCTATGATGCGGTGACGACCAAGGCGCATCGCTATGTCCAGGGCGGCGGCTGCATGACGGTGGGCGTGGCGGGGCTGATTCAAAGCGGCGGCTTCGGCTCTTTTTCCAAGCGCTATGGCACGGCGGCGTCAAATCTGCTGGAGGCCGAGATCGTCACCGCCGATGGCCGCTTGCGCACCGTGAACGCCGCGCGCGACCCCGAATTGTTCTGGGGGCTGAAAGGCGGCGGCGGGGGCGGACTGGGCGTGGTTACCAAAGTTACGCTCAGAACGCATGACCTGCCGGCGCGATTCGGTTTTGTCGAATGCAAGATCGTCGCGCGCACACCAGCGGATTTCCGCAGATTGCTGGCGCGCTTCGTCGATTTCTATGTCGGCAATCTTTTCAACCCGCATTGGGGAGAAGGGATCACCTTTGGCGAAAACATTCTCGACATCGGGATGACATCGCAGGGCTTGAACACAGAGGAAGCACGCGCGGTCTGGAAACCCTTTCTGGATTGGGTGGCGCAGGACGAAGCCTTCTCCGCCACCCCACGCATCAACACCAGCAACGCGTCCAGCTATTGGGATGTCCGCGCGATGCGCAATGCAGGCTCGCGTGCCGTTATGTTCGATGACCGGCCCGGCGCCAATCCTGCCCATGGCTGGTGGAATGGCGATGAGGAACAGGTGGGGATGTTTCTTTACGGCTATGATTCCCTGTGGCTGCCGCAATCCTTGCTGGAAGCCGGCTCCCGTTCGCGGCTCGCCGATGCCTTGTTCGAGGCCAGCCGCTGGATGGTCATACGCCTGCATTTCAACAAAGGCCTCGCCGGCGGCAGGACGGAGGCCATCATGGCCGCGCGCGACACCGCGACCAACCCAAAGGTAATGGACGCATTCTGTCTTGCCATCATCGCGGCCGGAGGCGCGCCGCGTTATCCCGGACTGAAAGCACCGGGCGATGCGACTAAGGCCGCCAGCGATGCCGGGAATGTCGATAGGGCAACGGCAATTCTGCGGGCGGTCGCGCCCGATGCCGGTTCCTATGTCTCGGAGAGCAATTTCTTCAACGCCAACTGGCAGCGCGAATTCTGGGGCGGAAATTATGAGCGGCTGGCTGTCGTGAAGGCGAAATACGATCCGGACGGGCTTTTCACCGTCCATCATGGTGTCGGCAGCGAAAATTGGAGCGATGACGGCTTCACCCGAATACGGTGAGCCGGAGCGCCTATTTCAAGGCAATGTGACCCGGCTATACAGGCTGGCCATTCGATAATTTTTTCGCGGGCCGGTAACACGCCAGCCCACGGAATAATGATCGTCATCCGTCACGCGATAGCGGCCGCGATAAAGATCCTCGCCGCAATGATGCAGGATACGCGCTGTCCCCGACGACAGATCGAGATCGTGGAAAGTGCTGCCATCGGCGCGAAAGACCCGCGCACATTCGCTGCCAAATATGATGCGATAGCGTTGCGATGCGTCAGAGACATGCTCGCCGAACGCAAGCCTGCCGGTTTCGTTCAGCAGCAATCCTTCCGTCATCGCCGTCACCGAAGCGCGCCCTTCAAACTGGCCATGCAGCATCAGCCGCAAATCATGAATGCGCCGGGACAGACGCCACTCGCCCTTCAGGAATGCGCCAAGATCGCGAACCGGCCACGCCATGGCGCGCCGAAATGGATTCAGCGCGCTTTTGTCTGGAACGCCGAAACAAGCGCCGCCGCCAGCCCGCTCTTGAGCAGGGTCGCCAGCAGGAACGGCGTCACGCCGACGGCAATGGCCTTTGTCCAGCCCAGCGAAACCGCCAGCCAGGCGACGCCCGGCACGAACAGAAGAACATGGCCCGCGATCATGGCCAGCGCGGTCGGGAAAAGCCCGCGCACATCGCGCGCGACCCAGCCCGCGAACCAGGCTGCCGGGACAAAGCCCAACAGAAAGCCGCCGGTGGGACCCATCAGATAGGCGGGACCGGCCAGCGCGCCCGCGAATACCGGCAGGCCCGCGAGACCTTCGGCAAGATAAGCCAGCACCGTCGCGGCGCCGATCCTGCTGCCGAAGCTGTACCCGATCAGAAGCACCACCATGCTCTGCATCGTCACCGGCACGGGCCAGAACGGCACCTGCACCTTGGCCGAGACGGCCAGCGCCAGGCTGCCGCCAATGATCATCGCGGCGGTCTTGGCCGCCACGGGCAGGCGCGCGATGTCGAGCGAGCGGGAAAGATTGGTCATGGAGCGCATCTCACCAGAAGCAACAAGCCTCGTTATCCGACTTGATCCGGCATGGCAATCCTCGCGAACCACCGGAGAAATCATGGGAATTTGGCCTTGATATGTGCTCCGGCCACTTCGCTTGGCGCAGCAACCCGCCTTTGCTAGAAGCCAGCGTCAAGTAGAGGCCCGCCCATGATCCCCCGCTATGCCCGCGAACAGATGGTGTCGATCTGGTCGCCCGAGACCAAGTTCCGCATCTGGTTCGAGATCGAGGCCCATGCCACCGATGCGCTGGCGGAGCTGGGCGTGGTACCGAAGGAGGCCGCCGCCAAGGTCTGGGAAAAAGGCCGGGACGCCAAATTCGACGTCGCCCGCATCGACGAGATCGAGCGCGAGGTGAAGCACGACGTCATCG
>CAYWWT010000250.1:0-3796 GCA_964461855.1 uncultured Rhizobium sp. | reverse complement strand
ACCGTTCCGGTCACCGGCGGTCATTGCAAGCTGCAATGGAAGCCCGACATGGGCATGCGCTGGGCGGCGCTGGGCGTGGATTACGAGATGTACGGCAAAGACCATCTCTCGCAGGCGCCACTCTACAGCGCCATCTGCAAGATCGCCGGCGGGATGCCGCCCGAACAGTATATGTACGAGATGTTTCTGGACGATCAGGGCCAGAAAATTTCCAAGTCCAAGGGCAACGGCATCAGCCTGGACGATTGGCTGAAATACGGCTCGCCGGAATCGCTGGCGCTGTTCATGTTCCAGAAGCCGCGCACCGCCAAGCGGCTTTATTTCGACGTCATCCCCAAGGCGGTGGACGAATATATCGCGTTCCTCGAAGCCTATCATTCCAACCATGGCGACGATGCCGCGCGGCTGGAGAATCCGGTCTGGCACATCCATGGCGGCGCGCCGCCGGACGAGCGTTATCCGGTCAGCTTCGCGCTGCTGCTCAACCTGGTGTCGGCCTCGAACGCCCATACCCGCGAGGTGCTGTGGGGCAATATCCGCGCCTATGCGCCGGGCGCCTCGCCTGAGGCCAATCCCGGCCTCGACAAGCTGGTGGGCTATGCCCTGCGTTATTATGAGGATTTCGTGAAGCCCGCCAAGAAGTACAGGGCTCCCGATGCGCGCGAGCGCGCGGCGCTGGAAGACCTGGCGAACCGGCTTGACGCGCTGGGCGGCGCGCGCGACGGCGTCACGGTGCAGAATGTGGTGTACGAGGTCGGCAAGGCGCATGGCTTCGAGCCGCTGCGCGCCTGGTTTGCGGCGCTTTACGAGGTGCTGTTCGGCCAGACCCAGGGGCCGCGCTTCGGGTCCTTCGCCGCTCTGTTCGGCACCGCCGAAACCGCCGCGATGATCCGTAAGGCGCTGGCGGGAGATTTCCTCAAGCCATGAGACGGCTCGCCGCCCTGGTGCTGCTGCTCGCGCTGACGGCGCCCGCGCTGGCGGACGACGCCAGCCTGTTCGCGCTTTATGCGCGCGGCGATTATGGCGCGGCGATGAAGGCGGGCGCGGCGGCGCATGATGGCACCGGCTATGCCCTGGCGGCGCGGGCGGCGCTGGCCGACGCGGCGCTGCGCGACACTCCTTGCATGGACTGCCTGCAACATGCCGAAGCCCTGGCGCGGCAGGCCATCGCCGCCGATCCGAGGTTGGCCGACGCCCAGGTCTGGCTGGCCTCGGCGCTGGGCTACCAGTCGCGCATCAAGGGCCTGATCTGGTCGAAGCTGCACGGCTTTCCCGCCCAGGCCAAGGCGGCGCTGGATGCGGCGCTGGCGGCCGCCCCCGCCAATCCTTACGCCCTGGCGGCGCTGGGGGGATGGAATGTCGAGATCGTAAAGGCCGGTGGACCGTTCCTGGCCCAGCATCTGTATGGCGCCAATCTCGCGGAGGGATTGGCGCTGTTCGACCGCGCCGCGAAACAGGGCCAAAGCAATGTCGCGGTGCGCTATCAGATCGCGCTGTCGCTGGCGGGCTTCGATCCGCAAGCCTATCGCGGCCGCATCGCCGCCGAACTGGACGCGGCCATCAAGGCGGCACCCGCCACGTCTTACGAACGCGCCATCCAGGGCCGCGCCGCCGCGCTCAAGGCGCTATTGGGCCAGCGGCCCGAGCTTGATGCCCAGGTGCGGAAGTTTCAGGGTTATCCATAGAGCAGCGAGATGCTGCCAAGGGAGTTGATTCGCAGTGAGGCCACCCTCGACTTGCCTCCACGACTCGTCCACCGTCCGGGCGGACACATGTGCCGGGGTGGGATTTGACTGTTCGCGAAATTGTGGCTGTTTCAGCCTTTAACAAAAAGGCAGAACTCCCCTTTGAGTTAAGGCTCAAGGATTTCGAAATCGCGATGCAGGACGTGTATGACTTTTTTTATGACGTGAACTCGCATTTCCAGACGAAGGGCCTTCCCCGTTTGGATGACACGCTTCGTGCAGCAAATATGTCAGGAACCATTTCCGACATGCTGACAGCGAGCCTTGCAAAACATTCGCGCACTTTGTGCCAAAACAATTTTCATAACGGTCATCCAGATTTGATCGTTAAAGGCAAGTATGCGGACGATTCCGTGAAGGCCGGTACTGATGGCGTAGAGATCAAAACGACTCTTAAGAAAGGCGGTGCCGTTGATACCCATGGCGGCAGGGAGCAATGGATGTGCGTATTTGTCTATGAGGTGGATAAAACGACCGAGCCTGCACAAGAACGCAAACCCACGCGATTTACCGAGGTATATTTATCCAAGGTTGGGATTGAAGACTTCAGGAAGAATGCTAGAGGGGAGCTTGGTACGCGGACGGCCACGCTTCACAAAGAAGGAGTTTTAAAACTCCGCTCCAATTGGGTTTATTTACCGAAGTGAGCTCAATTTTGGAATGGCGCCCTCTGCCAGCCTGAAAAATTTTGGATCGGCTTCCAGCCCTGTGCTCCGATAGCCGACCGCATTCGCGGCAGCTAAGGTTGAGCCTGATCCGGCAAATGGGTCAAGAATAATGCCCTGCCCAAGCGGAAGAGATGCTCTCACGACCTGTCTCAAGAAGTCTTGAGGTTTTAGCGAAGGATGGGGCGCAATTGACCGCTCCGCTTTTGTTGTCGGATTAGATTTAATAACGTCGCCAAACGGCTTCTCAGATGAAGGACGGCGAAATCCGCCGGTCTTCCAGCGCCTGAGATTGTCCTGCACACGTCCCTCGAGGGGTCTGCGCAGTACAACCCAAGGCTCCCATTGAGAGCGCGGCATGACGGACACCCCTTCAAACTCATGATGCGCATTTTTAGGGCGATCACCACCTCGCATCGTCATTGTGAGGCGGGCTAGGTAGCCGCGCAATTCTAGGCCTGTTTCTACCATGGCACTGGCAACAAGATGCGAAAGCAAAGGATTGCTTGCGATCACGATATTGCCGCCTGGAACAATCACGCGCCCAAGTAATTGTCCGAAGCGGCGAAAGAACGCATATAGCTCCATACGATCTTGGTCATTTAGGACTGTAAATCTAGGCAAAGGTGCTCGTTGATGCCCATCAAACGAGGGCGGGATGCGCCATACCCCGCCTTTTCCTCGCCTGAGTTTTTCGAGCTCTTTTTGGCTGTATTCGAGAATGCCGTACGGTGGGTCGGTCACTACGGCATGTATCGAATTGGCTTCGGCGCTTGCCAGCCACGCGAAGCAGTCAGCGTGATGAAGGGTAGCTTTTCCAGAGTTTATGGACGGGCCGAGTTGAATGCGATGGACTGTTGAATAAGGCGACGGTCGAAGGCTGTATTTGCCACGCGCTGTGCGGCTAAATACTTCCGGTACGTTCAGGTTGAGGTACGAACGTATCGACGACGGCGACACATTTCCCAATGATAGCTTAACTGCAGCGTTGATTTCCTCGAGCGAGGCCTCGCGATCGATTGCTGTTAGAAAATCTATGATTGAGTCGCGTACCGCTCCTCTTTGACGAGACATTGGCGAATCCTTTGAAGATAGTTTGACGTCTAGACGTCAAAGATCAAGCCCCTTGATACAGGCAGGGGATTTTCGAATGCAAATCTCCTGTCTTTCCAACGCACGCCGCGTGGATAGCGTGGGGAAATCTCTATCCACACTGGCGCCCGCGAAAAATCGGCCTACCTTTCCCTTCGCTTGGGCTCAAGCGGGGACGTTCCGGACGTCTGAAACGGGGGCTCAGGTCGGCGTCGTGGAATGAACCGGGAGCGACGAACCCGGGCAGGTCACGAGGCCGCTTCTTGAATCCCCGGGGCGCATGGCGGGACGAAT
>CAYWWT010000249.1:0-3796 GCA_964461855.1 uncultured Rhizobium sp. | reverse complement strand
CCGGTTGGATTCGAACCAACGACCACCGGCTTAGAAGGCAGGTGCTCTATCCAGCTGAGCTACGGAGTCTTGCCGTCAATCTAGGCCAAAAAATCTCAAATCTTTAGCCCGAAACAGATCTGGCGACCCAAGGAGCCCGAACGCCCGCACTAATGGCTCCAGGGCTGTTTGCGATCAAAGCGGAAATTGTCGGAATAGGATTTGGGCCGCGGACGGGCCAAATGCGGTTCAAAGACCTGAAAGGGGATACCATGCTTTTCAGCATAGGCGATCGCCTCTTCCTTGGTATCGAACTCCAGCGCCAGCTGTTGGCGCATGTCGTTGGAGCTCGTCCAGCCCATCAGCGGGTCCGGCACGCGCGCCGTCTCCGGCTCAAATTCCAGAAGCCACAATTTGGTCCGGGCCTTGCCGGACTGCATCGCATTCTTGGCCGGCTTGTAGATGCGCGCACGCATGAATTCGCTTCCCTTGTTAGAATCGCCCTCGCGCGGCTGACGCCGCGCTCGAAGCGACACCAGCTTTTGTAGGCTCGCAAGCTCGCCAACAAAAGCTAGGTGTGGTCGGAGCGGTGTGATTCGAACACACGACCCTCTGCTCCCAAAGCAGATGCGCTACCAGGCTGCGCTACGCTCCGGTTTTTGCCGGATTTATCCGGTTCCTTACACGTTGGATGGAAGTGGAGCAACCGCGGGCCGAAACGGCCAACCAGAGCGGTTCCAGGAAAAGTGGACCCCGGTTTTCCGTCCGGAACCGCGACAAACATAACGGCTAGAGCATTTTCGGGTTTCCACAAAACCCCAAATGCTCTAGCGGCTTTTTGCCTTCAAATTCGGGGTATGGACCTTTGCGCCCTCGGTGATGCCCAGCGCCGCCGCCCGGCCGGCATTCAGTTCGATCACCAGCTGGACCGGCTCGCCGGATGGAATATTTTCCCGCGAATAAGGGGTGGCATTGGCTTTGATCCGCGCCACCGTGCCATCCGCGCGCACGAACAACATGTCCAGCGGCAGGACTGTATTCTCCATCCAGAAGCTGACCAGTTGCGGGGTCTTAAAATCGAACAGCATGCCCGCGTCGGGCGCCATCGCGGTCCGGTACATCAAACCTTTTTCCCGGCTCTCCTCATCCGCAGCAATCTCGACGGTGAAACTATGGGGTCCCGTCTTGGTGTCGATGGTGATGGTCTCGACCGGCAGCCCCGGCGCCGCATGCGTTGGCGCCGCCAGCACGAGTGCGGGCAAAACAAGCGATGCGAACAGCAAGGGGAGGGAGAAGAGCACACGCATTGGCGGGGTCCTGGAACGGATCGGTTCTGCTTAAAAGCCGCGAGAGTGGAAATCAATTGCGAAACGCGTTCACGAATACGAGCGCCGAAATGTGCACGGCGCTATTGCGCCGCGATCAGCCGATTTTGCGCACTCTCCACCACCATCGGGGTTTCCCAGTCCCGGCGCTCCGGTATACAGGCCCAGCGCTTGGCGACGGCCGCCTGCCAGTCGGGCGTGTAAAAGGTGTCGGCGGCCGACCGGTTTTCCCAAAGATAAATCCCGACCAGTGAAGTCCCGTCCGGTGTCAGGCCGTAATATTTGCGGATCAGGCCTGGCACGTTCTGGTAATTGTGCGCTGTCGCGCGGATTGTCTCGGTCACGTCTGTTTTGGACGTGCCGGCGGGCAGGGCGAATGTCCACATCACGGTATGCATGGCGCCTCCGGTCTCTTCGGGCGGCCATCTAACCACGCGTTGGAAGAGCGCGGAAGACCGCCATTCGCAGGCTATTCCGCCGCTTTTTCCGCCGCGGGCAACTTTGCGCGCCGCGCGAATGCCAGAATCGAATGGATCGTCTCTTTCAGGCCGGTAGTGACGACGTCGCTTTCCGTCGCTTCGATACTATCCAGATAACGGGAATGGTCGTCGCCCAAGCCCCAGAATACCGTCATCACGGGCGTGCCGGGCGCGCGTTTGCGCAGGCGCCGGACCTGATAGCGGGCATTCTTGTAGGTGCCAGGCTCCAGATAGGAAACGCAAACGACCTGAACGCCGCTCACGTCCAGGGTATCGATCTGCGCTGCCGAAGCCTGGTCCGATGAAATAACCGCGGCGCCGATACCGTATTTTCCCAGCATATCCACCAGCAAAAAGGCCGCCGCTTCGTCCAGGGGGCCGCGTCCTGCGATGCAGAGAACCGGCTTGCCCAGCCAGGAAGGGGCCAGCTCCATCGGCTTGATGCCGGTCTCTTCTTTTCGCTCGGAAAGATTGAGCACAACGCTCTTGATGGCGTCGCGGATGTGCGCCTGGCGGGTGACGTCGAGCACATCGCGATTGACGTCGGCCTGGGCGAGCATCAGCGATTTGGCGACGACTTCGTCATAATAGGCTGCCAGCGTGCTGTCGCGCAGGAATTCTTCCGCATCCTCCGTCGCATCTTCCGGATTTTCCGCCAGCATGCGCAGATAGAGGCTCTCCTCGGTCTTGAGGGCGGGCGTATCGCCCAGCATGACGTCGAGGAATTTCAGGCTTTCGATATGCCGTCCCAGCACCACGAAGCACATGGTGAGCGGGGTCGAAAGCAGGAGGCCGACAGGTCCCCAAAGCCAGGTCCAGAATACCGCCGACACCACCACGGCCACCGCGGAAAGGCCCATGCTGCGGCCATAGACGAATGGCTCGATCATCTGGCCGACAACAGCCTCGACACCGCCGAACAGGGCCATGACCCAGAACAGCATCGACCAGCCGGGATCGACAGCCACTGCCAAGATCGCGGGAAAGAGAAACGCGATGGGGACGCCGACGTAAGGAACGAAGCGCAGCAGCATGCCGATCAACGCCCACAGGCCGGAATTGGGAACGCCGATCAGCCACAGCCCCACCCCGATCGTCAGGCCGAAACAGGCATTGATGATCGTCTGCAGCGCCAGATAATGCGAAAGGCGCGAGGCGGCTTCGTCCAGGGCGACCGCCGTGCGCTGCATGTCGTTCGATCCTGCCAGCCGGACGAAACGGTCACGCAGATCGTCCTTCTGCAGCATGATGAAGGCGACAAAGACCAGCACCAGGGCGAGGGTGGCGAGCGGCTCCAGAAGCGGGCCCAGAACGCTTTGCGCCACGGCCCAGGGTGCAACGCTTTGCCGGCGGATTTCCACCGGCACCGGCTTTTCCTCCATCGTCACGCCGGTCGCGGGCCGGCTCTGCTGTTCGCGAACGCCGGTGATTTGGTCGGCCAGCGCCTCGATGGTCTGGTTGAGCCGCGCGATGGTACCGTCCGTCGATCCGCGGATGGACTGGATCTTGTGGCCGATATTGGTCTGGTAGCGGGGCAGGTCGGAGGCAAGTCCGGCAAATTGCGATCCGACAAAAGCGCCGACCGCGGACAGGATGACCAGCGCCATCGCCAGGCTGAGGAGAACGGCGGGAACATGCCCTAGCCGCAGATGGCGCAAAAGGCCCACCAGCGGCGCGATGGCGAAAGACATCAGGACGGCCAGTGCCAGGGGCATCAACACCGGGCGGCCGAAATAGAGCCCACATACCACCACTGCCGCGATCACGGCGGTCATGAATTTCGGTGTCAGCGTATCGGTCACGGGAATCCGGGCTGGCATGACGGTTCGGGGAGCGCTCCATCGCCGCACGGGCGCGGCACGACTCCCTTATAGCGCATGAAACCGTGCTTGGTTCAGGCTTGGCGCCGGAAGAAGCAGCTTGGCGCGCCGGTGTGGCAGGCTGGCCCCATTTGATCGACCTTCAGAAGCACGACGTCGCCGTCGCAATCCACCAAGGCTTCCACCAGTCGCT
>CAYWWT010000248.1:0-3805 GCA_964461855.1 uncultured Rhizobium sp. | reverse complement strand
ATGGGCGTGGACGGCATTTCCAAGCCCATGAATCTGGGCAATCTGGTCCGGATTGCGCATGCCTTCGACGCGAGTTTTTTCTTCTCGGTCGCGCCACGCCTGAAATTGTCGGACGCCCAAAGCGACACGTCGCGGGCGCAGGGCGCGCTTCCCTTTTACAGTTTCGCCGCGCCCGAGGATCTTCGCCTGCCTCTGGGATGCCGGTTGGTCGGGGTCGAGATCACCGATGACGCGGTCGAGCTTCCACGGTTTCACCATCCCATGCGGGCTGCCTATGTCCTGGGGGCCGAGCGATTCTCGCTTTCGCCTCAGATGCTCAAGGCCTGTGATTTCGTGGTGAAGATTCCGACTCGCTTTTCCATCAATGTCGGGATGGCGGGCGCGATCATTTTGTACGATCGGCTGATCTCGCTGGGGGGCTATGGCGCGCGACCCGTCGCCACCGGCGGGCAGGGCGCGGAAATACCCCCACCGCACATGTGGGGAGCACCGCTGGCGAAGCCGCGTCCCGAAGTCTGACAGGTCCCCGCGTTTTCGCCTTGGTGGCATGCCGATACCCCGCTTCCCAAGGATAAGGCGGCATGTTAGTTCCACAGCATGACCCCCGCACTTTCTATTTCTCATCTGCGCAAGACGTATCGCAGCGGTACCGTCGCGGTCGAAGACATTTCCCTGACAATTCCGGAAGGGGAGTTTTTCGGTTTCCTGGGCCCGAACGGTGCGGGCAAATCCACCACTATCCATTGCATCACCGGTGTTGCGGAACCGACATCCGGCAAGATCGAGATTTTCGGCATCGACGCGGTCAAGAATTACCGTGAGGCGCGGCGGCTGGTCGGACTCTGCCCGCAGGAATTCAATGTCGATCCTTTTGCCAATCCCCGTCAGATCGTGGACTGGATGGGTGGGTATTTCGGCATGAATGCGCGGCAGCGCAAGGAACGCACCGATTATCTGATGGAGCGTTTCGATCTTATCCCGCACCAGAAGAAGCAGTTTCGCGAATTGTCTGGCGGGTTGAAGCGCCGGGTCGTGCTGGCACGCGCACTGATCAACGATCCCAAACTTATCATCCTGGACGAGCCGACGGCGGGCGTGGATGTGGAGTTGCGCCGCGTGCTGTGGCGTTATTTGGCGGAAATCAACAAGGATGGCCGCACCATCTTGCTGACCTCGCATTATCTGGAAGAAGTCGAGCGTCTGTGCCGGCACGTCGCGATCGTGAACAAGGGCCGAGTGGTGCGCGAAGGCACCAAGGACGAGATCGCCGGCAGCCCGGGCGGCCTGGAAAATGCGTATCTGATCGCAACCGGCGCCGAGCCCGATCATGTGGCGGGGCAATAAGATGAACCGCTCGATGGGCATCAACTGGATCGGCCTTTACACCATGGTGCGGCGCGAGGCTTCGCGCATGGCCCGCATACCCGTGCAGGCCTTCATCGCGCCCTGGATTTCGGCGCTGCTGTTTATCTTCATTTTCGGCTCGGTGGTGGGCGGGCGCATCTCCCAGATCGGCGGTCACCGCTATCTCGAATTCGTGCTGCCGGGCGTCTTGATGCTGAACATCGTCAACGCCGCGTTCATTCAGGCGTCCACGGCGATCTATTTCTCCCGCTTCATCAAATTCGTGGAGGAATTGCTGGTCTCGCCGCTCTCCTATGTGGAAATGATCGTCGGCAGCCTTAGCGTGGTCGTGCTGCGCGCCACCATCACCGGCATCGGTATCTTGCTGATGGGTATCGGGTTTGGCGCCACGCATATTGAATCCTGGCCGATGTTCCTGTTCTGGATCGTCAGTGTCTCGACCGTGTTCGGCTTGCTGGGACTGATTGTCGGGCTCTGGTCCAAGAGTTTCGAGCAGTTGAACATGCCGGTCGTGTTTCTGCTCACGCCCTTGTCGATGGTGGGCGGCGTCTTCAACACCATCGGAATGCTGCCGGCGAAGCTGCAATGGCTCGCCTATGCCAATCCTTTCTTCTATTTCATCAACGGTATCCGGGGCGCCATGATCGGCTACCACGAAGCGCCGCAGGGCATGGGCATCGGTCTCACCCTGGGATTGCTGGTGGTCCTGGGCCTGATCACCTGGCGGCTTTACGCCAAGGGATACGGCTTGCGGGAATAGGCGGTTTGCCGGCGTTGCGGTGGGAAGACCCGTTGGGTTATTCTTGTCAGGAATTGGCGCGAACCCCATGAAATCGCCCGATTTCGGCCCCATATACGAACCGCCGAACTGGCTGGAGCAATCATGATTCGCAAAATTCTGCTGGGTTCCCTGTGCGCGCTTTGCCTCTCGATCCCGGCCTCCGCCGAATCCGCCAATCTTTTGGGTGTTTTCGGCAATTGGTCCGCTTATTCGACGGGCACCGGCAGCAGCCTGGTCTGCTATGCCATGTCGGAGCCGCGCGCCAAGCAGCCCCGCACCGCCAAGCGCGGCAAAATCTACCTGATGGTGTCGGACTGGCCGGCCCGCAAGGTCAAGGCTGAGCCGCAGATCGTGCCCGGTTACGATTACAAGGAAAGCGTGCCGGTGACTTTGGCGGTGGGGCCGGACAAAGTCACGTTCTTTGCCCACAATGAAGCCAAGGAAGGCGCCGCCTGGATCAAGTCGCTGAGCGACAATGAACATCTGATCGACCTGATGAGCAAAGGCGTATCGGCGGTGGCCACGGGAACGTCCGCGCGGGGCACCAAGACCGTCGATACCTATTCGCTGGCGGGCTTCACCGATGCGCTGGCCAAGATTCATGCCGTCTGCAACATGTAAATCCCTGATCGGGCTCGGCCCGGACGCGCTGGCGGCCACGCTGGCGGATGCCGGCACGCCCGAAAAGAGCGCACGGATGCGGGTGCGCCAGTTGTGGAACTGGATCTATGTCCATGGCGCCCGCGATTTTGCCGCCATGAGCAATCTGGCCAAGGATTTCCGCTCTGACATGGCGGAGCATTTCACTTTGGCCCGGCCGGAAGTGGTTACGGAGCAAATCTCCAGCGACGGTACCCGCAAATGGCTTTTGCGCACGGGGCCCGGCATCGAATTCGAAACTGTTTATATTCCGGAAGCGGATCGTGGCACGCTGTGCGTCTCGTCCCAGGTGGGTTGCACGCTCAATTGCCGTTTCTGCCATACCGGCACCCAGAAGCTGGTGCGCAACCTCAACCCGGAAGAAATCCTGGGCCAGCTGCTGGTGGCGCGCGACAGTCTCGGCGATTGGCCCTCGACCGCACCGGGACGTAAAGTCACCAATGTGGTGATGATGGGCATGGGCGAGCCCCTCTACAATTTTGACAATGTGAAAGCCGCCCTCGCCATTGTCACGGACGGCGACGGGCTGGCCCTGTCGAAGCGCCGGGTCACGCTTTCCACCGCAGGCGTGGTGCCGATGATCGAGAAAGCAGGCACCGAGATCGGTTCTGGCCTTGCAATATCGCTGCATGCCGTGCGCGATGAATTGCGGGACGTGATCGTTCCCATCAACAAGAAATACCCCATCAAGGAATTGCTGGACGCCTGCCGCGCCTATCCCGGTGCGTCCAACTCCCGGCGGATCACCTTCGAATATGTGATGCTGAAAGGCGTCAATGATACTTTGGCCGACGCGCGGGAGCTGGTGCGGCTGCTGGCGGGCATTCCTGCCAAGATCAATCTCATTCCGTTCAATGCCTGGCCCGGCTCGCCTTACGAATGTTCCGACTGGTCCCAGATCGAAAAGTTCGCGGAGATCGTCAACAAGGCCGGTTACGCCTCGCCGGTCCGCACGCCGCGCGGGCGCGACATCATGGCGGCCTGCGGGCAGCTCAAGAG
>CAYWWT010000247.1:0-3809 GCA_964461855.1 uncultured Rhizobium sp. | reverse complement strand
GCGGCGTGCATTTCGAGATGACCGGCCAGGACGTCACCGAATGCCTGGGCGGCGCCCAGGCGATCAAGGAACTGGATCTGTCCACCCGCTATCAGACCGCCTGCGATCCGCGCCTCAATGCCAGTCAGGCGCTGGAGCTGGCGTTCCTGATCGCCGAAGGCATCCGCGACGAACGCATCAAGGGTTCGGGCCTTGCGGTATCCGCCTGAACGGAGCGCGGCGTATGGTCTGCCGCGTCTTTCCCGTTGCGGTCGCGCCACATGTATGGTGCAGCCAATGAACCGCGCGGCCAAGGGCGAAAAATAATGGGTATCGCGCGGCTTTTGGCGAAAGGCTGGATTATCTTCTGCCTGTTCGCGGCCGCGCATGCCGTGCATTTCGCGGTCACCAGCGGACTGCCTCTGGCCCCGTCCTTGTCCGCCATTGCAATCTGCGTGATCCTGTTCATGGCGATGGGGCTTTTGTTCGCGGGCGGCTTCGGCGTTTCGGCCGGCCTGCCGGGCACGCCCCTGAAAGCGCGGCTGGGGCTTTCGCATTTCCTGCCCGGCTTCAACGAGATCGTCTTTCTGCTGTTCGTTCTTCTGTCTTTCGCCAACCAGATCTGGTTCGCACCCCAGCATCTGAACGGCAATCCGGTATGGCCGCTGGAGCAGGCGATCTTTTTCGCCGTCCCCGGCCAGCGGATTTTTGTCGGGGCGCTGGACCAATGCAGCCTGGATGGCGGCCGGATTTTTTCCTCCAGCCTGTCCTGGGCGCTGGCGATCATCTTTCTGGCCTCGGCCTGTTCGCGGCTGAAACTGCAGGCGGGGATCATCCGCCTGGAGCGCAATACGCGGCCGGAAGGATTGAGCCCGTCGATCCGCGCCTTCTGCCTGGGGCTGGTCGCGGTGGTGGGGGTGCAGTTCCTGTTTGTCGGGTCCGCCTATCCCTGGTTCCACTGCAGCGCGTTCACCAATATCGCGGGCGCGCTCCTGATCGGCCTGGCGCCCTTGATGCTGGCTTATCTGGTGGTCGCCGCTCTGGCGACGTTGCTCGCAAGCTCTCCTGAATCTTAACCCCCTCTCCCTTCGCACGCTCGAGAGCGTGCTACGGGTATCTCCCCCGCCAGCATGCTCACGCATGCGCGGGGGAGACTGGGCACGACCAAGCTTCGCCAATGTTGGGGGAGGCGGGCCTGGGCAGGCTTCACAAGCGCCTGGTGGGCAGAGAAAGTCAGCCTACGGATTAAGGTAAAGAAAGACGGGTCAGGTCCGTATCGCGTAAGTATCTGATAAAACTGAATATTTCAGATCCGGTCACAAATCGAAACATCTTATGAGTCGCATGCAAGAGTCCCTGGGCGCTTTAAGAAGCCCGGGTTTGCTAGCCAAGGGCTGAGAATGTTCGTTCGCCGTCGTGTTCCGGAGCAGGGGCCGCTCAAAGCCGCCGTCATCGGCGTTGGCGCCTTTGGCCGTCATCATTGCGCCAAGTACAGCGCCATGGCGGATGTCGAACTCTTCGCCGTCGCCGATCCCGGTGCCGAAGTCCGCCATGCCATGGCCACCCAATATAATGTGCTCGCCGTTGCCGACTGGCGTGATCTTCTGGGCAAGGTCGCTCTGGTTTCGATCTGCTCGCCCGCCGTAACCCATGCCGCCATCGTGCGCGCCTTCTTGAAGGCCGGCGCCCATGTGCTGGTCGAAAAGCCCATCGCCACCACCATGGCGGAAGCCGATGAGCTTGTTGCGCTGGCGCGGCAAACCGGCCTGACCCTGACGGTCGGCCATCAGGAACGTTTCGTCTTCGCCCGCACCGGTTTGCTCGACCAGAATGTGGCGCCGCTGGAAATCCAATGCTGGCGCCGTGGTCCCTGGACCGGGCGCGGCGACGATGTCTCCGCCGTGCTGGACCTGATGATCCACGATCTCGACCTGGTGCACACCCTGGTGCAAAGCCCGGTGATCGAAGTGTCGGCGCGCGGTACGACCCAATATGGCCCGCATGCCGATGAAGTCGCCGCCGAAGTGACTTTCGCCAATGGCACCGTCGCCTATCTCGACACCAGCCGCATCGCCGACAGCCGCAAGCGCGGCTTCCGCGCCGTCTATGCCGACGGCGTGGTGGAGATCGACTTCCTGACCCGCGAGATCGTCAACACCACGCCCCGTCCGCTCGAGGCGCTGGAAATGGGCGATCCTCTGGGCGATGCCGTGACCTCCTTCGTCGCCGCCGCAAAGGGCGAGATCGCACCCATGGTGCTGCCCGAACAGGCGGCCCAGGCGGTCGAAACCGCGCTCCTGATCGAGGAAGCGGCCGACGCCACGGTGCCGGCGGCGCTTCGGGGCCGCTATCGCATGGCCGCCACGGCCTAAAGCGGGCTTTTTCTTTTAACGTCCAGCCTCTAAACAACGGCGATGATTGGCCGTTTCCGCATTGCCCTGGCGCAGCTCAATCCCGTGATGGGCGAAATCGCGGGCAACCTGAAGCGCGCCCGCGATGCCCGCGCCAGCGTGCCCGATGCCGACGTCATTCTTTTCTCGGAACTCTTCATCACCGGCTATCCGCCGGAAGATCTGGTGTTGAAACGGGCCCTGCAGGCCGATGTGCGGGACGCGATCGAAGATCTCGCCAAGGATACGCTGTCGGGCCCCGCGATTTTGATCGGCGCGCCCTGGGCCGAGGACGGCAAGCTCTACAACGCCATGTTGCTGCTGGACGAGGGCAAGGTCGCGGGCAAGAGCTTCAAGCACGATCTGCCCAACTATGGCGTGTTCGACGAGAAGCGCGTTTTCGCGGCAGGCCCGTTGCCCGGACCGCTGAATGCGCGCGGCGTTCGCATCGGCGTGCCGGTGTGCGAGGACATCTGGACCCAGGATGTCTGCGAATGTCTTCTGGAAACCGGCGCGGAGATTTTGGCCGTGCCCAACGGCTCGCCCTTTGAAGCGGGCAAGGAAGATATGCGCTTGCAGCTTGCCGCCGCCCGGGTCGGCGAAACCGGATTGCCGCTGATCTATGTCAATCAATTGGGCGGGCAGGACGAACTGGTGTTCGACGGCGCATCTTTCGTGCTCAATGCCGACAAATCGGTGGCGCTGGCGTTGCCGCCCTGGCGCGAAGCGGTCGCGGTCAGCGAATGGACGCGCGGCGCGGACGGACGTTGGATCTGTGCGACGGGCGAACGCGCAGCAGGCGAGAGCCGGGAAAGCGCGGTCTATCACGCCATGATGCTGGGCCTGCGCGATTATGTGAACAAGAACCGCTTTCCCGGCGTGGTGCTGGGGCTTTCGGGCGGCATCGATTCGGCGCTCTCGGCGGCAGTGGCGGTGGATGCGCTGGGCAAGGAGCGCGTGCGTTGCGTGATGCTGCCCTCGCGCTATACCAGCAGCGAAAGCCTGGGTGACGCCGACGAATGCGCCCGCCGCCTGGGCGTGCCGTATGAGACCATCGAGATCGAACGCGCCGTCGCCGCCCTGGGCGAAACGCTTTCCCCGGTATTCGCGGGAAAGAACGCCGACACCACCGAAGAAAATATCCAGTCGCGCATCCGGGGCGTGATCCTGATGGCGATCTCCAACAAATTCGGGCCCATGGTCCTGACCACCGGCAACAAGAGCGAGATGAGCGTGGGCTATGCCACCCTCTATGGCGATATGTGCGGCGGCTATAATGTGCTGAAGGATGTCTACAAGACCGAGATCTTCGCGCTTTCGCATTGGCGCAATGCCCATCTTCCCGCCGACGCGCTGGGCCCGGACGGCGCCGTGATTCCGGATCGCGTTATCGAAAAGCCGCCCACCGCGGAACTCCGCGCCAACCAGACCGACCAGGAT
>CAYWWT010000246.1:0-3829 GCA_964461855.1 uncultured Rhizobium sp. | reverse complement strand
GCCGCCAGGGAAGGCCCGCCGCCTTCCATCCATTTGTCAGCCCGCGATGGCCGGTCTTGTCGAGGTCGCCTTCAAAGCCGCCCGCGATGTTGAACGCCTTCGTGAAGCCGGCCCGGGTCATCGCCATGGCAGCGGCACGAGACCGCGCGCCGGACCGGCAGAGGAAAAGGATCGGCGTCTCATAACCCGCGCCAGCAGCCTGCAGAGCTTCAATGGTGTCCGCCGTGAAGTTCGGATTGGGCTGCATGGTCGGATAGCCCTGCCATTCCACGCACAGGACACGGCGCTGGAGTGCGGATAGGTCGGGGAGGCCAACGAAGTTCCACTCCGCGATGGTGCGCACATCGACCATCTGCGCGGCAGGGTTCTGCTCCAACTGGCCCCAGGCTTCGGTCAAATCCAGGTCGCCGGCATATTCTGCAGAAGTGGAAGAAGACATCGCTGCGGCCTTGAGAAAATTCGAGCGTTGCCGGGAAAGGTTCCCAGCATAAAAAGTTCACAATTTCAAGGATTCAGGTCTGTCTAGAGTTGCAACTAATGCCAGATACGGCGGTGTCGCGGTCGAATACTTTCTTATTACTGTTTTTATATTTCGACATATCTTGCTATCCGCCCCGACCGTTAAGGACGATACGATCAAGTCCGGTGCCCGCACAAGAGGAATAAAACTGGAACGGGAGCTGATTCGACAATTTTTTTCACTTTTGCGAATCCGGCTAAATGATTGTGCAGTATACGGAAAATCCCATCGCGGGACCAAAGCGCATCGAATCAGTGGGTTAGCCCCTTGATCACCAATGCTGCGGTGCGAAAATACCAGCAAATCGCGACTGTCAGCATACTGACAATAAAAAAGGCCCAATTTGCGACATTGGGCCCTTCCTACACTTGGTATTTCTTGAATTCCGGAACGATTCCAGCAGCTTCGGTTATTTTTGCAGTTTTGCGACCCGCTTGGTCAGCCGCGAGACCTTCCGTGACCCGGTGTTCTTGTGCAGTACGCCTTTGGTCACGCCGCGCATGATTTCGGGCTCAGCCGCTTTCAGGGCGGCCAGGGCCGCGGCCTTGTCGCCCTTGGTGATCGCTTCTTCGACCTTGCGGATGAAGCCGCGGACGCGGGTCTTGCGCGAGGTATTGATCGCGGTGCGCTTGGCCGTGGTGCGGACGCGCTTGCGGGACGAGGCGATATTGGGCATTGGGTCTTCCTGGTCTTTTTGGAAAAGAGGCGGCCTATTAGCGCTTTTCGTCCGGCCCCGCAACAGGTGCGGGACCGGTGGGTCATTTCTGACATCGCGGGCAATAAAAGCTGGAACGCCCAGCCTGAACGATGCGCTTGACGGTTCCCCCGCAGCCATTGGCTTTGCAGGGTTTCCCCTCCCGGCCATAGACCAGGAAGCGGTGCTGGAAATTGCCGGGATCACCCGTTGCCTGGGCATGATCGCGCAAAGTGGACCCGCCGGCCGCGATCGCCGCCACGAGAACCTTTTTGATTGCGCGGACAAGTGCAGCGGCCTCTTTCGGCCGGACCGCACCGGCCAACCGTTTGGGCGAAATATGGGCCAGAAACAGCGCCTCGCAGACATAGATATTCCCCAGGCCCGCCACCACCCGCTGATCCAGAAGCGCCGATTTGATCGGCGTTTTCTTGCCCTCGAGTGCTTTGGCCAGATGGGCCGTATTGAAGCCGCCTGACAGCGGTTCGATCCCGATATCCTTGAACAGCCTGTCCTGGTTCAACGCATTGGTCGCGATCAAGGTCATCAGCCCGAAGCGCCGGTGATCGTTGAAGACGATGCGGGCGGGCGCGTCGGTGTCCAGCACGACATGGTCGTGCTTGTCATGACCGGCGCCTTCGGGGGCGGGGTTGTAAACATAGTCGCCCAGTTGGCGCCTGCGGCCCGCGGCATACACGCTCATCCGTCCCGACATGCCCAGATGGATGACGAGGGTCTCGCCGCTGTCCAGCTCGGCCAGGATATACTTCGCGCGCCGCAGCAGCTTCTGCACTCTGCGGCCTTCGAGCCGTTCGGCAAAATGATGCGGAAAGGGTCGGCGAAGATCGCCGCGCCTGATATGAGCCTTGATAATAATGTGGTCTTCCAACGCGGGCTTCAGGCCCAGACGCACGGTTTCGACTTCGGGAAGCTCGGGCATGGGTTTATCTAGCCCATCCGCCCGCGGCCGCGCTATGCTTTGACCATGAGCGACAGCAAAACAGCCAGCTTCGGCTTCCGCGATGTCCCGGAGGCCGAAAAGAAAGGCCTTGTGGGGGAGGTCTTCTCCTCGGTTGCGGCACGTTATGACCTGATGAACGACGTGATGTCGGGCGGCATTCACCGCGTCTGGAAAGATGCGATGGTGGAGTGGCTCAATCCGCGCCCGCACTGGAATGTTCTGGACCTCGCCGGCGGTACGGGCGATATCGCGTTTCGCATTCGAGACATGACCCGCGCGCGCGGTGCGCCGGCGGCCGTCACGGTCTGCGATATCAATGCCGCGATGCTGGGCGAGGGCGAACGCCGGGCCGCGGCGAAAGGCGAAACCGACATCGCCTGGGTCTGTGCTGATGGCGAAAAATTGCCTTTCCCGGATTCTCAATTCGACGCCTTCACCATCGCCTTCGGTATTCGCAATTTCACCCATATCGATGCGGCGCTGCGCGAAGCGCGGCGGGTACTCAAGCCCGGCGGGCGTTTTTTGTGCCTGGAATTCTCCAAAGTGAATCTGCCGGTGCTGGACAAGCTTTACGATCTCTACTCGTTCCAGCTTCTGCCCAAGATGGGCGCACTGGTGGCGGGCGACGCGGAGTCCTATCGCTATCTCGCCGAAAGCATCCGGCGGTTTCCGCCGCCGGAGGAATTCGCCCGCATGATCGGTCAAGCGGGCTTGGGACAGGTCAAGGTCCGCAGCTTGTCCGGCGGTATCGCCGCGATGCATTCGGCCTGGCGCATCTGATGGGTGACATCTCAAGTCTCTTGCGCCTGTGGCAATCCGCGCGCCTGCTCGCGCGGCATGATGCGCTTTTGCCGGGCGAATATCGCGCCCGCCTGCCATTCGGCGCGCGGGTCGCGCGCGTAATTCTGGGGATCGGACGGGTGCGCGAAATCGGCCCGCCCGGCGTGCGTCTGGCACATGCCCTTGAGCGGCTGGGACCCGCCTACATCAAGCTCGGCCAGATGCTGGCGACGCGTCCCGACATCGTGGGCGAAGATGTGGCGCGCGCACTGGAGCATCTGCAAGACCGGTTGCCGCCTTTTCCCGATGCGGTGGCACGCGCCGCCATTGCTGAAAGTCTGAGGCGTCCTCTCGACAGTCTCTTTTCCATTTTTGGCGGGCCTGTAGCCGCGGCTTCGATTGCGCAGGTGCACCGCGCCACCACCACCTCGGACAATGTTGATGTCGCGGTCAAAATATTGCGGCCCGGCGTTGAGGATCTGTTCCGGCGGGATCTGGAAGCCTTGGCCCTGTTCGCACGCCTGGCCGAACGCTTTTCGATGGAAGCGCGGCGGCTGCGGTTTCGCGCGCTGGCCGAGACCCTCAAGGCTTCCGTGGCGCTGGAACTGGATTTGCGGATGGAAGCGGCCGCCGCGTCGGAATTGTATGAACGCACCCGCGGCGATGCGGAATTCCGCGTGCCCCATATCGATTGGACGCGGACATCGGCGCGTGTTCTCACCAGCGAATGGATTGACGGCGTGCCGCTTCGCGAGGCGGCGGCGCTTCGGGCCGCCGGGTATGATCCGCGCAAAGTGGCATTGACCTTGGTGCGCAGCTTCCTGACCCAGGCGTTGCGCGATGGCTTTTTCCACGCCGACATGCATCCGGGAAA
>CAYWWT010000245.1:0-3861 GCA_964461855.1 uncultured Rhizobium sp. | reverse complement strand
GAATTGTCCAGAACCGGCCCTCCCGAGAAGCCCGGACCGGCATCACCGGCGAAAATGAAATAGGCCGGCACAGTACAACCGGCGCAATCCCGGACGGACTGCACGATCCCTCCCGCCCGGCGCAGCTCACCATCCACCCCCTGGCCATAGGCGGTGACGGCACCGCCAACACGCGGGTCCGCGCTTGCGGGCACGGCGTCATGACCATCCCGGAAGAACAGAAGATCATAGTCCCGCGCCTCCCCGATTACCGCCTCGGGTGCCACCAGATTGCGGTTATGGCCATTGGTGACGGCGACACCCGGCGCGATCGCGACTGCCGCGCCATCCGCATGCTGCACCAGGCTGCCACGGTGCAGCGGGATATAGGCTGCGGCAATATCGGCTTCGGGAATGCCCGACACGGAAACGCCGGAAGATGTGGCGCATCCGGCGACGACAATGAGCGGCACGCACAAGCTCATTAGCCAGGAGACGTCGCGTTTTGATGGTCGTGCGGCCGGACGGAAAACCGCGGCCTCTCTTGCTCGCGTATTCGCCGCGCTAGGGGCCGCACTTTTCCTGGCCGACACTCCGGTCGACTCCGTCAGAACGGAATCTCGTCATCCATCTCGTCGCGCTGGAAGGCCGCCGGAGCCTCGCTGGCGCCCATCCGCTCGCGGCCGCCGCCACCTTCACCGCGGCCATCCAGCATCACCAGGGTGCCGTTGAAATTCTGGAGCACGACTTCGGTGGAGTATTTCTCTGCCCCGTCCTTGTCGGTCCATTTGCGGGTCTGCAGCGAGCCTTCGAGATAGACCTTGGCGCCCTTGCGCAGATATTTCTCGGCCACGTCCGCCAAATTCTTGTTGAAGATCACGACCCGGTGCCACTCGGTCTTTTCCTTGCGCTCTCCACTGGCCTTGTCGCGCCAGGTTTCGGAGGTGGCGACCGACAGGTTCACGACCGGGTCGCCCGAGGTCATGCGGCGTACCTCCGGGTCCTTGCCCAGATTGCCCACCAGAATCACCTTGTTGACGCTTCCCGCCATGACCTTGCCTCGTTGCGATTGAGGGGCGAACCTTAAGCTGCCCGCCGGCACGATGCATTGCGCATCCTGCATTTGTTCCTATTATGTTCCCGTTCGACTCGAGTCAATCCCCAACAATGTCAGATTCCCGATCACGAGCCCCGGGTGGCCCCGACTGCCCAAGTTCCAGAAGCCCTGTATCTGGCACTTTCGTATTTGTTTCCTATATCGGTGGGTATGAAGGCATCCCCCGCGCTGGCATCGCCACCGGGCCGGGCGCCGCACTCCCGAGCCATCGCCCAGAAAGCCAAAGACCGAACTGATGCTGAAGAACATCTCCATTCGCGGCGCCCGCGAGCACAATCTCAAGAATGTCGATGTGGAAATTCCCCGCGACACCCTGACGGTCCTGACCGGCCTGTCGGGTTCCGGCAAATCCTCGCTCGCCTTCGACACGATCTATGCCGAGGGCCAGCGGCGCTACGTGGAGTCGCTCTCGGCCTATGCCCGCCAGTTTCTGGAACTTATGCAGAAGCCGGATGTGGACCACATCGAAGGCCTGTCTCCGGCGATTTCCATCGAACAAAAGACCACAAGCAAGAACCCCCGCTCGACCGTCGGCACGGTGACCGAGATCTATGACTATCTGCGTCTTCTGTTCGCGCGCGTGGGGGTGCCCTATTCGCCGGCCACCGGGCTCCCCATCGAAAGCCAGACCGTCAGCCAGATGGCCGACCGGATTCTCGCTTTGCCGGAAGGCACGCGCCTTTATCTGCTGGCGCCGATCGTTCGCGGCCGCAAAGGCGAATATCGCAAGGAGTTGGCGGAACTGCTCAAGAAGGGCTTCCAGCGCGCCAAAATCGACGGAAAATTCTACGAGCTGAACGCGACGCCCACATTGGACAAGAAGCTCAAGCACGATATCGAAATCGTGGTGGACCGCATCGCGGTCAAAAAAGACATCGGCAACCGGCTGCCCGATTCCATCGAAACCGCGCTGGGCCTGGCGGACGGACTGCTGGTGGTCGAGTTCGCGGACGAGAAAGAAAAAGACGGCAGCCCCAAACAGATGCTGCTGTCGTCGAAATTCGCCTGCCCGGTGTCCGGCTTCACCATCCCGGAAATCGAGCCCCGTCTTTTCTCTTTCAACAGTCCCCATGGCGCCTGCCCGGAATGCGACGGCCTGGGTGTGCAGAATTATTTCGACGAAGCCCTGGTGGTGCCGGATGACAGTCTCTCGCTCAAGAAAGGCGCCATCGCGCCCTGGGCCAAATCTTCTTCGCCCTATTATCTCCAGACCTTGGAAGCGCTGGCCCGCCACTACAAGATTTCGATGAACGATCCCTGGGAAGACCTGCCCAAGAAAGCCCAGGATGCGATCCTGCACGGCTCGGGCGATGAGGAAATCCGCTTCATCTATGACGACGGCGCCCGGCGTTATGAAACGAAAAAGTCGTTCGAAGGCGTCATTCCCAACATGGACCGGCGTTACGGCGAAACCGATTCTTCCTGGGTCCAGGAAGACCTGGAGCGGTATCAGGCGGAAGCACCGTGCGAAGTCTGCAAAGGCTATCGTCTCAAGCCGGAAGCGCTGGCGGTGAAGATCGGCGGCCTGCATATCGCGCAGGTCTGCGAGCAATCGATCCGCGATGCCGATACCTGGTTCCGCGACATCGACAAGAAATTCAACCGGCAGCAGCAGGAGATCGCCTCCCGCATCCTGAAGGAAATCCGCGAGCGGCTGAAATTCCTGAACAATGTGGGGTTGGAATATCTCACCCTGGCGCGCTCTTCTGGCACGCTGTCGGGCGGGGAAAGCCAGCGCATCCGGCTTGCCTCTCAGATCGGCTCGGGCCTGACGGGCGTTCTCTATGTGCTGGACGAGCCTTCGATCGGCTTGCACCAACGTGACAATTCCAAGCTGTTGGACAGCCTCAAGGGGCTGCGCGACATGGGCAACACCGTGCTGGTGGTGGAACATGATGAGGACGCCATCCGCACAGCCGATCATGTCATCGACATGGGGCCCGGCGCGGGCGTGCATGGCGGCCATATCATCGCCGAAGGCACGCCGGCTCAGATCATGGCCAACAAGAAGAGCCTGACCGGAAAATACCTCAACGGTCAGGAAAATATCGCGGTCCCGGCCGCGCGGCGCAAAGCGGTCAACAATCGCTGGCTGAAAGTCGTGGGCGCACGCGGCAACAATTTGAAGAACGTCACCGCGCAGATTCCGCTGGGCACCCTCACCTGCATCACCGGCGTTTCCGGCGGTGGCAAATCGACCTTGACCATTGAAACCTTGTTCAAGGCGGCGTCGCGCAAACTGTCCCAGGCGCGTGAGCATCCCGCGCCGCACGACCGGATCGAAGGGCTGGAGTTCCTGGACAAGGTGATCGACATCGATCAGTCGCCCATCGGACGCACGCCCAGATCCAACCCCGCGACCTATACCGGCGCCTTCACGCCGATACGCGACTGGTTCGCAGAGCTGCCGGAATCCAAGGCGCGGGGTTATGCCCCCGGCCGCTTCAGCTTCAACGTCAAGGGCGGGCGCTGCGAAGCCTGCCAGGGCGACGGCGTCATCCAGATCGAGATGCACTTTCTTCCCGACGTTTATGTCCAGTGCGATGTCTGCAAGGGCAAACGCTATGACCGCGAAACCCTGGAAGTGAAATTCCGCGACCATTCGATCAGCGATGTGCTGGACATGACGGTCGAAGCGGGCGCCGACCTGTTCAAGGCGGTGCCCTCCATCGCCGATAAGCTGGAGACGCTGAAGCGTGTGGGCCTGGGCTATGTCTCCATCGGCCAACGAGCGACCACGCTTTCGGGCGGCGGAGCCCAGCGGG
>CAYWWT010000244.1:1500-3864 GCA_964461855.1 uncultured Rhizobium sp. | reverse complement strand
CAAGCAGCGGCGCCAAATTGCGCATTGTGATCCCGAATAAAAAAATCGTTCAAAATGCTTTAAGGGCAGGGCGGCTTAAAACTCGCCGCTTCCCACCACGCGATGGATGGAGACGATATCGTCGGTTTTGATCTCGAATTTCTTGGCCGGATTATATTGTTCCAAAGTCAGCTTGGTCGCGGAGCGCTTGATCAGCCGCTTCACCACCGCCTTGGGCGCGTCGCCGTCATGGGTGGGCCGGATCTGCACCAGCACAAAGGCGCCGATGGTCACCGGCTTGCCCGGATGCACATGCGCCAGTTCGCCGGAATAATAGCGCGGCTCCATGCTGTCGCCCACGATATAGACGGCATAGGCTTTCGGCGCGCCCATCAGATTGGACGGGCGCGGAATGGTGTCGATCACATCGCCGTTCCACAAGGACCAGCCATCGGGTCCGCATTCCGCCATGCCCAGCACCGGCACGCGCTGCGCTTCGGCGACCTGCATGCGCGGCGTGTCGGCGTTCGGCTTGCGCGATGCTTTCAGGTTGGCGGCGCTGCCTTTGACGTTCGCGGCGGTAGCGTCGGCATGCAGCCTCTTGCCGCCGATCAGCCATTCGACATCGACATTCAGCGCCTTGGCGATCGCCAACAGATGCCGCGATGTCGTGTTGCGCCCGCTTGCCAGATGCTGCACCACCTGTTGCGAAACCGGATCGCCGAATTTCGACGCCTCCCGCCCCACCGCCGCCTGGGTCAGGCCGGCCCGTTCCATCGCGTTCTGCAGTCGTTGCGCCAAGTTACTCATACACACACCCTACAACGTTAGTTGTGGATAAGAAATACAATATTGTTTGTTGACTGTCCAACAACAAAAGTTGTAATCCTGCCTGACGTCTTAACGGCCAGAAGCGCCGAAAGCCGGGGAGGGTGGGACCCATGCATCATTCCAGGATCTTGCCGTCGGGGCAGCGGCCGCAGCGGGCGCAGAATTCGGCCAGGGCTTCGGCCGCCGCCAGCCGCTCGCCGATCAGAGCGTGGGCCCGGGCGGGAATCCCCGCGCGCCCCGACAATTCCTTGCCGTCATGGCGCAGCAGAAACCGGCGCATCGGCCCGACCAGCATCTTCCGGCAGCGTTTGGGGCTTTCAAATTCGGGCCTGGTCGCGATCAGCACGAACAGAAGTTCGCGCAACGCTCAACCGTCCCGGCCCAGGCGGCAGCGGCCGCAGGCCCGGCAATTCTCTTCCAGGAAAAGAACCGCGCCGCGCCGCTCCGCGATCACCGGGCCGATGCCGTTGTCGGGAATCTGCGCCTTCAATTCCAGCAGCATCGCGCCCACGCCGACCTTGCGGCAGGCCTTTGGCCCCAACAACACCGGCAACACCCGCAACAACGCCAACGCAACGATGATGAGATATCCCGGCTCCATGCATCACGCCCCTGATGCCAAATGCGCGCGGGACTTTGCGCGCCGGGTTCCCGTTGTACAACCTGAGAATTGTCAAAATACAACCGCGTTCCACGCGCTGTTGTGGAGCGATTGCGCCGCGCTTGATTCAAATTTTCCGCATGCCGCCGCGCGACAGCAAAGGCCGCGCGCATGAACGCCTTGCCGCACATCGGCGCCGGCCAGGCCGCCCTGGGCGTGATCGTCATCTTCCTGATCGCGGCGATTGCCGCCGCAGCCAAACGCAACTGAGAAAGGGCTTTAGACAATGCGGTTCACATTGGACGTGCCGGTCGAGAAACGGCGAATTCAGCCGCGCGACGCCATCCGGCTGGATCTGGAATTTCCCCCCGTTTCGGGCGGCGAGGCGCTGGCCGACTGGACCGCGCGCTCTGCCGGGGTGCTGGCCAGCCTGAAGCCGGGGCGCGTGCCCGGCCCGGTGCGCCTGACGCTGACCTATGAAGAGCGCGCGGGCCGCCGCGACCTGGATCACCTGATCCGCCCGGTGGTCGATCTGTGCGTGCGCCATGCCCTGATCGATGGCGACCATCGCGGCACGTTGCGCGAAGTGCGCGCGGGCTGGGGCATCGGCCATCGCGGCGTGCGCATCACAATAGAACCGGCGCGTGATGCCGACACCAGCGTGTACGCGCTATGACCCTTGGCGAGATCGAGCGCATCGTGGCGGCGCGGTTTGGATTGCCACGCGAAGCGATCAAAAGCCTGAACCGCGAGCGCAAGGTCGCGCGGCCCCGCCAGATCGCCATGGCCCTGGCGCGGGAGCTGACGGGGCTGTCGCTGCCGCGCATCGGCACCTACTTCTGCCGCGACCACACCACCATCCTGCATGCCTGCCGCCGCGTGGCGAAATTGTCGGCGGCGGACCCGAAGTTCGCGCAGATGGTCGAAGGGTGTCGCTTGCTGCTGAAACGGGC
>CAYWWT010000244.1:0-1400 GCA_964461855.1 uncultured Rhizobium sp. | reverse complement strand
CTGGCAAGCCGCTTCGACAACAAGGTGCCGTTCGATCCCGCCTGGATCGCCAAACGCATCACCGCCACCGAGAAGGTGGACCTGGTCCGGCTGCGCGATGCGGGCTTCATCGATGTCGAAGGCGACCCGCTAGCGGCGCGCCAGCCGGATGATGCGCCAGAGAGAGAGGCAGAGACAGAGCGAGAGCGAGAGAAAGAGGAAGAGGATTCGTCCGCTGGCGCGGACACGCCTGCCCCTGTTTCGACGGCCAAGAAGGTTTACCCGCCCGCGTTCGAGGAATTCTGGCGTGCCTATCCCACCGACGCCCTGATGTCCAAGATCAAGACCTATGAGAAATGGCAGCGCCTGACGCGCGCCGACCGCGACGCGGCGCTGTCGTCCTTGCCCGCCTTCCGCGTCTATTGCGCCAAGGATCTCACCTACCGGCCCGTGCATGCGGAACGGTTCCTGTCGCAGCGCCGCTTTGACGGGTTTCTGGAAAAGGCGGCGGCGCCCGCGGCGGAAGATGCGGCCCTGCGCGCGCTGTGGGGCGGGCGGGCCGAGGCGCTGGTCGATGCCATCGGCCCGGCGAAATTCCAGGCCTGGTTCGCGGGCGCGCATTTCGACCCCGGCCCGCCCGTGACGTTGCGCGTGGAAAAGCTGTTCGCGGCGGAATGGATCCGCGGCCACTACGCCGGCGACCTGAAGCGGCTGTTCGGAGAATTCAAAGTCGAGGTGATGGCATGAAAAGATCAAGCGCAACTGTCGAACCCAATGCCGTCGAAACGCCAGCCAAGATAAGCGCACTGCATAGCTGCGACCGCACCCTGTCGCTGGCGGCGGGGGCGCCAAAGGGGTTTCGCCGCATCGACCGGCTGCAATGGCTGGCCGATCACGGCTCCATCGCCGATTACCAATTGTTTGCGGGCAGGAGGCTGCAGCGCGACTGGGAGATGTCGAAGATCGAGGCGTCGCCCCGCATGATGCCGGGTGCGGGCGGCGGCGGCAGCCCCGGCTCGCTCTCCGACGCCGCGCTGGACGCAGGGCGGCGAATGTCGAAGGCGCTGGCCGTCCTGCCGCGCGAACTGCGCCAGCTCACCGAACTGTTCCTGATGCCCGAAGACCACCCCTTCAGCCTGGAACGCGTCGCCGCCATCGTGAAGGAGGATCGGAGAGCCGCCGCTTATGGGATACGCATCGCGCTTTCCTTACTGGCGCGGCATTATGGGTACTGAGCGGTCCGCAGAGCGGACGAATTGGTCCAGTGGACCAATTCGAGCGAAGTACGCGGCGAGCACGAGCGAGCCGCCGGAAGGCGGTCAAACGCGCGCGGACGGCATCCCAGGCGGCAAGGCGGGTTCGACACCCGACGAGCCGCCGCCTCAAAGGATGTGTCGGTGCGGCCGAGGCCCCTGGCGCCC
>CAYWWT010000243.1:1019-3866 GCA_964461855.1 uncultured Rhizobium sp. | reverse complement strand
CGCGCCGCCAATTCGCTGCGGCCCCGCTCGGCCACCTGCGCGATGGTCTTGAGTCCGGCGCGTTTCAAGGCGCGCAGCCTGTCCTCGCTGCAATCCAATGCCGCGATGGGCAGGGGGGCAATCGCCGCCCGGTCGTCGCCCGGTTTTGTGATGGTGCCGCCCGCATGGCGCGCCAGCGCCCGCGCGCCGAGCGAGGTCCCTGCGATGGCGGCCTGGACGGCAAATCCTTGGGCGGCGATCTTGTCCCGTATATGCGCCAGCATCTGGGCTTCGCCGCCGAAAAGATGCGCCACGCCGGTGATGTCGAAGAACAGGCCGTCCGGCGGATCGAGCGTTACCAGCGGCGTGAAGCGGTCGCACCAGTCGGCGATATTTTCCAGAAGCGCGAGATCGGCTTTCTCGTCGGCCGGCACGACCGCCAGATTTTCGATCATGGCGCGGGCATTGGCCAAAGGCTGGCCGCGATGAAGCCCCAACCGCTCGGCGCTGCGATTGAGCGCATAGACATAGAGCGCATTGCTGGCGCGCCCCGCGATCACCAGCGGCGCATCGCTTTTGGATTTTTCAGGCGCGCCTTCGGCTTTTAATTTATGCGCGCCTTCGGCGCGACGTATCAGCCGGTCGGTCGGCAGGCGCGGAAACCACAGCGTCAGAATGCGCCGCCGCATCATGGAAGAGTCCATGTTCGCTGTCCCATCTAAGAAAGAAATCGCCCAGTCCGCCCAGCCGGTGCCGCGTCAGCCGCGCATGGAAGCACGGCGCCCCCCAATCATCGTCGCGCGGGTCGGAGGAAAGCGTGCGGACCTGCCAGCGGGTGGCGGCTGCGCTGGGCACCGGTTCTGCGCCTTCGCGCAGGACAAAAAGCGTGACGCCGCTTTCCTCGCAGAGAAGCGCCAGCCTGCGGCTCGCCACCAGATCGAGAGCGCGGGGCGCGCCGCAAAGCTCCAGCACCACGGCGCCGACATGCGGACAGGCCAGAATATCGGCGGCGGCGGACAGCGCGTCGTCGGCATGGGGTGCGCGGAGCAGGAACAGATTGGCCGGGTCGCCTCCCAGTTCCAGAAGGCCTGTGGGGGACAGGGCGCCATACTCCAGCGCCTCATAATCCGGCCGGACCCAGAACAGGGGTTTGCCTTTCGCGGCCTGGATGGCGAGGCAGGCCGCGAAGCCGCTGGCCCCCCAGTCGCCCGCGAAGACTTCATGCAGCGCCCCCGGCCTCAGCCCCCCGCCCAGCACGGCATCCGCCGCCGGCAAGCCCAGGGGGAGGGCGGGACGGTCCGGGGGTAGGGCATAGCGCGCCAGGAAATGGCGCAAATCCGCCAATTTCTCTTCTCTGTTCATGATACGTTCTAGATTATTCCACACCAAAACAGAGTCAAGTGCGGCAATTGGGGCGCAGCCGGCATGCCGCGTTGCAACTAGTCCTGGGGAGCGAGGTGTGCAAAAACCGCCCAGGCGTCCGCTTTTCCCTTGTCTTCAAGGGGATTGGCAGGTTGGGTGCGCCGAAAAGCGAAAATTTGGGAATATGGCGATGGGTTTGCCGCCAAAACAGGGACTTTACGATCCGCGGCATGAGCATGACTCGTGCGGCGTGGGCTTTGTCGCCAACATCAAGGGCGCCAAGTCCCATGGCATCATTGGCCAGGGTCTTCAGCTCCTGATCAATCTGGACCATCGCGGCGCGGTGGGCGCCGATCCCCTGGTCGGCGACGGCGCCGGCATCCTGATTCAGATTCCCGACGCGCTCCTGCGCGAATGGGCCAAAGAGACCGGCGTCACCCTGCCGGAGCCGGGCAAATATGCCGTGGCGATGTGCTTCCTGCCGCGCGAAGCCAAGGCGCGCGAAATCGTCGTCAAGCAGTTCGAACATTTCGTGAAGGTCGAAGGCCAGGTGCTGCTCGGCTGGCGCGACGTGCCGACCGATCCGGCGGGCCTGGGCAAGACCGTGCTCGACCAGATGCCGCTCATCCGCCAGGCCATCGTGGCGATGGGTCCGCACACCAAGAGCCAGGATGCCTTGGAGCGCAAGCTGCTCGCCATCCGCAAGCAGACCCAGAACCCCCTGGCGGATCTCGCCAAGAAACACAAGCAGCCCGCCATCACGCAGCTCTACATGCCCAGCTTCTCCACCCGCACGGTGGTCTATAAGGGCTTGCTGTTGGCGCATGATGTGGGCCGCTTCTATCGCGATCTCACCAACCCGCTCACCACCTCGGCGATCGCGCTGGTGCATCAGCGCTTCTCCACCAACACCTTCCCAAGCTGGAAGCTGGCGCATCCCTTCCGCTTCATCGCCCACAATGGCGAAATCAACACGGTGCGCGGCAACGTCAACTGGATCAATGCGCGCCGCCGCACCATGGAGTCCGAACTGCTCGGACCCGATCTGGACAAGATGTGGCCGCTGATCCCGCATGGCCAGTCCGACACCGCCTCGCTCGACAACGCGCTCGAATTGCTGGTCGCGGGCGGCTATCCGCTCGCCCATGCGGTGATGATGCTGATCCCGGAAGCCTGGGCCGGCAACAAGATGATGGATGCCAAGCGCAAGGCGTTCTACGAATATCATGCCGCGCTGATGGAGCCGTGGGACGGCCCCGCCGCCATCGCCTTCACCGACGGCCGCCAGATCGGCGCCACCCTCGACCGCAACGGTCTTCGTCCGGCGCGCTACATTGTGACCGAAGACGATCTGGTCATCCTGGCGTCGGAATCCGGCGTGCTTCCGGTTCCGGAAGAGAAGATCAAGCGCAAATGGCGGCTGCAGCCCGGCAAGATGCTGCTGATCGATCTGGAAGAAGGCCGCATCGTCGAAGACGAAGAGATCAAGGCCAAGCTCGCCAATGC
>CAYWWT010000243.1:0-1009 GCA_964461855.1 uncultured Rhizobium sp. | reverse complement strand
CGGTACAAGCTGGAAGAGCTTCCCGATGTGCCGGAAGAGTCGCGCACCGAGGCGAATGATTCCTCGCTCCTGCTCGATAAGCAGCAGGCCTTTGGCTATAGCGACGAAGACCTGAAATTCTTCCTGGAGCCGATGGCGGTTGCGGGCGACGATCCCATCGGTTCGATGGGCGCGGACACGCCGATCGCGGTGCTCTCCAAGAAGCCCAAGCTGCTCTACAATTATTTCAAGCAGAATTTCGCCCAGGTCACCAATCCGCCGATCGATCCGATCCGCGAGGAACTGGTGATGAGCCTGGTGTCGATGATCGGGCCGCGCCCCAACCTGCTGGGTCTGGGCGAAGCCGGCGCGCACAAACGGCTGGAAGTCTCCCAGCCGGTTCTGACCAACGCCGACGTCGAGAAGATTCGCTCCATCAGCGAACTGGTGGACGGCGCCTTCCGTACCGCCACCATCGATTGCACCTGGCCGGCGTCCGAAGGCGCCGAAGGCTTGACCAACGCGGTGATGCGCATCTGCCTCAACGCCACGGACGCGGTGCTGGCGGACAACAACATTCTGATCCTGTCCGACCGCGCCACATCGCCCGATCATGTCGCCATTCCGGCGCTGCTGGCGACCGCGGCCATCCATCATCATCTGGTGCGCCAGGGCCTGCGCATGCAGACCGGCCTTGTCGTGGAAACCGGCGAAGCACGGGAAGTGCATCATTTCTGCGTTCTGGCCGGTTACGGCGCCGAGGCGGTCAATCCCTATCTCGCGTTCGAGACGCTGGAGCAGATTCGCCGGACCCAGAAGCTGCCGCTCAAATCCTATGAAGTGCAGAAGAACTACATCAAGGCGATTGGCAAGGGTGTGCTGAAGGTGATGTCCAAGATGGGCATCTCCACCTATCAGTCCTATTGCGGGGCGCAGATTTTCGACGCGGTGGGCTTGTCCAGCGCTTTCATCGAAAAATATTTTACCGGCACCGCCTCGACCATCGAAGGTATCCGCCTGAAGGAGATCG
>CAYWWT010000242.1:0-3874 GCA_964461855.1 uncultured Rhizobium sp. | reverse complement strand
GATCGGCTTCGCCGGCGCCCGCGTCATCGCCCAGACCATCCGCGAGAAGCTGCCGGAAGGCTTTCAGCGCGCCGAATATCTACTCGCTCATGGTATGCTCGACATGGTGACGCCGCGCGCCGACCTGCGCCCGACTCTGTCGCGGGTTCTGCACATGCTGCTGAAGAAGCCGCGGCCCAAGGCGCGGACGCTTCCGCCGCCATCGCTTAACGGCAATGGCCGCGCCGTCGCCGCTTCATGACGGAGTATGCCCGCAGCACGGCGATCCTGGACCGGCTGCTGGCCCTGCATCCCAAGAAGATCGATCTGGTGCTGGACCGGATGTTGCGTCTCCTGGGCGCCTTGGGCGATCCGCAGCTCAAGCTGCCGCCGGTGATCCATGTCGCGGGCACCAACGGCAAAGGTTCTGCCTGTGCCTTCTCTCGCGCCATGCTGGAAGCGCAGGGGCTCAAGGTGCACATGCATATCTCGCCGCATCTGGTGCGCTTCCATGAGCGCATCCGGATCGCGGGCGAACTGATCTCCGAGGACGAACTCTGCGCCGTCCTGGAAGAAGTGGAGCGGGTCAATGACGGTGCGCCCATCACCTTCTTCGAGATCACGGGCGCGGCGATGTTCCTGGCGCTGTCGCGCCATCCTGCCGACGCCATGGTGCTGGAGGTGGGACTGGGCGGCAAATACGACGCCACCAATGTGGTGCCCAGGCCGGCCATGACCATCGTCCAGCCGGTCGGTCTCGATCATCTGGAATTCCTGGGCAACGACATCGCGGCCATCGCCGGCGAGAAGGCGGGAATCATCAAGCCCGGCATTCCCGTGGTGGTGGGCCCGCAAGACGAGATCGCGCGGGAGGTGATTCTGCGCCGCGCCGACAGTGTCAGCGCGCCGGCCTTTGTCTTCGGCCAGGATTTCTTCGGCCGGCAGGAGCATGGCCGCATGGTCTATGAGGACGAGGTGGGGCTGCTCGACCTGCCGCTGCCCAAGCTGATCGGGCGGCATCAGATCGACAACGCCGCCGTGGCCATCGCGGGCTTGCGCCACGCCTTGCGCGATGGGGCGAGCCTGAACTGGGGCGAGGACGCCGCCGTGGAGAAGGGGCTGCGGACGGTGGATTGGCCTGGCCGCCTTCAGCATCTCAGCCATGGACCGCTGATAGAAGAGGCGCCTCCGGGTTCGGAAATCTGGCTGGACGGCGGGCATAATCCGCACTGCGCCGCTGCCGTGAGCCGGGCGGTTGCCGACCTGGACGAGAAAGTTGACAGGCCCCTCTATCTGATCTGCGCCATGTTGCGGACAAAGGATGCGGTCGGTTTTCTGTCTGCCTTCAAAGGCTTGGCGCGACATGTTGTGACGATTTCTATTCCCGGCGAAGGGGCAAGCCTGGGCGCGGGCGCGCTCTACGATGCCGCCCGCAATGCCGGTCTGGATGCAGCGCCGGCGGAGGATCTGGAAGACGCGATGCTGCAAGTGGGGGCCTGGGCACGCGCCCATCCCAAGGAGCCGCCGCCGCGAATCCTGATCTGCGGCTCGCTCTATCTCGCCGGCTATATCCTGCGCGACAACCGCTAGTCGGAGCGCGGCCAGGAGCCGATAGCGTCAGCGTATCGGCGGCTCCGGTTTTCCGTCCGGCCGCGCGACCAAAGTCAGCGTTTCAGGACCGCGGTCGCCTGGTCCAGCCGCGCGCTGTACGCGTTAAGGGTACCCGCCGTCAGCCCGATATACTGTGTGGCATCGGCCCAGCGTTCCTCTTCGATCGCTTCGCGCACGCCTGGCAAGGTCTTGGCGCCATAGCCGGTGAAGCGGCCCGGGGCATAGATCGAATTCTTGTACCAGTCGCGGAACGGCAGGCCTTTTTCCAACAACAGGGTCTGGTCGATCGATTGCATCAGGCTTTGCAATTTCGCCTGGTCCGTTTTCGAGAGCCGCGCGCCATTCGCCGTCAGGGCATCGTCATAGGCCTTGGCGCTGGCTTTCAGTTTTGTCTCTGCCTGGTCCAGCGGGGCGAAGTCGAAGCGCGGCACCTCCTGCAAGGGGGTGGGATTGGCATGTGGCTTGGTGGGATCGGCGGCCAGGGCATAGACATTGTCCGCCAGCATCTTCTTCTGGTTTTCCGCCGCGCCGCGCCGCGTATCGGCCAGCCGCTTCACCTCACCGATATACTGGCCCACGGCGTCCGCAAAATCGGAAGCCTGCTGGATCGGAAGATCGGTATCGGCGGCTTTGATCACCGCCCGGCCTACTGTCTTGGCCAGAAGAGCGTCATAGACGAAGCCCGGATCGACGAACTTGCTGTGATGCTCATAGGTGTCATAGCGCGAATGATAGACGCCGGATGAGCGCCCTTCGCCGCCATAGCCATAATCCAAGGTCGCCAGCCCCAGATGCTGGAGATAGGCGGAATAGTCCGAGCCCGAACCTAGTGGCTCCAGCGGCATGTTGCGCGCCGGGTCCGCCGCCTGACGGCCCATGGCGCGGTCATGTTCATCGGCCATCGGGCCCGCCATGCGCAGACGGGCACGGCGGCGCGCGTCTACCGGCTGACCGGTTTCCGGGTCGGTGATACCTGCCAGGGTTTCGGAGACGAATTTCTCCAGATCCTCGCTGCCGCCGACATTGAGAATACCGCGGCCGTTGCCGTCGCTGTTGATATAAAGGACGGCCTTCTTCTTCAACTCATCGGCATGGTCTTCGGCCCATTCTGTCGAACCCAGCAGCATCGGCTCTTCCGCGTCCCAGCTGGTGTAGACGATGGTGCGCTTGGGCTTCCAACCGCCCTTGACCAGCTGACCCAGGGCCTTGGCTTCCGCGAGAAGGGCAGTCTGGCCGGACAAGGGGTCGCTGGCGCCGAACACCCAGCCGTCATGATGGTTGCCGCGGATCACCCACTGGTCGGGATATTGCGCGCCTTTCAAGGTCGCGATCACGTCATAGATGGTCTTGAGGCTCCACTCCGACTTTACCGCCAGATGCACCGGGACCTTGCCGGTGACGCGATAGGTGATGCCCAGATGCCCGCGCCAATTGTCCGGCGCGACCACGCCGTCCATTGCGCCCAGAAGCACCTGCGCATCGCCATAGGAAATCGGCAGCGCCGGAATTTTCAAAAGCGAAGGAGATTGTTCACGGGTGAGCCGTTTGGCATTCGCCTTGGCGCCGACACCAGGGGTCAGAGGGTCGCCTGGATAGATCGTCATGTCGGCGACCGAGCCGCGCTGAAAGCCTTGCGGCGGCCGCATGGGGCCGTCCGGATAGACGGCATCGACGGAATAGCCGTCGTCGGCGGGATCCGAATAGATCAGCGCGCCAACCGCGCCGTGATCCTGGGCGAGCTTGACCTTGAGGCCGCGCCAGCCCTGGCCATAACGAGTGATGACGATCTTGCCCTTGACCGAGATGCCCAACTGCTCGAGGCGCTTATAGTCGTCGACATTGCCGTAATTGACATAGACCAGCGGTGCGGTGACATCGCCATCGCCCTGGAATGCGAGATAGGCGGGCAGGGCATAATCCTTGGCGGTAGCGGAGCTGTCGCCGGGAATGGGCTTTTCTTGCAGCGCGGCCGACCAGGGCTTGCCGTTCAAATTCGCGACTTCCAACGCCTCGCTGATCGGCGTCGGGTAGAGGACTTGATAGGTTTCGATATGCGCGTCCCAGCCGAAATCGCGGAACTGCTTCAGGATCCAGTCGGCGTTGGCTTTGTTGTGCGGCGAGCCGACATGATTGGGCTCGGCCGCCATCAGCTTCATCCAGCCATCGAGTTCTTTGGGATTGATCGATGCGTCGAAGCGTGAAGTGAGGCTGGCATAGTCGTTGGACGTCTGCGCGAAAGCCGCGCCCGTCAGAAGAAGACCCGCCAAGCCCAGTAAAGCAGAAC
>CAYWWT010000241.1:0-3898 GCA_964461855.1 uncultured Rhizobium sp. | reverse complement strand
AGCGCAAGACCGCCGAATTCTACAAGCTCGAGGTCAAGGATTTCCATTCGCCGCAGCGTGCCCGCCGCGTCGCCCGTCCACGGCAAGTGGCGATGTACCTGTCGCGCAAGCTCACCACCCGGTCCCTGCCGGAGATCGGGCGGCGTTTCGGGGGCCGCGACCACACCACCGTGCTGCACGCCTGCCGCCGCATCGAGGCCCTGATCGACGAGGATCCGCTGTTCCGGCAGGAGGTAGATTTCCTCAGCCAGATGCTTCAGCGCAAGGGCGAGCTTTAGGCGCCCGAAAAAGCCCGGAAATCTGCCTCTTTCAAAGCGAAAAAACGCCGGTTTTGCCGGCGTTTTTTTTGCCCTTTTCGGGCTCTTTTGCTATGGTCTTGCACTTGAGTCTTGGGGCCGCCTTTGGGCGACCGGCATCAGCTCCAAAACACAAGAAATTTGGGGTTTTCCGGACTCCTTTCGATCACCGAAACGCCGTCCGGAAACGGGCACTTGTCAGCGATGGGACGCTTTCTTCGAAGGCGCAAATCACACCGATGAAGATCAATGTCGAACGCGGCGCCTTCCTGAAGGGGCTTTCCCATGTCCAAAGCGTGGTGGAGCGGCGCAACACCATCCCGATCCTGTCCAATGTGATGCTGGATGCGGGCAAGAGTTCTTTGAAGCTCACCGCAACCGATCTCGATATCGAGATCGTGGAATCGCTTCCCGCCGACATCTTACGCAACGGCTCGGCGACCGCCCCCGCCCATATGCTCTACGACATCGTCCGCAAGCTGCCGGACGGTGCCCAGGTCCAGGTGGAATTGCTGTCCAGCGAAGGCGGCCGGCTTGCCGTCTCCGCCGGTTCGTCGCGTTTCGAACTGGCGTGCCTGCCCAAGGAGGATTTTCCGCAGATGACGGCGGGCGCCCTGCCCCACCGCTTCCGTCTGGCGTCCGACGATCTCAAGCGCATCATCGACAAGACGCGCTTCGCGATCTCGACCGAAGAGACCCGTTATTACCTGAACGGCATTTACATCCACGCCGCCAAGGACGCCAAGCCGCCGGTAATGCGGGCCGTGGCCACGGACGGCCATCGCCTCGCCCGCTACGAGCTGGACCTGCCCGATGGTGCGGCCCAGATTCCGGGCGTAATCGTGCCCCGCAAGACGGTGGGCGAACTGCGCAAGCTGTTGGACGATGCCGATGGCGCCATCGAGATTTCGCTCTCCGACACCAAGATCCAGTTCGGCTTCAATGGCGTGGAACTGACCTCCAAGCTGATCGACGGCAATTTCCCGCCTTATGAGCGCGTCATTCCGTCCGGAAACGACAAGGCCCTGGCGCTGGAAGCCAAGGAATTCTCCCAGTCAGTGGATCGCGTCTCCACCATCTCTGCCGACAAGACCCGCGCGGTGAAGCTCAACATCGCCAAGGACAAGGTCACCCTGTCGGTGGTCAATCCGGAATCCGGCACCGCAACCGAAGATGTCGGCGCGACCTACAGCGCCGCGGCGCTGGAGATCGGCTTCAACGCTCGTTATCTGCTCGACATCACCGGCCAGATCGAAGGCAAGGAGGCTCGCTTCCTGCTGTCGGATGCGGGCTCGCCGGCCATCATCGAAGACGCGGAGGACGCACGCACCTTGTACGTCCTCATGCCGCTCAGGGTCTGAGATTGACCGCCGCCGCGGACAGGCGCCTTCCGGGCGATCCCCACGCCATTCCGGCAAAGCTGGCGGTGACGCGTCTGAGCCTCACCAATTTCCGTTCCTACGCGATCGGAGAATTGGCGACGGCGGGCGGCGCGGTGGTCCTGGCGGGACCGAACGGCGCCGGCAAGACAAATATTCTCGATGCCATATCGCTTCTGTCGCCCGGGCGCGGCCTTCGCGGCGCCAAGCTGGCCGAGCATGTCCGCCGCGGACCGGTGCAACCTTCCGAAGCGCTCTGGGCCGTCGCCGCGACGGTCAGACGCGGCGATGCCGATTACGAGATTGGCACCGGACTGACGGAGCAATCCGCCAGCAGGCCCGGCGGCGGAAGCCGCCCAGACAAAAGAATCGTTCGCCTGAACGGTGTCGACGCGAAAAACTCGTCCGAGCTGGGCGAGATCGTGCAGATGGTCTGGCTGACGCCTGCCATGGACCGGCTTTTCATCGAGAGTGCGTCGGGCCGCAGGCGCTTTCTGGATCGCCTCGTATTGGGCTTCGATGCCGGTCACGCCCGCACCGCAACCCGCTATGAAACCGCGATGCGCGAGCGGGCGCGGCTTTTGAAATACGGCCCCCGCGATCCCGCCTGGCTGGACGGGCTGGAGAATGAAATGGCGGAGGCCGGTACGGTTCTCGCGGCCGCGCGCGATACGGCAATGCTGCGCCTCAACCAGGCATTGGGAGAACGCAGCGGCGCTTTCCCCGCCGCTTCCTTGGCGTTGACCGGCGAAATGTTCGACACGGCGGAAAGCCTGCGCAATGCGCTTGGCCGCTCGCGCATCCGGGATGCCGAAAGCGGCCGCACCAATGCCGGACCGCACCTGACCGATCTTGCCACCCGTCATACCCAGAAGCGCGCCGATGCGCGCGAATGCTCCACCGGCGAGCAGAAGGCGCTGCTGATTTCGATCATGCTGGCGTTCGCCCGCGAACTGGCAAGAACGCGCGATGGCCTGGCGCCATTGCTGCTGCTGGATGAAATCGCGGCCCATCTCGACGCCGTACGTCGCGCCGCTTTGTTCGAAGAGATCGCCGACCTCAGTGCCCAGGCCTGGATGACGGGAACGGATCTCTCGCTGTTCGAAGGCGCGCGCGCCCAGATCTTTGCAGTGGAAGACGGGCGCTTCCGGGAGGCCGGCGCATGATCCCGCTGCACAGTTTCCTGTTTTATTGTCTGCTCTATGCTGTTGCCATCGCGACACCGGGTCCCGGCATCGTCTCCATTGTCGCCCGCGCTCTGGGATCGGGGTTCCGCGCCACAATTCCCGCCTGCCTGGGCGTCACCGCAGGCGATCTGATCTTGATGACGCTTTCCGCCTACGGCCTGACCCTGGTGGCGCAACAGGCGGCGCAGCTGATGATAGTCCTGAAATTCGGCGGGGGCTTGTATCTGATCTTCCTCGGCTACAAATATTGGACTGCCGGTGTCGCCGAACAGGCCGAGGTGGTTCCGGAAAGCGCCAGCCGCGGTTTCCTCACCCAGTTGGGGATCACGCTTTCCAATCCCAAGGCGATTGCCTTCTTCGTGGCGCTGCAGCCCGTCGCGATCGATCTGAAGCATCTGACCTTCATCGGCTATCTGGAACTGGTGGCGGCCACCTTGGTGCTCATTCCGGTGATCACGATGGGGTATGCCGCGGCAGCGGCACGGCTGAAAAATCTGATGGCGAGCGTGAAGGCACGCCGCCGCATCAACAAAGGCTCCGGTCTCATCATGACCGGCGCCGGCATTGCGATCATGGTGAAGTAGATGTCTGAATCCGCACATCAAGTGACCAACGAATATGGCGCCAGCAGCATCAAGGTCCTTAAGGGTCTGGATGCCGTGCGCAAGCGCCCCGGCATGTATATCGGCGATACCGATGACGGCTCGGGCCTGCATCACATGGTCTATGAAGTCGTGGACAATGCCGTGGACGAAGCCCTGGCGGGCCATGCCGACCGCATCGATGTGGTGCTGAATGCCGACGGTTCCTGCACGGTGCGCGACAATGGCCGCGGCATACCCACCGGCATCCACAAGGAAGAAGGCGTGTCCGCCGCCGAGGTCATCATGACCCAGCTGCATGCGGGCGGTAAGTTCGACCAGAATTCCTACAAGGTCTCGGGCGGCCTGCATGGCGTCGGCGTCTCGGTCGTGAATGCGCTGTCGATCTCGCTCAAATTGCGTATCTGGCGCACCGGCAAGGAATACGCCATGAG
>CAYWWT010000240.1:0-3900 GCA_964461855.1 uncultured Rhizobium sp. | reverse complement strand
GGCCCAGGCCCGCGCCGGCGCGGGTGCCGGACCGATTCTGGGCCGAAAAGCGCTCGAACACGACGGGCTTCACATCCGGCGCCAGCCCCGGACCATTGTCGGAAACCGTGATCTGCACATCTTCGCCCAGGATGCGCCCCGACAGCTGGATGCGTCCGCCCGACGGCGTGAATTTGAAGGCGTTGGAAAGGAGGTTGAATATAATCTGGCGCATGCGCCGCTGATCGGCCAGGAACAGTCCGGCATCGACCGGGCAATCCAATTCCAGGCTCAGTCCCATTTTGGTGGCCCAATCGCCGGCATGGTTCGCGATGTCGGCGAGAAGCACGTGGAGATCGATCCGCTCCAGTTCCAGCCGCAGCGCTCCGGATTCGATCAGCGCCAGATCGAGGATGTCGTTGATCAGGTCCTTGAGGGTGTTGGAACCCTCCACAATGGCGCTGACATATTCCTCCTGGCGCGCATTGAGCTGGCCCGGCACCCCCGAGCCGAGATGCTCTGCAAAGCCCAGTATGGTGTTCAGCGGCGTGCGCAGTTCGTATGAGACGTGCTTGATGAAATCGGACTTCAGACGATCCGCGGCTTCCAGCGCATCGTTGCGGTCCCTGAGCGCGGTTTCGATGCGGAAGCGGTCAGTGACATCGGCAAACGTGATCAGGCTGGCGCCATCGGGCAGGGGCGATAGGCGCAGCGACAGGATGGAGCGGTCGTTGCGCTCCACCTCGCCTAGATCGCGCGTCAGGCCGGCCTCGGTGATGATCGCCTGGATCACCCGGTCCCACATTGTGCCGTCGCCGAATTTCGCCGTGCAGAGCGCGGCGATGGCGCGCGCATGGGGTTCGCCTTGCAATTCTTCCGGCCGCAAATCCCAGATGCGGGCAAAGGCGGCGTTGTGCAGTTTCAATCGCCCATCGGGACCGAACACCGCCACCGCCTCCTGCAGCGTATCGAGCGTCGCCGACTGCACCTTCATCAAGGTGTTGTAGCTGGATTCCAGATTGAGCTTTTCACTCACATCTTCGTAGAGGAAGGTGAGCCCGCCAAGGGGATGGGGCTGGCTGATCACGCGCATCGTCTGGCCGCCGGGAATATGCCAGAGTTCTTCGGTGGGGCGGTCGCGGTTCTGATAGAGCGCGAGGCGGCCCCGTTTCCAGGCCTGATAGTCGCGCTGCTCCGGCAGCCTGCGGGCTTCGCGCAGCCGGTCGAGAATTTCGCCATCGCCGGGATGCCGGTCGAGCCAGTCTTCCGGCAGGCTCCACAGTTTGGCGAAGGCGCGATTGTAGAAATTGAGCTTCTGGTCCTTGCCGAAGATCGCAACCGCCGTGGCGAGCTTATCCAGCGTGTCGACATGGGCATCGACATGCTGTTGAAGCCGGGCTTCCGCTGCGGCCACATCGGTGACGTCCTGCGCCGTTCCGATGATCCCGGCATCGCCCAAGGGAATTTCGGTGAAGGTCATGGCGCGGCGTTCGCCGCCCACGACCGCAAAGCGCCGCGCTTCCAGCATACGGTTTTGGGAACGCGCCGACGCGGCGAGATCGCGCTCGCCCTTGTCGAGCGCCAACTGTGCCGCGCGCGCGGTTTCGAGATCCGGGGCGCCCGTCGATGTGAGGAAAGCGTGGTTGGCCCAGCTCAGCGCCAGAGCTTTATCGCGAAGCCAGACCGGAATGGGCAGGGCGTCCAGGATGGCGCGAAAATCAGCGTCGGTGCTTTGCACCGCGGCTTCTTCCATCCAGACCGCCGCCATCGAGCCGACGGCACGGCCCCGTGCCACCAGCTTTCGCCCCGATGCGTCCGCAACGTCCAGGCGGAATGGGGAGCCGCGATCCGAGAGTTCATCCAGTGCCGTCGACAATGCCAGCGCATCCACGCCCTTGAGGCAGGATTCGAGTTGTTGTTCGCCATGGCCATAGGAAAAAGGTCCCGATCCATCACGGCCCCAGACCACCAGCGCTTCACGTCCAGCGCCCAGGAGGGCGTCGCGTTCGCCCAGCGCGCTTTTGGTGCGCGCACCGCTGGCGCGCAGATGGCGCCTGAGGCGCAGCGCGCTCCGTTGCTCCGCCAGGGCCCAGAGCGAGGCGGCGACCGCCAGGGCCACGGCCCCCGCCGCCAGGGCGCTCAGGATCAAAAGCCTTGCGGTATCGTCCGGCCCGATCAGCAGATCGACCGAAGCAGCGGCCCGGGCAGGGGACGGCAGCAGGGCCGCGAAGGCGGCCCAAAGCGCTGCGTTCCATCCTCCGTTATGCCCCGCTATGGGCCGCATGCTTGGCTGTCCCCTCGAACCCGCCGAAAAAGGTCGAATCGTTGTAGAATCAACAAGATACTGGCAGGGGACCATTCGGCATAGGGATTGTGGTTAATAAAGTATGAAAATCCATATCCGGCCTCGGCGGCCAGATTTGGGGCTCATGGGCGATTTTCGAGTCCCGTCAGGCGGTTAACCCGGGCGCAGCTAGCCAGGAAACCAATTGCGGTAATAAGGCCGGTCCCGATACCCCCGCGCGGTCATGCACCGGCGATAGACCCCGTTGTAGGTCCGATTGCGCTGATACCGCGTGCCGTCCATGCCGTGGATGTCATAGGCAAGATAATCATCAGCCTGGATACGGCACGCTTGATTGTCATTCTCGAAACGGCCGGGCGCCACGCCCTGGGCTTCAAAATTGTCGCCGCTCACACGCATGATGCTGTTGCAGCCCGCAAGGGTCAAAAGAGCCAGGCAAAGAAAAAGGGCGCGCATACCGATCTGGTAGCGCGCCCTTTCCGTGAAGATCAAGCGATCCTCAGTACCGGTCCGTATCCGGCTTGTAGGGACCGCCCCCGGCGGCAGAGCCGCCCATTGAAAAACGAAGGCCGGATTCCGCAATTAGTAGCGATAGGTATCCGGCTTGTACGGACCGGCCTTCGGGATGTTGATGTAGCCGGACTGCTTGGTGGACAATTCGGTCAGGTTGACGCCGATCTTGGCCAGATGCAGGCGCGCGACCTTCTCGTCCAGCTGCTTGGGCAGGGTATAGACCTTCTTCTGATACTTGCCCGGATTGGTGAAGAGTTCGATCTGGGCGAGGGTCTGGTTGGTGAAGGAGGCGCTCATCACGAAGGAGGGGTGGCCCATGGCGTTTCCAAGGTTCACCAGCCGGCCTTCGGAGAGGAGAATGATGCGCTTGCCGTCGGGGAATTCGACTTCGTCCACCTGCGGCTTGACGTTGTGCCACTGGAAATTCTTCAGCGCGCCGACCTGAATTTCGCTGTCGAAATGGCCGATATTGCAGACGATGGCACGGTCCTTCATCGCGCGCATGTGATCGACGGTGATGACATCGACATTGCCGGTGGCGGTAACGAAGATATCGGCGCGGGGAGCGGCATCTTCCATGGTCACGACTTCATAGCCTTCCATCGCGGCCTGGAGCGCGCAGATCGGATCGATCTCGCTCACCATGACGCGGCAGCCGGCCTGGCGCAGCGACGCGGCCGAACCTTTGCCGACATCGCCGAAGCCGGCAACCATCGCGACCTTGCCCGACATCATCACGTCGGTACCGCGGCGGATACCGTCGACCAGGCTTTCGCGGCAGCCATAGAGATTGTCGAATTTCGACTTGGTGACGCTGTCGTTGACGTTGATGGCCGGAAACAGCAGCTTGCCGTCCTTCTCCATCTGATAGAGGCGATGCACGCCGGTCGTGGTTTCTTCCGAAACGCCTTTGATGCTGGCGGCAAGCTGGGCGAACCAGCCCGGCTTCTCTTTCAAGGTGCGCTTGATCAGCGCGTAGAAAACTTCCTCTTCTTCATTTTCCGGCTTGTCGAGGAAGGCGGCGTCGCCCTTTTCGGCGCGCAGGCCCTGATGCACCACCATGGTGGCGGCGCCGCCATCGCCCAGGCGCATGTTGGGCAGGC
>CAYWWT010000239.1:0-3931 GCA_964461855.1 uncultured Rhizobium sp. | reverse complement strand
CCGACAGCCGGCGCAGAGACGCCAGCATATCGGCGGCATAACCGGCGACCTGGGCCTTGGTTGTCTGGTTTTCCTCTTCGACCTTCAATGCATGTGCCATGGGCATTTCCTGGTTGCTTGCCGTTATACGCAACACTTCGGAACACGCCGCCGCCCCCCAGCGACCGGTTAACGCTAGGCTTGCGAGCTTAACAAAAGGTAGCCAAGACACAACCTGCGCGCGCTTAAATCGCCTTTCGCATCCGCAGAATGGGGACGGCCACGCCGCCCGGTGTTGGCACCTGCAGCAATTCGACGGGCGCGAAACCATAGGATTCATAGAGCGGCTTTCCCCCCATCGTGGCCCCCAGCTCGACCGCATGGAATCCTTCGGCGCGCGCTGCCGCTTCGCACAATTCCAGAATCCGCCGCCCGACGCCGCGCCGCGTGAAGGCGGGCGCGGTGTACATCGCGCGCACCCGCGCCGGTTCGGTGGCGGGGTCGAGCAGGCGCGCATCGCGCCCGGCGGTGTGGTTGCCGCCGAACAAAGTCGCGCGCCGGCTCCAGCCGCCGCAGCCCGCAACGACGCCGCCGATCTCGATCACAAAATAAGTGCGGTCGGCGATCAACTGGGTATCCAGTCCCATCACCGCATACGACGCCGCGACCTGATCCGGCGGCAGGAATTGAGGGAGCAATCCCCCAATCGCCTCGTTCATCAGCGCGGTCAAAACCGGCATATCGTCCGGTTCGGCCAGGCGATGGCTGTGTTTGTCCATCGAAAAATCCCCCTCGGGCCCTTTTTTCGCGCTGGCATTATCGGCGGATATCCAGGAGGCTATTGCCGTTCCGGCGCCTTCGCAACGCGGGCGCTTGAGGGGGAAAAGGCACCCCAAGGGGGAAAAGCAACAAACGCCATACCTCAGGGAAAAACAGAGACCGCGCGACGGATGGTCCGGCGCGCCTCATTCAAGGAGACGTCCATGAAGTTCAAGACACTCGCGATCGCGACCGTAGCGGCCGTGATCGGCCTGGCCGGCGCGGCCGGCGCCCAGGAAATCCAGCGCATCGGCGGCTCGGCCACCAGCCCGTTCGTGTCCGTCACGGCCGTACCCACGGGCGGCAAGACCCTGTATTTCGTTTCGGGCGCGCTGCCCACCCCGGTCACGCGTCCGGCCGACGGCAAGCCCGCCGATTGGGGCGACAGCACCGCCCAGACCAAGTCGGTCTTCGAGAATCTGAAGAAGTCGATGGCCGCTGCCGGTCTCACCCTGGGCGATGTGGTCAAGGCCACGGTGTTGATGGGTCCGGATTTGAACTTCCTGGAAATGAACAGGGTCTGGATGACCGAGTTCGGCACCGCCGCCCAGCCCAACAAGCCCGCGCGCGCGGCGTTCCATGTGCATGCTTTGGCGGCACCTGGCGCCCAACTCGAAATCGAATTTATTGCAGCCAAATAAGGGCGCTTGTCTTTGGCCTAGCTTTTCTTAGCGAGCATTGGCGAGCTTAGAAAAGCTGGCCCCGCTTCGAGCCCGCAGAGCGGGCGAGGGCGGTCGTCCCTGGCGGCGTCGCGCGTGCTCACGTACTTCCGTACGCTCCGCGCGACGCTCCTGGCCAGCGGCCAAAATCCTGCGCGCCGAACGGTGCAGGCGAAAATAGAAGAGGCGGGTTCGAAAGAGCCCGCCTTTTTCTTTGCGATGGCCCGAATTGAAACAGGTTGAAGGCGCGAAGGCAGGCTTGACCGCGCGCAACAAGGGCGGGAGTTGCAGCCGGTAAGGATTTGCAAACCATGCCACATAAAAGGCGGCATTGTGACGGTTGCTGCCTCTTTTCGCTAATGCACTGTGTCCTTATTTCACGATAAGCAAGACGGGTACCGGGGTGGCTTGCTGCAAAGAAGTTGCGGCTTAAAGGGCAGTGCACAAGAAATGGACGGCACATTCATTCTGAACACCGCCTCGAGCATGTTCGAGACGTTTGGCGACAAGGCAAAGTTCCACATCGCTGAGGAAATGGACCGGGCGATGGAAGCCGGCGACGGCACCGCTTACGACCAATGGTGTCTGGTCGCCAAGGCGGTGGCGCTGATGGCGATGACACGCAAGGAAGCCGCCGCCGCCAAGCCGGAAAAGACGGAAAAAGCCGACAAGACGCCCGCGATCGGCCGGACCTTCCGCGCCGCTTGAACAGGTTTTCCTGTTGGCGCTTTGATGACCCCGTCCAGATATGAGACGGCGTTTCCCGGAATCGGTGTATAGGGATCGTGGGGCAGTGGGGTGCCAGATATGGCCTTCGCCGGAACTTACGAAGACATTTTTGACCAGGCGCCGCATCACGCGCCTTCCGCCCGCGAGATCGATCCCGACATCCTGGCCGACCTGGAATTCAGCGAAATCGGGCGCGATTCCCGCTTTCTGCCCGGCTGGTACATCCTGCCGTCGGCGTTGGGCGGACTTCTGGTGCTGGTGGCGCTGCTGACCTAGGGCGGCCCCCACCTTTCGACAGGCTCGAGGTGAGGACTTTGAGAATCCTCATGCTGAGCCCGTCGAAGGACGCGGCAGATCAACCCTGAAGCTCACACTGAGCTTGTCGAAGGGTAAGAGGGTGCCGGGCTTCCCTAACGGCAGCCTGCCTTTTTAAATCACAGTTGGAACTGCCGCGCCCGCGAACTCCCGGGCCTCCTGAACGTTACCATTGTGACAGGAGCAACCCATGGCTCACGTTCATCATTACGATCATGTCTTCGACGTTCCGCCTTCCAAGCGGATGAAGCGGCGGGTCAAGCAAGGCCCCATCGCGCGGCTTTTCTGCGGTCCCGAAAACCCCGACCTGATGGATCTGGAATTCAGCAATTACGGCCGCACGCCGCGCTTTCCGGCGGGCTGGTTCATTCTGCCGGCCGTGGTCGCCGGCATGGCGATTGTGGCAGCGTTGATATTGTTGATTTGAGTATCGCTTTCAGCCGCGCTTCATCAGCCGGTCAGCAACTCGCTCACAGCCCGGTGCGCCTGGTCGATGGCAACGTCGGTGTAGGCAGCCATGCCGGAATCGGCATTGGCGATGGCGATGCGGCCGAATTGTTTCCTACCTGCAAGGTTGGGCGTGTCGGCATTGGTGCCGCCATCGGAAAGGGCGTTGTATTCCGGCGAATAACCATGGGCCCAGCGGTTGACCGCGATGCCGGCAATATCGCGCGCCGGGTCGAAGCCGCCGCCGGACAGCGCGCGGCCAAGCTGGTCGCGGATATTCTTCTCGAACGTCTCGAACGGCGTTGAAAGAAGCTCGGCGCGGCCTGCCTTGTGCTGCTCGCGTTCGGGCAGGCCGGGTGCTGCCGGTGTCCTGACCATGCGGATCAGCATCGGGCCGTTCGGATCGCGCGCCGCTTTATACGCGCCGATATCGACCGGATTGTTGAGGCCGAAGCTGGAATGATACCCGCCCGGCGCATCGACGCGGGAAATGCCCAGCTTGTGAAAGGCGCGCCAATTGGTCAGCGCCACGCTGGTATAGACCAAGGGCGTCTTGACCAATTTGTGCAGCGCCGCTTTCTGCGCCGCGGGCAATTCCGGCACCATGTAGGGGATCATCATGTTCCAGCTGGCCAGCACGCAGTTTTTCGCCCGCACGCGCATGACTTTCTGGCCGCCCTTGGCTTCGGTGTAAGCCACCTCCACACCTTTGCCCGCGTTGCGCACGCGCACCGCGATCTGGTTCAGGCGGATGCGCACGCCCTGGCCGGGTCGGTCGAGTCTGGAATAATCCGCCTTGGCGGTGACGATGTCGCGCGCGTCATGGCCGGAGATAGCTCCCGGGATCAGCACGCGCACCAGCAGCCGCGCGACGGAGGCGTTGCCGTCCGGGAAATGAAAACTGTAAGAGCCGCCGGTCTCGGAATAGCCCGCGGGGGTATAGCCCATGCGCGCGGTCGAACCCTTTTGCAGTTTCAAGGCTT
>CAYWWT010000238.1:0-3932 GCA_964461855.1 uncultured Rhizobium sp. | reverse complement strand
GCATCCAGAAGGTGCTGGAGCCCAAGGGCGTGGCGGTGGTGATCGAGGCGGCGCATCAATGCATGACCACGCGCGGCGTGCACAAGACCGGCGTCACCATGGTGACATCGACCATGCTGGGAGATTTTCGCACCAACGATGTGACGCGGCGCGAATTTCTCAACATCATCGGCAATCCGGCCTCGCGACAGGACCGATAGGCGATGTCCGCGCTGGAGATGATCAAGACCCTGATCGGGTTCGACACCACCAGCCGCGGCTCGAACCTGGCGCTGATCGACTTCGCCGAAGACTTTTTGAAAAGCCATGGCGCGCGCTGCCGCCGCAGCTATGACGTCACCCGCGCCAAGGCCAATCTGTTTGCCACTTTCGGTCCCGAAGGCGATGGCGGCTATGTGCTGTCGGGCCATACCGATGTGGTGCCGGTGGACGGACAGAAATGGTCGTCCGATCCCTTCAAGCCGGAAGTGCGCGGCACGCGGCTCTACGGGCGCGGCGCCTGCGACATGAAAGGTTTTCTGGGCGCGGCGATGGCGCTGGCGCCTGAGATCGCCAAGGCGAAGCTGAAGCGGCCGATCCATTTCGCGCTGTCTTACGACGAAGAGATCGGCTGCAACGGCGTGATCGGATTGCTGGAAGATTTGAAGGCCCAAGACATCAAACCGGCGCTGGCGATCATCGGCGAACCGACCCTGATGAAGGTGGTGGGGGCGCACAAGGGCGGCGCGGTGCTCCACACCCGCTGCAAGGGTCACGAACATCATTCCAGCGCCCCCGAAAAAGGCGCCAATGCGGTGATGATGGCGGGCGAATTCGTCAAGCTGCTGGACGATGTCTGGGACGATCTTCGCGCCGATGCCGATCCGCGTTTCGATCCGCCGCATTCGACGGTGCAGGCCAACATGATCGAAGGGGGCACGGCCTCGAACATCCTGGCGCGCGAAGCGCTGGTGACCTGGGAATACCGCGCCCTGCCCGACCGCGACGCCAATGCCATCGTCGAAACCGTGGCGCGGCGCACGAAAACCGAAATCCTGCCCAAATATGCGCGCCGCGCGCCGGATGCGGCGTTCGACACCGAACTGCATGCCGCCTATCCCGGCCTGACGATGGACGAGAACTCGCCCGCCATCGCGCTGGCCCGCGAAATCACCGGCGCCAACCAGGCCGAAGCCGTGGCCTACGGCACCGAGGCCGGACAGTTCCAGCTTTATGGCATCCCGGCGGTGATCTGCGGCCCCGGCTCGATCGACCAGGCCCACAAACCGGACGAATTCTGCGAATTGTCGGAATTCGACGCCTGCGAGAATTTCCTGCGCAAAGTCATCGCCAAGGCGAGCGCGTAATCCTGCATGTCATCCCCGGCGAGCGCGATGTGCAGCATCGCGTGAGGGAAGGGGATCCAGGTATAAAAGGATCTACCGTCCGCGTTGCCAAGCCTGGATCCCCTTCCCTCGCGGCTTGCGCCGCTCGCCGGGGATGACAGGACTACGTCAATGCCTCGGGCGTTACCTCATGCGTGGTCCCGCAGAATTCACAGCGCGCGCGGATGATGCCATCGGGATCGGCCAGACCGGCGCGCTCCTTTTCATTGTAGCCGCGCAGAATCTGTACGATGCGCGCGGTGTCGCAATCGCAGCGGAAACTTACCGGCTCGGCCGGCTGCACCCGCACTTCGTCCTCATGGAACAGGCGCCACAGCACCTTCTCGGCGGCGAGACCGGTATCGACCAGTTCCAGATCCTCCACCGTGCGCGCCAGGATCGACAAGCGGTTCCAATCGTCTTCGTTGCGGCCCGGCGCCTTGCTCGCTTCCGGCGTCATCTGCAGCATCAGGCCGGCCGCGCGCCAACGCGGCGTCTTCTCGCCCGCCACGAACAAAGGCGCAGCCGCCAGCCGGATCACCGTCGGCAATTGCTCGGACTGCGTGAAATAGGTTTCCGCCGACGCCGCCAGGCCTTCGCCCGACAAGGGCACGATGCCCTGATAGGTCTGGCCGCCACGCTGCGGCTCGATGGTGATGGCGAGAACGCCCTCGCCCGCCAGCTTGACGAAGTCCTTGCCGTCCAGCCCCGCGAAACGCTCCGCATCCAGGCGGGCATAGCCGCGCACGCCGCGCGGACGCGTCGCATCGTCATCGCGCTCGTCATTGCCCGGGGCGGGAGAAGACCCGTAATAGTCCGCGGTGACGAGATCGAGCGGACCGTCGCCCTTGGTCTGCACCGTCAGCCGCCCGTCCAGCTTCAGCGCGGAACCGAGCAGCGCCGCCATCGCCAGCGCCTCGCCCGCGACCCGCGCCGCGGCTTCGGGCAGCGCATGCGCATCCAGCGCCTGGGTCGAAGCGGTGTCGAGCCGCACCAGGCGGCCGCGCACGCCCGCCTTGGCGATATCGAACGGCAAAACGAAATCGCCCGCGGGGGCGGCAAAAACCGGAGATTGTTCGGACATGAGCCCTATATGGCCGCGAATGGGGCTTGGTTCAACCCGCAAACACCGCCTTGAACCCCTGCCGTGGCGCGGCTATTTCTGGCGATGAGGCCACGACCTCATTCCTTTCGGAAAACCCTGCCGGGACGGCCCGGCGTGTCATGAGAGAGGATGCGCCATGGCGTGGCTCCTGCTTCTTGTCGCCGGTCTGCTCGAAGTGGTCTGGGCGTCGGCGATGAAACAATCCGACGGCTTCACCCGCATCTGGCCCACATCGATCATGCTGGCCGCGATGCTGGCCAGCATCACGCTTCTGGCCATCGCGATGAAGTCGCTGCCGCTGGGCACCGCCTATGCGGTGTGGACCGGCATCGGCGCGGTGGGTGCGTTCCTGGTCGGCGTGATGGTGTTGCACGAAGCCGCCAGCCCGATGCGCATCGCCGCTGCGACCTTGATCGTGGCGGGATTGACGCTGATGAAGTTTTCCGAGACGAGCTGAGCTACTTCAAAGCCCAAGCCAAGATCGCCTTCTGCGCGTGGAGTCGATTTTCGGCTTCGTCGAACACGACAGACTGCGGCCCGTCTATCACTTCATCCGTCACTTCCTCGCCGCGATGCGCGGGCAGGCAATGCATGAAGATGGCGTCTTTCCTGGCCAGGCCCATCAGGCGCTTGTTGACCTGATAGGGCTTGAGCAGATTGTGCCGCTTGGTGGCGTTGTCGTCGCCCATCGACACCCAGGCATCCGATACGATGCAGTCCGCATCTTTCGCCGCCGCTTCGGGATCGCTGCCGAATTCGACCTTTGCGCCCTTGGCCCATTGCACGACTTCGGGATCGGACGCCAATTCCCTGGGCGTGGCGACGCGCAAGGTAAAGTCGAACTTCCTGGCGGCATGCACCCATGACGTCAGCACATTGTTGCCGTCGCCGCTCCAGGCCACGGTGGCGCCCTTGATAGGCCCACGATGTTCCTCGAACGTCATCACATCCGCCATCACCTGGGCGGGATGGCTCCATTTGGTCAGGCCGTTGATGACGGGAATGGTGGCATTGAGCGCCAGCTCTTCCACCATCTCATGATCCAGCAACCGGATCATGATGGCATCGACATAGCGCGAGATCACCCGCGCCGTGTCGGCAATGGTTTCCTCGCGCGCCAGCTGCATCTCGTTGCCGGTGAGCATCAAGGTCGTGCCGCCCAGCTGCCGCATCGCCACGTCGAACGAGATACGGGTGCGGGTGGACTGCTTGTCGAAGATCATCGCCAGCACGCGGCCGGTCAGCGGCGAATCCGCGTCGGCCACGCCCTTGGGCAGCCCGGCGCGCGCGGCCTTGCGCGCTTTGGCGTCGTCGATGATGGCGCGCAGGGTGGCGCTGTCGTGATCCGACAGGTCGAGGAAATGCTTGGGAGCATGTTTCAAGGGGGCGTTCATTGTTTTTCCCCCTCGGGCCTACGCACCTGATCGGTGCTACGTTCGGAAGGCTGGCCGCCTTCCTCACCC
>CAYWWT010000237.1:0-3948 GCA_964461855.1 uncultured Rhizobium sp. | reverse complement strand
CTTGCCCGGCTCGCCATGCAGCGCTCTCACGCTGGCGACGTGGAATTTGACTTTGCCCTGGGCTTCCAGCTCGCGCATCTGGTTGACGCTGTGCTGCGCGGCGCGGAAGCCATCGCGGTGATGGACCAGGGTAAGCGACTTGGCCAGCGGCGCCAGATTGATGGTCCAGTCCAGCGCGGAATCGCCGCCGCCCGCGATCACGACATTCTTGCCGCGGAAAGTTTCCATCTTGCGCACGGCGTAATGCACGCCAACGCCGTCGCCCGCATTTTCGTAAGTCTCGATGCCCGGCACCGGCGGACGCTTGGGCACGAACGAGCCCGCACCCGCCGCGACCACGACGACCGGCGCGATCAGTTCGGTGCCGGCATCGGTGGTGAGTTTCCAGCGCCCATCGGGCAGCTTTTCCAGCGCTGTCGCCATCTCGCCGAAATGGAATTGCGGATCGAACGGCTTGACCTGCTCGAGCAGGCGGTTGGTCAGTTCCTGACCCGTGACGATGGGAAGGCCGGGAATGTCGTAGATCGGCTTTTCCGGATAAAGCTCTGTGCACTGCCCGCCCGGCCGGTCAAGAATGTCGACCAGATGGCATTTCAGATCGAGCAGTCCCAATTCGAACACGGCGAACAGGCCGATGGGGCCTGCGCCGATGATGGCGACGTCGGTTTCGATGGCGGTCATGATCTTGTCCTAGGCGCGTATTCCACACCTAACTTCATGTAATGGTTGGGAAAACGTCGTTCTTATATGTAAAAAAGCCCAGCACAACAACCCACATTTTTGTCGCCCCCCTCTGTGCGGCACGCGGGCAAGCCCGCTACCGCACATCTTCCCCCCGTCAGCGGCTTCGCCGCACGGGGGAAGAAAGCCTGTGTGGGCTGATGGGTCGGTAGTGCTTAAGCAGCCAAATAGGAGCTGATGAAGGCCCGGACGGTTTCGGCTTCGTGTTCCAGCTTGCGGATCGCGGCCTGGGCCTCGACATTGTCGGCGGGATTGAGCGGTTCGGCCTCTGCCGCCGCTTCGCCCATCTCGAACGCGCCCACCCCACGGGCGGCGCCTTTGATGGTATGGGCGATTTCGCGCCAGCGCCTGGCGTCGCGGCTGGCCAGCAGGCCGTTCAATTCGGCCACCATGCTCGTCACCTGACCATCGAACAGGCGTAGTATTTCCCCGTTCAGGTCTTTTTCGCCGCCGGTATAGCGGGCCAGATGCTCCAGATCGATCGCGTGGGCAGCCATGGGTGACGTCCGTATGGGGCGGCCAGCCTGCTGGCGGGAAGGCTAACGGCCCGTTAACGCCTGCCCGCTAGCCTTCCGGCTGCACGGCCTTTGCGATATCGTGCCCGGGAAGGGGATCGCCGCCGATGGTACGGAATTTCGAGCATAATCAACCCGTTGTTGTGGAGGACGTCCGGCAGGACGAACCCATGCCGCAGGAAGATTATCGCGCCCCGGCCACGTCCCCGGAGCCCAGCCGGTTTGGCGCCGTCGCGTTCGGCTTCGCTATTGTCGCTTCCGTCTTCTGGATTGGCGTTTGGACCGCCTATCTCTGGGGCTATTTCGGTGCCCAGGGACTGAAGAGCCTCCCCGGGCTTCAGATCGCGTTCCTTGCCGCCGCCATTCTGCTGCCGCCCTTGCTGTTCGCGGCAATCGCGGCGGCTTTTGCCCTCGCCCATCGCATGAGCCGGATGGCCGAGGGGCTGAAGGGTGCCACCGAAAATCTTTTCGTCACCGACGACAGCGTCGCGCGCAGCGCGGCGAAGCTGGGCCGGGCCGTTCGCCACGAACTCGATGCCCTGAATGCCGGACTGGATGGGGCCTATGGCCGGCTCCGCGCATTGGAGACGGCGCTGGAAAATCAGATCGGCGCGATGGACGAAGCGGGCGCGCGTGCCGAAGTGCGCGGCGAAGCGATTGCCCAGCGCCTGGGCCAGGAACGCCAGCGTCTGGAATCCGTCTCGGAAGCGATCTCCGACATGGCGTCGCGCGCCACCGAGACCGTGGCGGGCCGTTCCGCGCAATTGAGCGCCGCGATCGAAGCGGCGGAAGGCACGCTCAAGATGGCGGCCCAGTCGCTGGATGTGCAGGCCGCGGGTTTCCGCGCCGCCGCCCAGGCCGCCAGCGAAGCGCCCCATGCCGCGGCGCTCGAGCTCGATGCCCAAGCCAAGAAGATCGAAACGGTTTCCGACACGGCGCTTCAGCGCGCCGAATTCGTGTTGGCGCGGCAGGAAAAGCATCGCGCCGCCATGTCCGACATGTTGAGCAAGCTGAAAGAAGAAAGCGAACAGCTCGACGCCGCCCTCACCCAGCAGCGCGCCGGCATGGAAGGGGCGGTCAGCGCCTTGTCCGGCGAGGCGCAGCGTTTCGAGACCGTGACCGGCGAAGTGGAACGGCATCTGGAAAGCGTGATGACCAACGCGGCCAATCGCGCCTCGCAGCTGACCGTGGCCTTCGCCGCCGAAGCGGAGCGCTTGAAGGAAACCTCGAGCGACGCCAACACGGTGTTGACCGGACTTGTGTCCGCCCTGCGCGATGCCGGTGGCAGCACCCAGACCCTGATCGGCGAAAGCACCGCCCAGGCCAGGCATGATGCCCAGACCATGGTGGGCGAAGCGATGGCGGAATGCGACAAGCTGCTGCGCGCCGCGGGCGAAATGAATGTCCAGGCGACGGAGATCCGCGAAAATCTCGCCAGGGCGACGGAAGAGGTGGAACGTCATCTTTCCCGGCTGCCGTCGCTCGCGCAGAGCGAAGCGCAACGCATTCGCCAGATGGTCCAGGCCGAGACCAACGAGATGCTGGACCTTTCGGCCCGCACGATTTCGACGATACAGACCCGGGGCGCGCATGCGCGCAGCGCGCCACCACCGCCGGGCGCACCCGAAACGGTCGAGAGTGACGGCCTGAAGACCTTGGCGCGCAAGCTGACGCAGCGCTCTCGCAAAGGCGGCGATCTGCGCGGCGACAGGCCGGTGGAAAGACAGGACCGCCCGGCCGGCGGCGAAACCAAAGCCTGGGAAATGAAAACCCTGCTGGCGGCGGTGGAGAACAGCGAACCGGCTTTGCCTCCGCGCGAACCCCTCCATGTCGCGGCCTCCACCGCGACGGTGAGCGCACTGCAATTGGCGCTGGCCGACATGGCGGTCGATCTGGAAGCAATCGGGACCGAAGCCACGCCGGGCAATGAAGACTGGAAGCGCTATCTGGCGGGAGACCGCGCGGTCTTTGCCCGCAAGCTGGCCGAAACCATCGACGACGGCGCCATCGACCGCATCACCAAGATTTATCGCGAGGACGAACGGTTCCACGACGCCGCCGATTCCTATATCCGCGAATTCGAAGCCTTGCTGGCGCGGGCGCGGGAAAATGACAGCGGCGGCATCCTGGCCTCGTCGATTCTCTCGGCCGATACCGGCAAGATCTATCTCGCGATCGCCTATGCCTTGGGTCGCCTATAGTTGAAACGCGATCCCTCATGCTTCGACAGTCGCTAGCGCCAGCGTAGCGCGACCAGCATGAGGATGAGACTAAAGCCCTCACCCTGAGCTTGTCGAAGGGTGAGATCGCCTCAACCGCGCCGCATAGAAACCATCCATGCCGCCTTGATCGGCCAGATGGTGAGGTAAGGTGCGCAAATCACCGTTCGCACTGATCCATTCGCTGTGACCGGATAATTCTTCCGCCGTGATCGGTGCGCGCGCGAATTCGGGATGGCTGTCCAGAAAAGCCGCGATCTGCTCTTCGCCTTCTTCCCGCTCCAGCGAACAGACCACGAAAACCAGCAGGCCGCCGGGCTCGACCATCGCGGCGGCACTTTCCAGCAGGTCATAGGCCAACGTCGCCTGCGCCGTGACATCGGCGGCGCTCTTGATCCAGGGCAGGTCGGGATGCCGCCGGATGGTGCCGGTGGCGGTGCAGGGCGCGTCCAGCAGCACCAGGGGCGCGGTGC
>CAYWWT010000236.1:0-3972 GCA_964461855.1 uncultured Rhizobium sp. | reverse complement strand
TCCTTGATCTTGCTCTGGGCACGGGCATCGACATCCCACACCATCGAGAAATCGTCATCGGGCTTGACCGAACCGTCTTTCGACGGGAGGTCCCGGATATGACCGAAGCTGGCCAGGACCTTATAGTCGCTGCCTAGATACTTATTGATGGTCTTGGCTTTTGCGGGGGATTCGACGACGAGAACGTTCATGCCGGCTGCTTTGAACCTTTGGGTGGCTTATCTGGGGACGCGGCGCCCGGGGACAAGGCTGGAACCGCGGAACAGAGCCTTTTTTTGGAAATGCGGCGGGACACTGATGGAAGCGGGACGAACCTGTCAACGTCCGGCCAAGTATCGAAGTAAAGCTGGAGGTTGAATATCCGGCTAAAATTACCGGAAATTAAACTTATAGGTTGCAGTTCGAGCAAGTGTGCGGAACCGAAGTTTCTGTAGAAAACATCGAGCAAAACGGCCCGAAGAAGGACCAAGCTGTCAGTCCTGGCGATGGCGTAGGCCGGCGGCCGAAGAAAAAAACTGGGTGAGCTGCTTCTTTTAAGACCAGCTAACCCGGTTCCCGGGATGGCGGCGGCAACGGCCAGCCAGTTCGAGTTCCAGGATTACGGTCAGGACCGCGCCCGCCGACGCTCCGGTCTGGCGGATGATTTCGTCAATCTCCACGGGGGTGACGCCCAAGGCTTCTTCGATCCTGGCGCGGAAGCGATCCGCTTCGCTATCCCACGCATCGGCTTGCGGCGGCGGGGCTGCTGCCCCTGACTCCGGGTCGGGCTCGGAAAATCCGGTTGTGAGCATGGGGCGCAGCACCGTCAGCACATCTTCGGCACTCTCGGTCAGGGTGGCGCCTTCGCGGATCAGACGGTTCGTGCCTTTCGCGCGCGGATCGAGCGGCGAACCAGGAACCGCAAATATCTCGCGGTTTTGATCCAATGCGTATTGCGCGGTGATCAGAGAACCCGAACGCTCGGCGGCTTCCACCACCACAACGCCGCGCGCCAAGCCGGAGATCAGACGGTTGCGGCGCGGGAAATGCCGGGCCTGGGGCGCTTCGCCCAGCGGCATTTCGGAAATGACGGCGCCCTGCGCGGCGATGGCACGATAGAGCGCGTCATTCTCCGGTGGATAGATGATGTCCATGCCGCCTGCCACGACCGCGATCGTGCCGTGGGGCAATGCTGCTTCATGCGCGGCGGAATCGATGCCGCGCGCCAATCCCGAGGCGATCACCAGACCGGCATCGCCCAACTCGCGGCTGAGGATCTGCGCGAATTTGCGCGCCAGCGCCGAGGCATTGCGCGCGCCGACGACCGCGATCATATCCCGGCGCAGCAGATGCGGCTGGCCAAGTACGGAAATCATGGGTGGCGGCGGATCGAGCGCAGCCAGACCTGGGGGAAAATCCGGCTCGCAACTCGCGATGAGACGCCCGCCAAGCGCTTCGACCTTCTGCAGCTCGCGTGACGCCTCGGCTTCCGGATGGGCGACGAACGGCTTTCCGCCCCGGAGCGCCAATCGTGGCGCTTCCTTCAAAGCAGCTGAAGCGCTGCCAAATCGGCCGATCAGTTGTGCGAATGTCACCGGTCCGACCGACGGGCTGCGCGTCAGGCGAAGCCATGCCAGCTTCTCGTGGTCATCGAGGACACGGTTCATGAGGCTTTTGCGCTTTTCGACCCGATGCGCGGCTCTTCTCCGCGCAAGAGACGGCGAATGTTTTCGCGGTGCGTGAAGAAGATCAAAGCCGCCAGTGCAACGGTCAGGGGCGCATATTCGCCATGACCGAAGACGAGAAAATAAACCGGCGCCAAAGCGATGGCGACCAGCGCCGAAAGCGATGAGATGCGCCAGATCAATGCCGCTCCCAGCCAGGTCGCCGCCACGGCAAGGCCCGCCGGCCAGTACAGCGCGATAGTGACACCGAGAAAGGTGGCCACGCCTTTGCCGCCCCGGAAGCGCAGCCAGATCGGAAAGACATGGCCCAGAATAGCGGCCAGGCCTGCGATGATTTCGCCGCCCGGCGGCAGATAGGTCCAGGCGATCCAAACGGCTGCTGCGCCTTTCAGTCCATCGCAAATAAGGGTCGCAGCGGCGGCCCATTTCTTACCGGTGCGCAAAACATTGGTTGCGCCGATATTGCCGGAGCCGATGTTACGAACATCGCCTGCGCCGGAGGCAAATGCGAAAAACAGCCCGAAGGGGATAGAGCCCAGAAGATAGCCAAGAACCAGGGCTCCGGCGGCGAAAATAATGGGCAGGGAACCGATCATGGCGCGGGACGATAAGGGCGTTCGGCCGCCAAATCCACCGGCGAACTGTCAATCCGTGCGGGAGAAGATGCACGTCCCGCCGACGAAGGTCATGCGGACGCGACCCTGGAATTTGCGGCCCTCGAAGGCGGTGTTGCGGGCCCGCGAATGCAGCATGCGTTCGTCCACGACAAAGGGTTCGTCGATGTCCAGAAGCGCCAGGTCAGCGGGTGCGCCTTTGGCGAGACTGCCGCCGGGAAGGCCGAGCAAGCGCGCCGGCGTGGATGTCAGGCTCGCCAATATCTGCGAAAGCCCGGCCTGGCCGTCATGATGGAGTGCAAGTGCGGCAGGCAGGAGAGTCTCCAGGCCCACTGCGCCGAACGCCGCCGATGCGAATGTCTGCCGCTTGGTGTCGGCGCCCTGCGGTTCGTGGCTGGAAACGATCACATCGATGGTGCCGTCGGCGACACCCTCAACCATCGCGGCGCGGTCGGCCTCGGAACGCAGCGGCGGCTTTACTTTCCGGAACGTGTAGTAGCCCCCCACATCCAATTCATTGAGCAGAAGATGATGCGCGGAGACGCCGCAGGTTATGGGAAGGCCGCGTCGCTTGGCGGCGGCGACGGCTTCCAACGCGGCGCGGGTCGAGATTTGCCCGAAATGATAGCGGGCGCCCGTCAATTCCACCAACCGGATGTCGCGTTCCACGATGATGGCCTCGGCCAGGGCAGGGGCTGCCGGCAATCCCAGCCGCGTCGCGAATTCGCTTTCCGTGATCGCCGCGCCTTGCACCAGTTCAGGGTCTTCGGCGTGGCCGACGGCCAGCGCGTCGAAGGTGGCGGCATAGGAGAGCGCGCGGCGCATGACGCGTGCATTGGCGACGGTCCGGTCGCCGTCGGTAAAGGCGACCGCGCCGGCTTCCTTCAAGAGGCCGATCTCGGTCATGATCTCGCCCGCCAGCCCCTGTGTCAGGGCGGCCATCGGCGCGACGTGAACCTTCGCGGTTGCCTGGGCGCGGCGCTTGATGAAATCCACCAGCGACGGTTCGTCGATCACCGGATTGGTGTTGGGCATGGTGACCATGGTGGTGACCCCGCCCGCCGCCGCCGCCTCGCTGGCCGACGCGAAGGATTCCCGATGCTCGCTGCCCGGTTCGCCGGTGAAGACCCGGCAATCGATCAGCCCGGGGGCCAGAACAAGGCCACGGCAGTCGATGATTTCCGGATCGCGCGGTTCGGCATCATTGAACAGGCGGGGCCCAATGTCGGCGACCCTGCCATTCTCGACCAGAAGGCCGCCTTTGACGTCCAGGCCCGAAGCCGGATCGATCAGGCGCGCATTGCGGAAAGCCAGGCGGCCGTTTTTTCCATCGGGCGCGATCATGACAGCCCTCGCGGCTCTATTGAATTGCGCGCGAGTCCGCGCGCGAGGGCATCGAGTACGGCCATGCGGATGGCGACGCCCATTTCCACCTGCTCCGCGATGACGCTGACCGCCAGATCGTCGGCGATATCGGAGGCGATCTCCACGCCCCGGTTCATCGGGCCGGGATGCATCACCAGGGCACCCGGCTTGGCGCAACCGAGCTTCTCGCGGTCCAGGCCATAGAAGCGGAAATATTCTCGTGCCGAAGGAATGAACGCTCCGGTCATGCGCTCCAATTGCAGGCGCAGCATCATCACGATGTCCGCCCCCACCAGCCCCTGTTTCATGTCGGTGAAAATCTCGACGCC
>CAYWWT010000235.1:0-4002 GCA_964461855.1 uncultured Rhizobium sp. | reverse complement strand
CGGTGAAGCAGGTGATGGAGCGGCCGGTTTATCGCCATGGCCGGTTCGGGTTGGAAGTCTGGTCGCTGGATGAGGGCAAGCCCGTCTTTGCCGTGGACGGCGACAAGCTGTTCACGCCGGGCTCGACCACCAAGCTTTTCACCGAAGGATCGGCGTTGGCGTTGTTGGGCGCGGATTACCGCTTCCGCACGCCGCTCTATCGCACTGGAAAGATCGATGCCAAGGGCGTTCTGCACGGCGATCTGGTGCTGGTGGGATCGGGCGATCCCAATCTGTCCAATCGCATCCAGGCTGACGGAACGCTTGGTTTTGTCGATGAGGACCACACTTATGGCGGCGCGGATTCGCGCGTGCTGCCGGGCGATCCCGCCATTGTGCTCAAAACATTCGCCCAGGCGGTGAAGAATGCGGGGATCAAGCGCATCACGGGCCGGGTGCTGGTCGATGTCAGCCTGTTCGAGGAAGGCGCGCGCGACCTGGGCACGGGCGAAACCATTTCGCCCGTCATCGTCAACGACAATGCCATCGACATTACTTATAGCCCCGGCGCGAACATGGGCGATCCGGCCTCCTGGACCATCGCGCCCGCCGTGCCGACCATTCATTTCGTCAACAGGATCGTCACCGGCGACAAGACCGATGTCGATGCCAGGACCGAACTGCGCAAGGACGGCAGCGAGACCGTGACCCTGACGGGCACGGTCGATATCAAAAGCGGGCCGGTGATCTATGGCTATGCGGTGACCAAGCCATCACGCTATGCCGGAACCTTGCTCACCATGGCGTTGAAGGATGCGGGGGTGACGGTGACGGGCGCGCCCGGCGTGGTCACGGCGGAGGCGACGGATTTCACGGTGGCGGCGGACACGGTGCGGGCTTTTTATCGCGACGACATGAAGCTTGCCGAGCATGTCTCGCCGCCCTTGTCGGAAGATGCGCGCATCACCTTGAAGGTGAGCCAGAATCTGCACGCCTCCACCATGCCCTATGTGCTGGGCGCGGTGCTGGGCAAGACCAGCGAGAAAGCCGACCATAAGGGTTTCATGCTGATGCATGACTGGCTGGCGGGCCTGGGCCTCGACATGTCGGGCGGATCGCAAGGCGATGGCGCGGGCGGCGCGGTAGCGGCCTTTTATACGCCCGACTTTGTCGTGCGTTATCTCGATCACATGGCCAAAGGTCCGGGCGCGGCGCATTTTCACGACAGCCTGCCGGTGCTGGGCAAGGACGGCACCCTGGTCGATATCCAGAAGGGGTCGCCCGGCGCGGGCCATGTCTTCGCCAAGACCGGCACTTATAGCGACAGCGATCTTCTGAATGGCGGGCGCACCATCCTGACCGGCAAGGGACTTGCGGGTTATACGACCACCGTTGATGGGCGGCGGCTCGCCTTTGCCTTCTACATCAACAATGTCGAGCGGCCCGACGATGCCAGTGTCTCGAGTATGGCGGGACAGGCGCTGGGCGAGATGGCATCGGCGCTTTACGCGCTGCCTTTGCAATAAGGCACCGCTTCGGCGGCAAGAAGCGGAGTTTGCGGCGGCGCGATCCCGGCTAGGGATCGTGCGGGCGGGTTGTCCGCCGAACGCAAAGAGAAAGACTCCGCAATGACAAAACTGGACGACAACAAGGCCCTGGTCGGCCGCTGGTTCACGCAATACTGGGGTGAGACCTGCGACCTGTCGGTGGTGGACGCGGTCGCGGCGCCCGACATGCTGCTGCAATATTCGCTGCATGCGCCGAGACGTGGGCGGGCGGATATCAAGGCCTTCATGCGCGACTTTCGCGCCGCGTTTCCCGATCTGCATTTCTGGGGCACCGCAGAGTTGATCGCGGAGGGCGATTATGTCGTGGGGCAATGGGAAGGCGGCGGCACCCATACCGGACCCGCCTTTGGCGATTTTCTGATCGGCGGCTTGCCTGCCGCGACCGGCCGCAAGATGCATTTCACCGGCACGACCGTGCTCAAAATCGCCGATGGCAAAATCGTTTCGGAAATCGGCCTGGATGACGGCGTCACCGCGCTGAGCCAGCTGGGCCTGATCCGCAAAGCGTGAAGAGCAGGGCCGTCGCCGCACGGGCGGCGGCCTCGCTTGACCGTCCGGCGCGAGGAGCGCTAGTCAGGGGTCATGTCCCTGTTCCGCCAATTGATGCGCGCCCTGGAAGCGCCGATCCCGCAGCGCGATCCCGATCCGCGCTTGTCCGTGGCGGTGCTGCTGGTCGAAGCGGCGCGCCAGGACGATACGTTCGAGCCGCGCGAGCGGATGGTGATCGAGCAATTGCTGGCGCGGCAGTTCGACCTGTCGCATGAGGAATGCCTGGCCCTGGTGGAAGCGGCCGAGCGGCGCGTGGCCGAAATGGTGCAGATCCATGGCCATACGCGCGAAGTGTTCGAGAATACCGCGCCTGCCGAACGCATCCGGCTGATCGAGATGCTGTGGGAAGTGGCCTATGCCGACGGCGTGCTCGACCCGGAAGAGGATCTTCTGATCCGCCGCATCGCGGGCCTGATCGCGGTGGAAGATCGCGAAAGGGTACTGGCGCGCCAGCGCGTGGCGGCCAAGCTGGGCATAAAAAGCCTTTAACCAAGCCGAGACGGAACCAGTTGACGGCCGAGCGCTTTATCTAAGCCGGCCCTTCGCAAGGTTCCCATGTCCGATACGCCTTTTGCCCTGTTCGTCGAGGATTGCCGGATCGAGCGGGCCAAGCTGATCGGTCTGGTCGAAGCCTTTCAGGGCAAGCGGATGGACCCGGGCGCGCCGCTCGAGATTCCGGATGCGTTGGCGGCGCAGACCGAAGCGACGGTTCAATCTTTTCAGGAGACATTGATCGCGCTCAACGCGCTGATCGACGCTTATGATGTCGAGGCGAAGGGAAGGGCGCGGTGAGGACGCTTTTGAGCATCGGATGGATGCTGGTGGCGTTTCTGCGCTATGGCAGCCTGATCGTGGCGCTGGCGGGCGTGGCGGTATTCGGAAAGAATTTCATCGGCGTCAATGCGCGTGCTGCCCGTGCCGACAGCGGCGAGATCCCGGTGGAGTCCTGGCGCGGCGCGGGCGCCGTTATGGGCGCAAAATTGCTGGGGATCGGTGTGCTGTTGCTGGTCGCGTCCCTGCTTCTCAGCGCGATCCTGCCGCCCCGGTTGTAGGCGCAAAATCCCAGAATCCCCTTGTCCGCGCGGACCCTGGACGGCAGAGTTCGTGTGGGACTTTGGGGGTTTTTCGATGCGCAAGGTTTTTTGGGGATTGCTGCTGGGCGCGAGCCTGGCGCCGGGGCTGGTGTTCGCCGCCGATTATGTGCCGCCCAAGGGCGATGCCTGGGCCACGCATACGCCAAAGCAGGAAGGCTTTGATGCCGCCAAGCTGAAAGCGGCGGTGGAGTATGCCGTCAGTGCGGAAATGACCTATCCGCCCGAATTGGCCAAACAAGCGGATATTCGCGATCTGCGCGTGGCGGTGCCGCTGAAATATGCGCATGAGCCTTTCAACAATCCCATCGGTCCCTTGAAGCCGCATGCGCCCGCCAACGGCATCGTCATCCGGCACGGCTATATCGTGGCGGAGTGGGGCAGGACCCGCGATGTCGACATGACCTTTTCGGTCAGCAAGACCTTTCTGTCGTCGGTGGCGGGCGTCGCCTATGACAAAGGCCTGATCAGGAATATCGACGACCGGGTGATCGATTATGTGAAGCCGACGCCCGACTTCATGCTGCCGCACAATCAGCCGATCACCTGGAATCACATGCTGCGCCAGACGTCGGGCTGGGTCGGGACCTTGTGGGGCAAGCCCTGGTGGGCGGACCGGCCGGGCAAGGAAGGCTGGGAAGAACTCGCCAAGGGGCCGCCGCCGGTGGGCCAGGAATGGAAATACAATGACGTGCGGATCAATGCGCTGGCGCTGGCGCTGACGCAATTGTGGAAGCGGCCCTTGCCCGAAGTGTTGAAGGAGAATATCGCCGATCCCATCGGCATGTCGGACACCTGGCATTGGGAAGGCTATG
>CAYWWT010000234.1:0-4063 GCA_964461855.1 uncultured Rhizobium sp. | reverse complement strand
GACCGGCTTTGCCGAGATCTGCGACGTCATCACATTCGAATTCGAGAATCTGCCCTCCGATGCCATCGCGCATCTCGCCAGCCTGAAGCCGGTGCGCCCGGGCCGGCGCGCGCTGGAAACCACGCAGGACCGGTTCACCGAAAAAAGCTTCGTGCAGGCTTTGGGCCTGAAGACAGCGCCCTTTGCGGCGGTATCCTCACCTGCCGAAGCCGAGGCCGCTTTCGCGCGCATCGGCGGCCCGGCGATTCTGAAGACGCGCCGCCTGGGTTATGACGGCAAAGGCCAGGCCAAAGTCGCCAGCGGCCCGGACGCGGCTGCTGCTTTCGCGCAGTTGAAAAGCGCACCATCCATTCTGGAAGGCTTTGTCGATTTTGCGTTCGAAGCCTCGGTGGTGGGCGCGCGCGGCGCGGATGGCAGCTTCGCGGCTTACGATCCGCCGGAAAATATTCACGAGAACCACATCCTGCGCCGCTCCATCGTGCCGGGCCGCCTGAGCAAGGCACAGGGCGACGAAGCCAAGGCGATTGCCCGCAAGATTGCGGACGCGTTGGATTATGTCGGCGTGCTGGCAGTGGAATTGTTCGTAACCCGCGACGGCGGGCTGATCGTCAACGAGATCGCGCCCCGGGTGCATAATAGCGGGCACTGGACCATCGAAGCCTGCGCCTGTTCCCAATTCGAGCAGCATGTCCGTGCCGTGGCCGGCTGGCCGCTCGGCGATCCCACCCGCCATGCCGATGCGGTGATGGAAAACATCATCGGGGCCGAAGCCCATGCCTGGGAAAGCCTGGCCCGCTCCGGCGCGCTGCACCTTTACGGCAAGCAGCAGGCGCGTCTGGGCCGCAAAATGGGCCACATGACGCAGTTGAAGCCGTTGACGAAATAAAAGTCCGCCCATAAGTTCCCGGCCCATGACGACGCGCACCACCACGACCAAGACGAAGACGACCAAGCCTGATGGGGCTGGGCGTGGCGCGCGCGACTGAGATTTCAGCGAAAGCCAGACACCCAAGCCCCGCTCCAAACCGGACGGGGCTTTTTTATTGCCCGAATTGAAATTGGAACAGAGGACTGAACACCGTGAAGAACAAGACTGTAGCGATTGTGGGCGCCACTGGTGCGGTGGGGCGTGAATTCATCGGCTGCATCGAAAGCCGGGGCATCGACATCAAGGCGCTGAAGCTGCTGGCTTCTGCACGCTCGGCTGGAAAGACCTATCCGTTCCGCGGCAAGGAATTGACGGTCGAGGAATTGAAGGAGGATTCCTTCAACGGCGTCGATATCGCGCTTTTCTCCGCCGGCAGCGGCATCTCCAAGCACTATGCGCCCATCGCCGTGAAGGCGGGCGCCGTGGTGGTGGACAACAGTTCGGCCTTCCGCGCCGATCCGGAAATTCCGCTGGTGGTGCCCGAGATCAATGCCCGCCGCATCCAGGATCACAAAGGCATCATCGCCAATCCCAATTGCTCGGCGATCACGACCCTGGTCCCGCTCTGGCCGATCCATCAGGTCAACCCTGTCAGGCGGCTGATCGTTTCGACCTATCAGGCGGCGTCGGGCGGCGGCGCGGCTTTGATGCAAGAGTTGGAAGAATCCACCCGCGCTTATCTCAACGGCAAGGAGTATGCGCCCAAAGTGGTGAAGTATCCTTACGCCTTCAATCTCTTCAGCCACAACACCGCCATCGACATGGCGACCGGCTACAATGACGAAGAGACCAAGGTGATCCGCGAATCCAGGAAAATTTTCGAGGATGAAGAGATGGCAATCAACGCCACCTGCATCCGCGTGCCGGTGCTGCGCGCCCATTCGGTGTCGATGACGTTCGAGTGCGAGCGTCCGATCTCGCCGGAAGAGGTGCGGGAATTGCTGGCCAAGGCGCCGGGCGTGAAACTGGTGGACGATTGGGCCAACAATTACTTCCCCATGCCCAAGGATGCGTCGGGCCAGGGCGACGTGCTGGCGGGCCGCATCCGCCGCGATCTGTCCGACAACAGCGGCAAGGCGATTTCGATGTTCGTGGCGGCGGATCAATTGCTGAAGGGCGCGGCCTTGAACGCAGTTCAGATCGCGGAATTGCTTTAGTTATTTGTCATTCCCGGCCGAGCGCAGCGAGGGGAAGGGAGGCGTCAAGTCCAGCGCATCTTGCAATAGCTGGATCCCTTCCCTCGGCGCTGGTCGCGCCTCGCCGGGGATGACAATCAGGTTTTCGGTTTTGCTTTCGGTTTCGCCCAGGCGGCGAAAGCGGGGAAGTTCGACAGCGCGGTTTTCGCTTTCGCCTTGAACTTCTCGAACTGCATGACGTTTTCTATGCGCGCATCGAGAAAGGCTTCGGTGGCGCTTTCGTCCTCGCCGGTATCGTTGAACCAGCGCACCAGGGTCGAGCCATAGACCCCGGCGAGAATACCGCGCTTGGTGTAGAAGTTGAAATCGGTGGCGGTGTCGCCCGCCGCGCGCCACATCACATCCACGGTGCGGTACATCATCCTGCTGGCGCGTCCGGCATGCATGGGAAGCGTCATCATCGCCGCCGCCCGCCGCGCCGCTTCTTTGTTGGGGGCGAGCAGGGCCAGCCGCGTCTGCACCGCGATCTTGATGCGCTCGCGAATCTTGCGCTTGGAAAGATCGACCGCCTCCAGCTTTTTTTCCATCGCCGCGTCGACAGAGGTGGAGAAATATTCCACCAGCGAAAGCGGGCCGTCCGGGAACATCTGCGTCAGCGCGGCCTTGTCCGCGCCTGCGCTCTTGCCCGCTTTGGCCAGCACGCTGTCGGTGAAGCCGTCAAAGGCCGCATCCTTCAGGGCTGCGTTCAGCACGGCGTCCTTCAGGGCATCGCCGGCTTTCGGCTTGTCGCGCTTGGGCTCGGCCTTGGGCTCCGTTTTGGGCGCGGCTTTCTTTTTTTTCGGCGCGGGTTCGGTCATGGCCTCAATCTGCCTTGGCGAAATGACGGATTTCCGATTCGAAGATCAGTTTGGACAGGTCCGACATCCGGCCGGGATAGAGCCGTCCGTCCAGATGATCGACCTCATGCTGTACCACCCGGGCATGGAACCCGCGCGCAACCCGCTCGATCGGCTGGCCATCGGCGCCCAGGCCGCGATAGCGGATATGGGCCGGACGCTCGACCCAGCCGCGCAGGCCCGGAACCGAGAGGCAGCCTTCCCAGCCGCCTTCGGTTTCGGGGGACAGAATCGCGATTTCGGGGTTGATCAGCACGGTGAGGGGGGCGGTATGGTCGAAACGCTCGTCCTCGGACAAGCCGGGGTCGGCGCGCTCGCCCGGCGCCTGGAACACCACCAGCCGCAGCGGCACATGCACCTGGGGGGCGGCCAGCCCGGCGCCGTTGGCATCGATCATGGTTTCCACCATGTCATTGATCAGGCGCTGAATTTCCGGGGCCCTGGGGTTGGGAACCGGGGCGGCGATATGGGCGAGGACGGGGTGGCCCATGCGGGCGATTTTCAGGATCATGGCCTGAAATATGGTGCGCCCGCCTTGGCCGGTCAAAGCCCCAAAAGTGTTAATCGGCGCGGGTGGACAGGCCAAAAACCTTCTGATATCAACCGCGCCTTCCAATTTGGAGCCAGGCTTTGCAGATCATCGTCCGCGACAACAATATCGACCAGGCGCTCAAGGCGCTGAAGAAGAAGATGCAGCGCGAAGGCATCTTCCGGGAGATGAAGCTGCGCGGCGCCTATGAGAAGCCCTCCGAGAAGCGCGCCCGCGAGCGCGCCGAAGCGGTCCGCCGCTATCGCAAGCTGCAGCGCAAGCGCGCCCAGCGCGAAGGGCTGATCCCGATGAGCAAGCCCAAGACCTGATCGGGCCGCACACGAATTTCGAAAAGCCGTTCCGCTCCTGGCGGGGCGGCTTTTTTGTTGGTTCAGATACAATCCGCGCAGACCGCGACTTCGATGGTCACATGCGACAGGTCGGGGTAGCGCTGACGCAGCAGCGCCTTGATCTGTTCGGCTGTGGTCGGTCCCGGTGAGACCAGCGACACAATCAGACCGCGATGACCCGGGCCCAACCGCCACAGATGCAGGTCGGCGATCCGTGCGCCCAG
>CAYWWT010000233.1:0-4083 GCA_964461855.1 uncultured Rhizobium sp. | reverse complement strand
CGAGCTTTCCATTCGTCAGTCTGCGGACAGTTTCATCATCGGCGAGAACATCGCCACCGCCCCCGGCAAGGTGGTGTTCCGCAACAAGCTGATCGAGCTTCTGCAATTCGCGCCCACGACCGAACAGGTCTATGAGCGTCCGCTGCTTATTTTCCCACCCTGGATCAACAAATTCTACATTCTCGATCTTCGGCCCGAGAACAGCTTCATCCGCTGGCTGACGGGCCAGGGCTATACCGTTTTTGTGGTGTCCTGGGCCAACCCCGACAGCGCGCTGGCCCAGATGGATTTCGAAGATTACATGCGCGACGGGATCTTCGCCGCACTGGATGCGGTGAAGGCCGCGACCGGCGTGAAAGATCCAAACTGCGTGGGCTATTGCATCGGCGGCACGCTCCTGGCCGCGACCCTTGCCTATATGGCGGCCAAGAAGGATGCCCGGATACATTCCGCGACTTTCTGGGCGGCGCAAACCGACTTCAGCGAGGCCGGCGATCTTTCGGTCTTCGTGGATGAGGCCCAGCTTCAGGCGATGGAACAGCAGATGAAGCGCTCCGGCGGCGTGCTGGATGGCGCCAAGATGGCGGGCACCTTCAACATGCTGCGCGCCAACGACCTGATCTGGTCCTTCGTCATCAACAATTACTTGCTCGGCAAGTCGCCCATGCCGTTCGACCTGCTCTATTGGAACAGCGACACGACGCGGATGCCGGAGAAGCTGCATCTTTCCTATCTGCGCCAATGCTACAAAGACAATCTTTTGGCGCTGGGCAAGATGATGCTCGGGGGCGTGAAGCTCGACCTCTCCAAGGTAACGATACCGGTTTATCTTCAGGCCGCGCGCGAGGACCATATCGCCCCGGCGCAATCGGTGTTCAAGGCAGTCAAGCTGTTCGGCGGTCCCGCCCGTTTCGTTCTTGCCGGATCCGGGCATATCGCGGGCGTGATCAATCCGCCCGCCGCCAAGAAGTATCAATATTGGACCAATGACAAGAAAACCGAAACGCTGGAAGGCTGGCGCCACGGCGCGGAGGAGCATCCGGGTTCGTGGTGGACCGATTGGGATATCTGGCTGTCGAAATTGTCCGGCGAGAAAATCCCCGCCCGTGAGCCCGGCGATGGAAAATTGAAAGTCCTGGGTGACGCGCCCGGTGAATATGTGAAAGTGAAAGCGCGATAACGCGCCCGATCAATTCGTACGTCCCGGCGCCATCTTTTCATTCTCGCCGCCCAGTTGGCGATAATAGCCGGGACCTTCGCTTCCACTGAGCCAATAGTCCCGCCGTGGATTGACCAGGAAGGCATCGCCGTTGCGGGAATGGACAAAACCCAGGCGGAATTTGTCCAGATAGGCGGCGGCGAAATCGCTGTCTTCGCAGGCCCCTTCCAGACAGCGCGTGGAAACCGAGGTTGCCGCCATCGCGGGGTCGCGGGGGCGCGGGGCCGGCGCCAATGTGGAATTGCAATTCAGAGACAATGCTACGCTGGCGGTGACGGGTATCGCCCAACCAATGTCGCTGGCGGGAACAGCTACGATCCAGATCGACAGGATGTCCGCGTTCAGCCGGAACAGCGCGAAGCCGGTTGCATTGTCCTTGTTGCCAAAATTGAACCCTTGCAGGCCGAACGGACGCGGCTCCATCGGCGTGACGGCAACCGGGCTCTTGAACATGTCGTGCAGCACACCCGACACGTAACCGGATGGATTCTTGCGCTGACCGGCATCCAGGCGCACCAGCTTGTAAACCGCGTGCGCGCCCCCGGAATCCGAAACCAGATGGATCATGGCATCACTGAAATCCCGGACGCGCCATTTCTCCGGCGCGACGCCGGAGCACATCCCGCCTTTGAGCAGCGGCATGGCGCGGGGCCTCACGCTCGCACCATGCATCAATTTCCGCGACCAGGCCGCGTTCGCCAGCATGACGGGCGGAGCGGGCTTTTCCTTGGCCATGATGCGCGGCGGATGCACGGAAAAGACCTTGGTGTCGACAGGCGGCGCGGCATCGAACACCAGCGCGATATCGCGCGGATGGATGCGCCCCCGCGCTTCGTCGAACAAAGTCAGCGTGACGCGGTCTCCGGCCCGGTGAAGCCGGATGAGATCGGACGCCTGGCGGGCCGAACGAATGGATTTTCCGTCGATCGCGGCCACCACCGCGCCAGGCTTGATGCCAGCCCTGGCGGCGGGACTGTCGGCGCTCACATCCGATACAAGCGCGCCACGCGCACTCATCAAAGGCGCCCGCGCATAGGCGGCATCCGTGGTGCGGGCAAACTCCAGCCCGGAATATCCCTTGAGCGGCGGCGGGCGCGCGACCAGCCAGGCGACCGTGAAGGCGCCCAATGCGATCGCAACAATCACTCCAAACCAAAGCCGCGCCATCACGCGCTTCTAGCACAAATCAGAGACCTGTCGTCTCGGGCCGGCCCAGCATGATGTTGAGATTCTGGACGGCCGCGCCGCCGGCGCCCTTGCCCAGATTGTCCAATGCCGCCACCAGACGAGCCTGTCCCGCCGTTTCATTGGCGAAGACAAACAGCTTCATGCGATTGGTATTCGCCAGCAATTCAGCATCCAACCCCTTCATGGCCGCGGCCTCGTCCAGCCCCGCCACCTCGACCAGTGGCCGTCCGGCGTAAGCATCGTGCAAGACGGCGTGCAGATCGCGCGGCCGCGGTTTGCCGGGAAGCGCCCACAATTGCAGCGGGATTTCCACCAGCATGCCGCGATAGAAGCGAGCCACGGTGGGCGCGAACAAAGGCGGATGGGCAAGACCCGCGCGTGCTTGCATTTCCGGAATATGCTTGTGCCCAAGCCCGAGCGCATAGGCGCGCTGTACGGTCTCCACAAAAACCGGCGAATCCGATTTCTCGAATTCCTCGATCATGCTCTTGCCGCCGCCGGAATAACCCGAGACGCCATGCACGGTGATGGGAAAGTCCGCCGGGACCAGGCCGGCGCGCACCAGCGGCCGTGCCAATGCAAGAAATCCTGTCGCCCAGCAGCCTGGGTTGGCGACCCGCGCGCTGGCGGCGATTGCCGCGGCGCCGCCGGCTTCCAATTCGGGAAAGCCGTAAGTCCAGCCATCGGCCACGCGAAAAGCGGTGGACGCATCGATCACCCGGACCTTGGGATTGTCGATCAGCGCGACCGCCTGGCGGGAGGCCGCGTCCGGCAGGCAGAGAATGACCAGATCGGCGGCATTCAAGGCACGCGCGCGCGCCGCTTCATCCTTGCGCTCGGCTTCGGGCAGAGCCACGACCGACAGATCCGCGCGGTTCGCCAGACGCTCGCGGATCTCGAGCCCCGTGGTTCCAACCGCCCCGTCGATGAAGATTTTCGCCGTCATGTGCCTTGCCCGATTTCGGCTTCTCTTAGACTATTTTGCCGCTCCGGCAAGCAAAGCGGCCATGCGCGGGGCGCACGGCCGCTTTCCAATCTTCCGGCGGGGGACTAGCATTGGAACTGGAAACGGCTGGTTTTGGGGGCTTGAATGGACCTGAACGCGATCGTCGAGAATTTCCGCAACACTGTCACTCAGCATTATTTCGACATGAAGGGCCGCGTGGGCCGCGAACGCTTCTGGTATTTCGTTCTCGCCTGCGTGGTGGTGCAGATTGGCGCTGCGATCCTGCAATCGGTCGTCTTCCTTCCTATCACGGCGCTGACCGGCCTCGCCTTGCTGCTGCCGATGGCGGGCATGGGCGCGCGCAGGCTTCAGGATACGGGACGCAATGGCGGTCTGGTATGGCTCGGTGTCATCCCGGCGGCGCTGGGACAAATCTTCCGGCTCTTCTTCTTCGGCCCCTTCGGAATATTCGGCGCAGTCGCTTACGCGCTCACGATCGGGCCGCTTTTGGCAATGGCCGGACTGATTGCCGCTGTGGTGTTGATCTATTTCTGGTGCCAGCCCGGCGATGCCGGAGCCAATGCCTATGGCGCACCGCCCGATGGCAGCATACCCGCGGTTGCGCCGTAAAAATGCTTTGAATGAAAGGCGGCGGACCCGGCAGGGCCCGCCGCCTTTATCGTGTCAGTTATTCGGCAGGCTATAGGCGATATAGTCGCCCGAATAATTG
>CAYWWT010000232.1:0-4126 GCA_964461855.1 uncultured Rhizobium sp. | reverse complement strand
GGCGATGTCGGCAAGGCAGGTGTCGCGATCGATTCCGTCGAAGACATGAAGATCCTGTTCGACGGCATTCCATTGGATCGCATGAGCGTCTCCATGACCATGAACGGCGCGGTGCTGCCGGTCCTGGCCAGCTTCATCGTGGCGGGCGAGGAGCAAGGCGTACCGCCGGAGAAATTGTCGGGCACCATCCAGAACGACATTCTCAAGGAATTCATGGTGCGCAACACCTATGTCTATCCGCCGGGCCCGTCGATGCGCATCGTGGCGGACATCATCGCGTTTGCCGCCGAACGCATGCCGCGATTCAATTCCATCTCCATCAGCGGCTATCACATGCATGAGGCGGGCGCGACCGCCGTGCAGGAGCTGGGCTTCACGCTCGCCGACGGCATGGCCTATGTCCGCGCCGCGATCGAACGTGGGCTGGATATCGATGTTTTCGCGCCGCGCCTGAGTTTCTTCTTCGGCATCGGCATGAATTTCTTCATGGAGGTGGCCAAGTTGCGCGCCGCGCGCCTGCTCTGGTCACAGATCATGGAGAAGTTGGGCGCAAAGAGTCCCGAAAGCCGGATGTTGCGCACCCATTGCCAGACCAGCGGCGTTTCGCTGACCGAACAGGACCCGCACAACAATATCGTTCGCACCACATTGGAAGCGCTGGCGGCCGTCCTGGGCGGCACGCAATCGCTCCACACCAATGCCTTTGACGAAGCCATCGCCTTGCCGACCGAGGCCTCGGCACGAGTGGCGCGAAATACGCAATTGATCCTCCAGACGGAAAGCCAGATCACGCATGTGGTCGACCCGTTGGGCGGATCCTATTATGTGGAGGCGTTGACCCACGCCCTGGCTCAGGCCGCGCGCAGCGTGATCGCGCGGGTGGAAGAGGCGGGCGGCATGACCGCCGCCGTCGAGGCGGGCTGGCCCAAGCTCGAAATCGAAGCCGCTGCGGCGCGGCGCCAGGCCCGCATCGATCGCGGTGAAGACGTGATCGTCGGCGTGAACAAATTCCGCCTGGAAAATGAGCCGCCGCTCGATATCCGTGCCATCGACAATGACCAGGTTCGCGAGGCCCAGATAGCAAAACTCGAAAAGCTGAAGGCGTCGCGCAACAATGCCAAGGTTGCCGCGGCACTCGATGCCTTGCGCGATGGTGCCCGGGGCCGTGACAACCTTCTTGCGTTGACAATCGAAGCGGCCAGGGCGCGTGCCACGGTCGGCGAAATCTCATCCGCGCTGGAAGACATATTCGGCCGCCATGAAGCCGAAATCCGCTCCGTCCATGGCGTCTATGGCGAGAATTTTCCCGCACTGGATGAAATCATCGCCGACGTGAAGAACTTCGCGCGCACCGAAGGTCATCCTCCGCGCCTTCTGGTCGCCAAGCTGGGGCAGGACGGTCACGACCGCGGTGCCAAAGTGGTGGCGACGGCCTTTTCCGATCTCGGTTTCGCGGTGGAAATCGGCGCGCTGTTCCGCGATCCGCACGAAGTGGTGGACGACGCGCTGGCCGCCAAAGTCGATGCCATCGGCATTTCGACCCAGGCCGGCGGCCATCTTACCTTGGTGCCGCAAATGATGGAGGCGCTGAAGGCACGGGGACGGGACGATATTCTGGTGCTGGTCGGCGGCGTGATCCCGGCGCAGGACTACGAAGCGCTGCGCGCCGCCGGGGTCGCCGCGATTTTCGGTCCCGGTACCAATATTCCAGACGCCGCGCGTTCGGTCCTGGGGCTCATCCGTGCCCGTCGCCGCCGCAACGCGCCATAGATATTCTCAGGGTTTGGCAGGCGCAGAAGGTTTTTCGGAATTCTTTTCCTTCAGCGCCAGGCTCATCACGATGGCGCCGACGTTGAAATAAACCGCACCCTCTTGCCCGGTGGCGGCGTCCTTGATGGTGATTTTTTCCACCGGTCCCGCATCGGTGTTGATGATCTCCCGCCTGGTGCCGTTGACACCCGCGACCGCCATGATCGCGGTTTCTTCCGAGAGGCTGATGACCCTGAATGCCGTGTCGGGCTTTGCGCCATCGCCGCTGGACATGATGGAGTTGAACAGGCCCTGTGCGATCGCTTCTTCGCGCGTTTCGCCGGCCTTGTCGCCGGCCTGTTCCAGGCAGTCCGCCATCAGGGCATGCGCGTCGGAAAGAACAAAAGTGATTTCGGTGGCGGCCTTGAATTTCTCGAGAGCGGTCTTGCAGTCTTTCGCGGCATAGGCGGCCTGGCCCTCCTTCATCAGCTGCTCCGTCTTTTCTCCGGAGGGATCATAGTCGGGCAGCATCAGATAGGCCTGGCGCATGGCGGTGTAATCGGTGCCGGGATCGCCTTCCTTGGCGGCCGTCACCAGCGCCGCATAATCGCCCGCCGCATCCGCCAGGGCGACGCCGGGCAGCAGCAACAGAATCGCCAGAGTTGCCGCCGTTTTTTTTCTCATGTGCTCAACTCGCCTTGGCTGTCTGGCCGTCGATCTTCAGCGAATTCGCCACCACCGAAACCAGCCCATAAGGCGTGTCGGCCCACACGCGCAGCGGCACGACATAATCGCCGCCCTTGACCTTGCTGGGATACGTCACCACCCAGGCATGAATGGTGGGAAAGTTCTCATTGGCTTTCAGGACCCGCGGCTTGAAGCCGGACAGCTGGCGGTACTTGATCTCGCACAGATGCGCTTTTCCCGCATAGAGCCCGTTATCCAGTTTGATCTCGACGTCCTTGGTTTTTCGCATCTCGATATTGTAGCGGCGGCGGCCGTCGAATACCGGCGCGGTTACGGTGCAAGGCGCGCCAGCCGTACCGGCGCCGGAGACGATGAACATCACCGCCGACAGCGGGTCCAGAGTCGCTTTCTGATCCTCGGGCTTCACCTCATAGCCCGTGGTGGAATAGGGCGGGTCGGCGAAGAGCCGGGGCGGGTTGGTGCTGTCATAGGTCAGCGACACTTCCTGCTTCTTGCCGGTGCGGTTGATGTCGAAGGAATCGTAGAGGGAAGGCGCGAGCGTGGTCTCGCTGACCTTGCCGGAGGAGGTGGCCTGGATCTCCGCCTGCCAGAAGGCATTGACCACCCCGGACGTCTCCAGGTTGGAGACCGCGTGATATTCCTTGTCCCGGACCGTGGCATCGATATCCATTTTCCCCAAGGTGATGCCGCCGGCATAAATGGTCATGGCCATCTGGAATTGGGAGGCGGGAGTCTTTGATTCGGTCGCGGCCCCGCCGGCGGCCCAGGCCAGGCCCGGGACGGTCAAAAAGGTGGTCAGGACGAGGAAAAACCGGCCTTGTTTCATGCTTTGTCCGCCATGCCAGGATTTAAGTCACTGGCAACTATAATGTTTCCCTGCGGGCCTGGGCAAATTGCTTGACCAGAGGGGCCAGTTTCCGTATGAGACCCGGCTTCCGGGGCCAAAAATCCGGGTTTTTGAGAGAGACGACTGCCATGGCACGCCGCTGCGAATTGACCGGTAAAGGCACTTTGGTTGGCAACAATGTCAGCCACGCCAACAACAAGACCAAGCGGATTTACCGCCCGAATCTGCAGACCATCGACCTGGTCAGCGAGGCCCTGGGCAACAGCTACAAGCTCAAGATCGCCATGAACACCTTGCGCTCGGTCGACAAGATTGGCGGGCTGGATGCGTTCCTGCTCAAGGCCCGGGACAATGTCCTCTCGGCCAAGGCGTTGCGCTTGAAGCGCGCCATCGCCAAAAAGACGGCCAAGCAGGCAGCCTGAGACTTCGGATCAAGCACCGGTCTCATATCTTTGTATTTGCGGAACTATCCGCGGTTGCTTAGCGGCCCGCCCGGTGGCGCGCATGTTCGTCGCGCGCCCTGTCTTCCTCGAACAGCGAAATGAGCTGGGTGGTCATGGCGCCGCCCAATTGCTCGGCGTCCACGATGGTGACGGCGCGTCGATAATAGCGGGTGACGTCATGGCCGATGCCGATGGCCGCCAGTTCAATGCCGGAACGGGTTTCGATGTCCTCGATCACCCGGCGCAGATGCCGCTCCAGATAGTTGCCGGCGTTCACCGACAGGGTTGAGTCGTCGACCGGCGCGCCGTCGGAAATCACCATCAGGATCTTGCGCTGCTCGGGCCGCGCCATCAGCCGGTTATGGGCCCACATCAGAGC
>CAYWWT010000231.1:0-4135 GCA_964461855.1 uncultured Rhizobium sp. | reverse complement strand
CCGGCTTGGCGCCCGCATGAAAAGACAAGGCTTCATCGTCGGTGAAGGTCGGGCGCTCGATGATGGGCATGAAAATCCGTCGGGGTTTCAGCAATCCACAGAATATCGGCCCAACCTGTCACGCTGCTGTCGGGCGATGCGGAACCCATCTGATAGGCTTTTCGCCATGACGGAACAACCATCTCCAATACCCCATTTGGCGCCCGCGCCGGCCGGTGACGTCACGCCCATGATGGCGCAGTATCTCGCCATCAAGGAGGTCCATGACGGCTATCTGCTCTTCTATCGGATGGGCGACTTTTACGAACTCTTCTTCGCAGATGCAGCAAAGGCGTCCGAGGCGCTGGATATCGCCCTGACCAAGCGGGGCAAGCATCTGGGCGAGGACATCCCGATGTGTGGGGTGCCCGTCCACGCCGCTGAATCGTATATGGAAAAGCTGATCCGCAAGGGTTTCCGGGTCGCCGTCTGCGAGCAGGTCGAAGACCCGGCCGAGGCCAAGAAGCGGGGCTCCAAATCCGTGGTCCGGCGCGAAGTGGTCCGGCTGGTCACCCCCGGCACCCTGACCGAAGACGCGCTGCTCGACGCCCGCTCCTCCAATCTCCTGGCGGCGTTGGGGCGCGCCAGCAATGGCTATGCGATCGCCGCTACCGACATGTCCACCGGCGCCTTCTGGGTCGCAAATCTGAAGGAGGGCGATATCGCCGCCGAGCTGGCCCGGGTCGCGCCCCGCGAATTGCTGGTGCCCGATGGCCTCCTGGCGCATGAGACGGTCGGCCCATTGCTGAAGGCGTTCGGCGGGGCGTTGTCGCCGCTGCCCTCCAGCCGCTTTGAGTCCGACAATGGCGAGCGCGCCCTGGCGCAGCATTACAAAGTGGCCGCCCTCGACGGGTTGGGAAGTTTTTCGCGCGCGGAATTGTCGGCGGCGGGCGCGCTGATCGCCTATTTGGATCTCACCCAGAAGGGTAAGCAGACGCGGCTGATGCGGCTGGCGCGGGTAACGCCTGCCCATTTCATGGCCATCGACCAGGCGACGCGGCGCAACCTGGAACTGACCCAGACCTTGTCGGGCGCGCGCCAGGGCAGCCTGTTGTCGGTAATCGACCGCACAGCGACGGCGGCGGGTGCGCGCGAACTGGCGGCGCGCTTGGCCGCACCGCTGACGGACGTGAAAGCCATCGAGGCGCGGCATGACTCCGTGGCGCTGTTCGCGGGCGACAGCGAACTCAGGCGGCGGTTGCGCGAGGCGTTGCGCAGCGCTCCGGATCTTTCGCGCGCGCTGGGGCGCTTGTCGGTGGGGCGCGGCGGACCGCGCGATCTCGCCAATCTGCGTGACGGCGTGAAAGCCGCGCGCATGTTGCGCGACGGGCTTTCGCGTACCGCGCTTGCAGGCGAGGCCGCGCAGGCGCTGGACGCCATCGTGCAAGGCATCGCCAATGTCTCGCGGCTTTCCGACAAGATTGAATTGCTGCTGGTGGACGAGCCGCCTTATCTCACCCGCGATGGCGGCTACATCAAAAACAATGTTCACGCGCCGCTGGATGAATTGCGCACGCTTTCGCACGAATCGCGCCGCGTGATCGCCGGCCTGGAAAGCCAATATCGCCAGCGTTCCACGGTCGCGGCGCTGAAGATCAAGCATAACGGCGTATTGGGCTATTTCATCGAAGTCACCCAGCAACATGCCGACAAGCTGATGGCCTATCGCGACGAAGAAGGCCGCGATCTTTTCCGCCATCGCCAAACCATGGCGGGGGCGGTGCGCTTTTCGACCGATGAATTGGCAAGCCTAGCCACCCGCATCGCGCAAAGCGCCGATGGCGCCTTGATGCTGGAACGCGGGCTGTTCGACGAGATGACGGCGCTGGCTTTGGAACATGCCGACGCGCTGGGCGCCATCGCCGATGCGCTTGCGGTGATGGATGTTTCGATCGCGCTGGCCGAGCTGGCGGTGGCGGGGCGCTATGTGCGTCCCACGCTCGACAATGGCTTGGGTTTCCGGATCGCGCGCGGGCGCCATCCGGTGGTCGAGGCCGCGCTGCTGGCCGACAATGCGCGCGGCTTCGTGCCCAATGATTGCGACCTGTCGCCCAATGCCAAAGGCCGGTTGTGGCTGGTCACGGGCCCCAACATGGCGGGCAAATCCACGTTTCTTCGCCAGAATGCGCTGATCGCGATCCTGGCCCAGATGGGAAGTTTCGTGCCGGCCGACACCGCGCATCTTGGCATCGTGGACCGGCTGTTCTCACGCGTGGGCGCGGGCGACGATCTGGCGGCGGGCCGCTCCACCTTCATGGTCGAGATGGTGGAGACCGCTGCGATCCTGAACCAGGCCACTGCGAAATCGCTTGTCATTCTGGATGAGATCGGGCGCGGCACCGCCACCTATGACGGTCTTGCCATCGCCTGGGCGGCGGCGGAGCATCTGCATGAGACGAACAAGAGCCGGGCGCTCTTCGCCACGCATTATCACGAGATGGTGGCGCTGTGCGCACGCCTCACCGCCATGACCTGCGTCACCATGAAGGTGCGGGAATGGAATGACAGCATCGTCTTCCTGCATGAAGTGACGCCGGGCGCGGCGGATCGTTCCTACGGCATTCATGTCGCCAAGCTGGCGGGCCTGCCCCAGGCAGTGGTGAGCCGGGCCGAGGAGGTGTTGAAGGCATTGGAAGACGGCCGCGAAGGCCATCAGCCCCTGGCGCGGATCGACGATCTGCCGCTGTTCGGCGCCGCCTCGCCGGTGCCCAAGGTCAATGCCGTGGAAGAAGCGTTGGCGAAGGTCGAGCCCGACGCGCTTTCGCCCAAAGAGGCGCTGGAAATCCTCTATGACCTGAAGCGGAAACTGTCTTAGCATTAGCTGTATGAGCAGTTCCGCTCCGCGCGTTCGCAAATTCCTGGTGGTGGTGGACACCACGGCGGAATGCAAAGTGGCATTGCGCTATGCCGCGCGCCGGGCCCAGCACACCGGCGGCCGCGTCACTTTGCTGGCGGCGGCCGCGCCGCCCGACTTTCAGCAATGGCGCGGCGTCGAAGAGATCATGGAAGACGAAGCCCATGCCGAGGCCGAGGCCAGGCTCCATGCCGCCGCGGGAACCGTCAACGAATTGGCGGGCATCCTGCCCGAACTGATCATCCTCCAAGGCCGGGTGACCGAATGCGTCAGCCAGCTTTTGAAAGAGGATAAAGACATCTCCATTCTGGTTCTGGCGGCGGGGGCGGGAAAGGAAGGGCCGGGCCCCCTGGTGACCATGTTCGCCGCCGGGATGCAGGCGGTTCCCGTTACCGTTGTTCCCGGCAATCTCACCGAATCCGCCATCGACAGCATTGCCTAGCGACGCGCACGGGCCGATAATTTCCCCATGATGACCGGAAAAATCCTTGTCGGCGTTGCGGTTTTTATCGTGGCGTCGGTGCTGTGCCTGGGGCTCTACACCCTGTTCAAGGGCGGCGACACGGCCCGCACCTGGTCCAACAAGCTGATGCGCATCCGTATCCTGGCCCAGGCGATTGCGGTCGTGATCATCATGGCGGTGCTTTATCTCAGCCAGCATGGCTAGCAGCGGCCAAACATAGCTGAGTTGCTCTGGCGCCGTTGAACCGGCTCCGATCCCCTTATATGTAAGCCAGCCGCGGCCAGAGCCGGAGGCGCCAATTGAACGATCGGGCGCATCCGCGCCCGGGAGCCGCGCAATTAAATTTCAACGAGTATGGTCATGGCCAAGACGCTGTACGACAAGATCTGGGACGCGCATCTGGTGGCGCAAAAGCCGGGCGAGACGCCGATCCTCTATATCGACCGCCATCTGGTGCACGAAGTGACCAGCCCGCAGGCGTTCGAGGGTCTCCGCAACAACAAGCGCAAAGTGCGCCGGCCCGAGCTGACCCTGGCCGTGGCCGATCATAACGTGCCGACCAAGGACCGAGACAAAGGCATCACCGATCCGGAATCGCGCGAGCAGGTCGAGACCCTGGAAAAGAACGCCCGCGAATTCGGCGTCGAATATTTCGCGATGGACGATATCCGCCAGGGCATCGTGCACATCATCGGCCCGGAACAGGGCTGGACCCTGCCGGGCACCACCATCGTCTGCGGCGACAGCCACACCTCGACTCATGGCGCGTTCGGCTCGCT
>CAYWWT010000230.1:0-4182 GCA_964461855.1 uncultured Rhizobium sp. | reverse complement strand
TTCGTGATGACCCACGATTCCATCGGCGTCGGTGAAGACGGCCCCACGCATCAGCCGGTCGAGCATCTGGCGGCGCTGCGCGCCATTCCCAATCTTCTGGTGATGCGTCCCGCCGATGGCGTGGAGACGGCCGAATGCTGGCAGCTCGCGCTGGAACACACCAGGCGCCCCAGCCTCCTCGCCTTCTCGCGCCAGGATGTGCCCACCGTGCGCACCGTGCATACGGCCGAGAATCTCTCCGCCAAGGGCGCCTATGAACTTGTGGGCGATGCTGATGCCAAAGTGACCTTCCTGGCCACCGGCTCGGAAGTCGGCTTGGCCGTCCAGGCCCGGGAAATCCTGGCCAAAGAGGGCATCGCGTCGCGCATAGTCTCCATGCCCTGCTGGGCCTTGTTCGAAGAGCAGAGCGAACAATATCGTGACCATGTCCTGGGACCCGGCACGGTGAAGATCGCAATCGAAGCCGCCGCGCGCCTGGGCTGGGACCGCTATATCGGCGCCGATGGCGGCTTCATCGGGATGCATTCTTTCGGCGCCAGCGGCCCGGCAAAAGACGTTTACCGTCATTTCCAAATTACGCCCGAGGCCGCGGCGGAAGCGGCTAGGAAGGCACTCAACAAGCGTTAGGGGAGTTCAAGCATGGTTCGCGTTGCCATTAACGGTTTCGGTCGCATCGGTCGGCTGGTCTTGCGGGCGATCGTGGAAAGCGGACGCCGCGATATCGAAATCGTGGCGGTGAACGATCTGGGTCCGATCGAGACCAACGCGCATCTGCTGCGCTATGACAGCGTGCATGGCCGCTTCCCGGCCGCCGTGACGGTCGATGGCGACATCATGACCGCCGCCGGCCACAAGATCAAAGTCACTGCGATCAAAGAGCCCGCCAAGCTGCCGCACAAGGAGCTGGGCGTGGACATCGCGCTGGAATGCACGGGCATCTTCACCGCGCGCGACAAGGCGGCATTGCATTTGGAAGCCGGCGCCAAGCGCGTGCTGGTCTCTGCTCCCGCCGACGGCGCCGACATCACGGTGGTCTATGGCGTCAATCACGACAAACTGACCAAGGATCACATCATCGTCTCCAACGCCTCCTGCACCACCAACTGCCTGGTGCCGGTGGCCAAGGTCCTGAACGAACTGGTCGGCATCGAAAAGGGCATGATGACCACGGTGCATTCCTACACCAACGACCAGCCGTCGCTGGACCAGATGCACAAGGATCTCTATCGCGGCCGCGCCGCCGCGCTTTCCATCATTCCGACTTCGACCGGCGCGGCCAAAGCCGTCGGCCTGGTGTTGCCGGAATTGAAAGGCAAGCTGGACGGCGTCTCGGTGCGCGTGCCCACGCCCAATGTGTCATTGGTCGATCTGAAATTCCTCGCCAAGCGCACCACCACGGCAGAAGAGATCAACAAGGCCATCATCGCGGCCGCCGCCAGCGGCCCGTTGAAAGGCATCCTGGAAGTCGTGCACGACAAGCTGGTCTCGGTGGACTTCAACCACCAGCCCGCTTCGTCCAGCTTCGCGCTCGACCAGACCAAGGTGATGGACGGCAACTTCGTCTCGATCATGACCTGGTATGACAATGAGTGGGGCTTCTCGAACCGCATGGGCGACACCGCGGTTGCGATGGGCAAGCTGCTCTAATCCCGATACGCCGCCAGACCGAAGGAAGCGCGATGGACTACAACACGCTTGACGATCTGGCGGTGAAGGGCAAGCGCGTGCTGGTGCGCGCCGATCTCAATGTTCCGATCAAGGATGGCGTCGTCACCGACGCCACGCGCATCGCGCGCCAGGCGCCGACCATCCGCGAGTTGGCGGAAAAGGGCGCCAAGGTCATCGTGCTCTCTCACTTCGACCGGCCCAAGGGCAAGGTCGTGCCGTCCCTGTCGCTGAAGCCGGTGGTGGCGCCCCTGGCCAAGGCCGTGGGCCGCGATGTGGCTTTCGCGGAGGATTGCGTCGGCCCCAAAGCCGAAGCCGCTGTTGCCGCGCTGAAGGATGGCGAGGTTCTGCTTCTGGAAAACACCCGCTTCCATGCGGGCGAAGAAAAGAACGATCCCGACTTCACCAAAAAGATCGCCGCGCTGGGCGACATCTTCGTCAACGATGCTTTCTCCGCCGCGCACCGGGCGCATGCCACGACCACGGGGCTTGCCTATCTGCTGCCGTCCGCGGCGGGACGCTCGATGGAACAAGAGCTCACCCATCTGCAAAAGGCGCTGGGCAATCCCGAGCGGCCGCGTCTGGCGGTGGTGGGCGGGGCGAAAGTCTCGACCAAGATCGAATTGCTGCAAAATCTGGTCACCCGCGTGGAAGTGCTGGTGATCGGCGGCGCCATGGCCAACACCTTTCTGGCCGCCGAAGGTGTCGCCATCGGCAAGTCGCTCTACGAAGCCGACCATCTGGAGACCGCCCGCAAGGTCGTGCACATGGCGGCCGAAAGCGGGGCGGCGCTCCTGCTGCCCACCGATGTCGTGGTGGCCAAGGAATTCAAAGCCGATGCCCCCAACCGCACCGTGCCGGTGAGCGATATCGCCGCCGATGAAATGGTGCTGGATGTCGGCCCGGCCAGCATCCAAGCCTTCAAGAACCGGTTGGTGACCACCAAAACCCTGGTGTGGAACGGCCCCTTCGGTGCCTTCGAGACCCGGCCTTTCGATGCGGGAACCGTGGCTGCCGCCAAAGCGGTGGCCGAGGCGACCCGGGCCGGGAACCTTCTGTCGGTGGCGGGCGGCGGCGACACGGTCGCGGCCCTGGCCCATGCCGGCGTTGAGGATGATTTCTCTTACGTCTCGACGGCGGGCGGCGCATTCTTAGAATGGCTCGAAGGCAAAGAACTTCCGGGCGTCGAAGCGCTGAAGGCCGCCAAAGCAAGAGGATGACGATGAACCTGAACGAACTGAACGCGATCGCCAGGAAGATGGTCGCGCCCGGCAAGGGTATTCTGGCCGCCGACGAATCGACCGGCACGATCCAGAAGCGCTTCGACAAGATCAGCGTCCAGAACACCGAGGACAATCGCCGCGACTATCGCGAAATGCTGTTCCGCACCGGGGCCGCGATGAAGGAGCACATCTCCGGCGTCATCCTGTTCGACGAGACCATCCGCCAAAAGGCGAAAGACGGCACGCCGCTGGTCAAGCTGATTGAAGCCGCCGGCTCCATCCCCGGCATCAAGGTCGATGCCGGCGCCAAGCCGCTGGCCGCATCGCCCGGCGAAGTCGTGACCGAAGGCCTGGACGGGCTGCGCGAACGCTTCCAGGCGTATCACAAGCTGGGCGCGCGCTTCGCCAAATGGCGCGCCGTGATCGACATCAGTGCCGACATCCCCACCTACAACTGCATCAACGCCAATGCCCAGGCGCTGGCCCGCTATGCCGCGCTGGCCCAGGAAAACGGCATTGTCCCCATCGTCGAGCCGGAAGTGCTGATGGATGGCGAGCACACCATCGAACGCTGCGAACAGGTCACGACCTGGGTGTTGAAGGAAGCCTTCCAGCAGCTGTTCTACGCCAATGTCGCGCTGGAAGGCATCGTGTTGAAGCCCAACATGATCGTGCCGGGCAAGAAATGCGCGAAGCAGAATTCGGTCGAGGACGTCGCCCGCGCCACCGTCAAAGTGCTGAAGGAGTGCGTGCCGGGGGCCGTGCCGGGCATCGCCTTCCTCTCGGGCGGCCAGTCGGACGAGGAAGCGACCGCCCATCTCGACGCAATCAACCGCATCGGCAACCTGCCCTGGAATGTCACCTTCTCGTATGGCCGCGCGTTGCAGGCCGCGCCCCAGGCGGCATGGAGCGGCAAGGCCGAAAACCATGCCAAGGGGCAGGCCGCCTTCGCGCACCGCGCCCTGATGAACTCCAAGGCCGCTCTAGGTCAATGGACCAAGGCGGACGAGAAGGCTGCTTGAGATCCGCTTCCATGCTTCGACAGGCTCAGCATGAGGACTATGCTTTGCTCCTCACCCTGAGCCCGTCGAAGGGTGAGCTTCCATGAGCACTTGCCGCCTCTATCTCATCTCACCTCCGCACCTCTCGCCATCCAACTTTGCCATTCCTCTGCGCGAAGCGATTGAAGGCGGCGATGTCGCCAGCTTTCAACTGCGCCTGAAGAATGTGGATGACGACGCCATCCGCCGCGCCGCCGATCTTTTGCGTCCCATCGTGCAGGCGGCGGGCACGG
>CAYWWT010000229.1:0-4191 GCA_964461855.1 uncultured Rhizobium sp. | reverse complement strand
ATCGTCGGCCTGCCGCTGACGCTCTATGCCTTTGTCGGCATGATCATGCTGATCGGCATCGTGAAGAAGAACGCGATCATGATGATCGACTTCGCGCTGGAGCGGCAGCGCTCTGCAAATATCTCGCCGGAGCAGGCGATTTATGAAGCCGCGCTCACGCGCTTTCGTCCCATCATGATGACCACCATGGCGGCGATGATGGGCACCTTGCCGATCGCGCTGGGCCTGGGCGCGGGCGCGGACTCCCGCCGGCCGCTGGGCCTGTGCGTGGCGGGCGGCCTGCTCCTGTCGCAGCTCCTGACGCTCTACATCACGCCGGTGATCTATACCTACCTCGACCGCCTCGGCACCCGCTTCTCGATCTTCGGTGCCAAGCGCGGCTCGTCGGGAACGCCGGCGCCCGCCGAATAAACGGTGCCGCAATCGATCCGAAGGCCGGACCGGGAAATCGGTCCGGCCTTTTTCTTTTCAGAGAAGATCGGCGTCGGCAGGGGCCGACGGCTTCAGGCGATCAAAGGGTCCAGCCAGGAACAGCCCCGCCAGATAACCGCCCAGATGCGCTTGCCACGCGATCGTTCCCGCTTCGCCGCCCACGCCCAATCCGGTCAGTCCGGCGACCAGATTGATCGCCATCCAGATCGCGGTGAAGAGCAGGATCTGGCGCGAAAAAAGCGGTGAAAGTTTTTCGCGGGCCGGATGCGCCCAGGGCGCCTGGGTCGGCAGCAGCCGCAGCCCCGCCGCCATCAGGCCGGAGATCGCGCCCGAGGCGCCGATCACGGGAACCGGCGAGCCCCAATTGAACGCCAGATGGGTAAGCGCGCCCGCCACGCCGCAAGTCAGAAAGAACAGCAGGAACAGAAAGCCGCCCTGCCGCCGCGCCACGATCGGACCAAAGGCGAGCAGCCACAGGCTGTTGATCAGGAGATGGGTAAAATCGTTATGCAGCGCCATGTAGCTGATGAAGGGAACGCCCTGCGCCAGCCAGCCGCCGGGGTCGGCATTGTGCGCGGCAAGAAAAGCCGGGCTGTAGCGCGCCGGAATAAAAGCGAACTGGTTGATCATTTCCGCCGAAAGATGCGGCGGCATCATCGCCCGCGCGCCATGCGCCACCACCAGAACGGCGATCAGGCTGACGACCACCGCGGGCGCCCGGAACACGGGCTGGCGGATCCAGGGGTCCGGCGATTGGGGCTGGAGAAAAGCCATGGCCCGGAATGTAAGCATTCCCCCAGGCGGCGCAAATCGGCAGCCCGAAGGCCGGTTTTCCGGGCGCCTGCCGCATGCCATGCTCCCCCGCGATGGGGCAAAAATCCGATCCGGCATGGGTTTGGATGGCGGGCGCGTTCGGCGGCGGGCTTGCGCTTGCCGCCGCCATTCTTGGCGTCCGAGGCCCCGGCTTCCCGGGGCTGAGCCTGGCCCTGCGCACAACGGCGCGTTGGTCCTTCCTGTTCTTCTGGCTGGCTTATGCCGGGGGCGCGATGGCGCGCCTGTTCGGTCCCGCTTTTGCCGGATTGGCACGCAGGAAGCGCGAACTGGGACTGTCCTTCGCCGCCGCGCATCTCGTTCATGCCGGCCTCATCGTCTGGCTGGGCATCGCTTCGGGTCAGGTGCCGCTGCAAGGATGGGTGCGCTGGTTTTTTCTGACCGCGCTGTTCGTGACGTATCTTCTGGCGATGCTGTCCTTCGGCGCCGGACCGCGCCTTTTGGGCAGGGCATGGCGTCTCCTGCTTTTCCTGGGCACCAGCTTTATCCTGCTCGCGTTCGGGCGGGATTTCGTGCTGGGCGCCCTGGACAGCGAGGTGGCCGATTGGCGTTACGCGCTCGCCTATGTCCCTTTCGCGATGCTGACCCTGGCCGCCTTGCTGTTGCGCCTTGCGGCTTTCCTGCAGCGAACCCGCCCGCGCCTGGCCTGAGGCCCCTCACGCTTTGTGCCATGGTGGCACGATATTTTGGTCCGGCCTCACACTCCCGCACCGCCCCGGAGCAAAACAAGCCGGGGCGGGCTTCGGCATTTGCCGTGAATCCCCAGCGCAGGCCTGTCTCTCTGCGGAAAGACATATGCTTAACGCCGATTAAGACTTGGCATGCCGGTTGCTCTGTTGGTCGCGAGCCATTGGGAACGCGCCATGCCTTTTTCCAGGATCCTTGCCGTTGCGGCCGCCGCCATGCTCGGCCTCGTCCCCGCCGCAAAGGCCGGCGATTGGACCAATTCGGCCAGCTATAACGGCATCGGCGCGGGCACCCAGAACGCGCCCTCGAATTTCTCGCTGCGCGACGGCAACGGCAATCTCACGGTGGTCAACGGCCAGTTCGTGGGCTCGAGCTTCAGCAGCAGCGGCGCCCAGTCGGCGAGCGCCTATGCCGGCGGCGTCGGCATGAGCGGCGGGCAGCAGATGACCGGCCAGGCCACCGCCATCGGCAATTCGCTCAATGTGGTCGTGGTCGGCAACCACAACACCACGGTGGTCGACTCCAGCCAGATCAACAATGGCAACCAGACCGCGACAGCGGCGCTGAACGCCAAGAATTGAAGAAGCACCCATGACGCCGCGCGGACGCAAGCATCTCCTGAAGCCCTTGGTGGTGATCCTGACCGGACTGGCGCTGCAAGGCTGCATCAGCCCGTCTGCCGATTCCATCGGGCGCTACACCTCGCCCATCGGCGGCTCGCCCGTCATCTCCAACGAAACACCTTATTCGGCATCGCTGCGCTGCATGTCGGGCGTGGTTAGCCAGCATCCCGTGCGCATCGCGATCGGCCAGATCGCCGACTATACCGGCAAGATCGAAGCCGACGGCTCGGGCCGCAAGGTGACGGCAGGCGCCGCCCTGATGGCGATGACCGCCTTTTCCAAATCCGGCGTCCATATGGTCGAGCGTTTCGACACGTCTGTCGCGGAACTGGAGTTGAAATACGCCAACAACAAGCTGATCGGCGACGACAAGAATCCCAATGACGGCGATTTCCGCAAGATCATGGCCGGTTCCATTCCCGGCTCCGACTATTACGTCGTGGGCGGCATCACCGAACTGAATTTCAACATCCGCTCCGAGAATGCCAGCGGCACCGGCGGCGGCACCGCCACCAATGCCACCACCGGCACCCTGGGCGGCGCGATGTATGTGATGAATGTCGGCCTGGACCTGCGCCTGGTGAATACATCGACGCTCGAGGTCGCCGATGTCATCTCCTATCAGAAGCAGATCATCGGCCGCCAGATTTCAGCGGGCGTGTTCGACTTTCTGGGCACGAACTTCTTCGACATCAGCGCCGGTGAAAGCGCGCTGGAGCCGATCCAGCTTGCGGTCCGTTCGGTGATCGAGCGCGCGGCGCTGGAAATGGTCACCCGCATCTATCGCATCCCGCCGGGCGGCATCTGCGGCACGACGCTCAATTCCGCCAACGATCCGTTGGGCGACCGGCCCAATCCCTATCCCTACCAGGCCGCGAACCAGCCGGGCCCCGCCTATCGCCCCACTGCCTATTCCATGGAGAACAGCAATGAAGCGCGTCAGAACCCTTATCGTGGCTACAGCAGCAGTGACGCTGTCGGCGACGTTCGCCTGCGCGGGCGGTACTAGCCAGACCGGCAGCAACATCATCAACGGCCAGATCAACCTTCAGTCGCAATTTTCCAATCTGACCGGCAATGTCGATGGCGTGGCGGGTGACGCGGTGGCGCAGAGCACCGCCGCCGGCAACATGATCGACATCTTCACCATGAACAACACAAAGGTCCAGAACAGCCAGATCGTGGGCCCGGGCTCGGCCATCGACAGCAACGTCAACGCCAATATCTCCAATGTCTGGGGCTCGACCGGCATCAGCAGCCAGGCGATTTGCAACGGCGCCAGCGTCTCGACCGATCCGACCTTGACGGCGGTGAATTCCTACCAGCGCTGCGATTCCTCGGATCCCTCGACCTCGATCAAGGCGAATATCGGCGGCGTGGGCGGCGATGCGGTGGTGCAGGGCCTCGCCATCGGCAACAGCTTCGAAGCCGACACCAATGCGCGGAACATGCCGATCGTGTCCAGGCAGATCAACAATTCGATGACCACCTCGACCGTGCATGCCAACGTCTCCGACATTGGGGGCTCGACGGCGCTGACCTCCAGCGCCATCGGCAACACGGGGCAGATCATACATTATGGGAGTAATTGAGGTCCCCTCCGCCCTTCGCAGCTTGC
>CAYWWT010000228.1:0-4219 GCA_964461855.1 uncultured Rhizobium sp. | reverse complement strand
TTCAAGCCCGATTTCGCGATAATGCTCACGGCTCTCGGCCCAATCTTCCCGGACTTTCACGAAAAGGAACAAATGCACGCGGCGGCCGAACAACTCTTCCATCTCGGTGCGCGCCAAACCGCCGATGATCTTGATGGTCTGACCGCCCTTCCCCAGCACGATGCCCTTCTGGCCATCGCGCTGCACATAGATCACTTGATCGATGCGCACGGACCCATCCTTGCGATCTTCCCATTTTTCCGTTTCGACCGCGCTGGCATAGGGCAGCTCGTCATGCAGGCGGTGATAGATTTTCTCGCGCGTGATTTCGGCCGCCAGAAGACGCATCGGAATGTCCGCGGCCTGGTCTTCAGGATAGAGCCAGGGGCTTTCGGGCATACGGGCCGAAACCCAGGCTTGCACATCCGACACGCCATCGCCCTTTAAGGCGGAAACCAGGAAGACGTCCTCGAACACGCCCTCGGCACGGAATTTCTCGACCATCGGCAGAAGGTCCGTTCGCTTCATGCCGTCGATCTTGTTCAGGACAAGCGCCGTCTTCTTGCCCTTCACATCCTTGAGCCCGGCGACGATCGTGGCGGTATCGCGCGCGCCAAGCGAGTTGGCGGCGCCCGAAAGCTCGGCGGCATCCACCACCAGGAGGATGGCATCGGCATCTTCCGCGCCGGCCCAGGCCGCGCCCACCATCGCGCGGTCCAGCCGCCGCCTTGGCCGGAAAATGCCTGGCGTATCCACGAAAACAATCTGGGTTTCGCCGGCCATCGCCACGCCGCGCACCGCCATGCGCGTGGTTTGCACTTTGGGACTGACGATGGCGACCTTGGACCCCACCAACGCATTGGTAAGAGTCGATTTTCCCGCATTCGGCGCGCCAATCACCGCGCAAAAGCCGCAACGCGTCGTCATGCCTTCACCCATGCCAGCAATTTCGCCGCCGCTTCCTGCTCGGCTTCCCGCTTGGAACCACCTTCACCGGATTGCGGAAGCTCGCCTTCCACCAATGCTTCTACCACGAAATGCGGCGCGTGCGCCGGCCCGGAGCGCGCGGTTTCCCGATAGGCCGGCGCGGGCAATCCGCGTCCCTGTGCCCATTCCTGCAACCGCGTCTTGGCATCGCGCAGTTGCGCACCCTGCCCAGGGTCTTCAAACATTCCCGCCCAATAGCGATTGATGAAAGCGCGCGCCACCGCCATGCCGCCATCCAGATAGAGCGCGGCGATCACAGCCTCGCAGACATCGCTGAGGATCGCGGCGCGGGCGCGGATGCTCTCAAAACCGGTACCGGCAAGTTTGACATAATCGGGCAAGCCCGCTGCTTCGGCCACCCTGGCGCAAGCCTCGGCGCGCACCAGTGCATGGAAACGAACCGTGAGAGCGCCTTCGCTTTCACTGGCATGGCGCGCATGCAAGGTCTCCGCGACGACCAATCCCAGCACCCGGTCGCCCAGAAACTCGAGCCGCTCATTCGATTGGGTTGCCGTGGCGCTCGCATGGGTAAGCGCACGCTGCAATAGCCCGCGATCGGTGAAACGGTGACCGAGTTTTTCTTCGAGTGGGCCGAGATCGCGCAATTGCTCAGTTAATCGGCGTCAGCAGGCGCGTATAGCGGATGGTGAAGGGCCATTTCCAGATTTCCCAGAAACGCGCGCTGCCATTGGTGGAGAAGAAGCGGAATTCGGCCTTGCCTTCCAGATTTTCGGCGGGGACATACCCCACTTCGGAACGGCTGTCGGCGGAATTGTCGCGATTGTCGCCCATCATGAAATAGTGCTTGTCCGGCACGACATAGACATCGGTGTTGTCCGCCGGCCCTTCCGGATCGCGATCCAGGGTGAGGTAGGTTTTTCCACCCGGCAGAGTCTCGCGATATTGCGGAACGTGATGCTCTTCGCCGTCGATGGTTTCGACATAGTCCTCGACCCGCACCTTGGGCACCGGCTTTCCGTTCAGCCACAAGACGCCATCCTTCATCTGGATGCGGTCGCCGGGAAGTCCGATCAGCCGCTTGATGAAATCGGTGGAATTGTCCTGGGGAAATTTGAAAACAATGACATCGCCGCGCTCCGGCGCGCTGCCCAGGAAACGGCCATGCAGGGCGTCGCCGAACGGCCATGCGCCGAATGGAAAAGTGTAACGGCTATAACCATAGGCAAACTTCTCGACGAAGAGGTAATCGCCAATCATCAGCGTGCCTTCCATCGAGGCGGAAGGAATGTTGAAAGGCTGGAACAGGAATGTGCGGATCACGATGGCGATCAGGCCGGCATAGATCACCGTCTTTGCCAATTCGGTCCAGGATTCCCCTTGCTTGGCCTGGGCCGGCTTCGTCTGGGCAGGCGGATTGCGTTGGGTGGGAGTGTCGGCCATGAGTTCCGCAATGAAAGGAGATGCGGGACAGAAACGATCCCCTGCCCCGGCTGTCAAGGATTTCCTTGTTAATTCTCGTTGAGCGTCGAAATGATCACAATGGCTTGGGCGAGCGGGAAATCGTCGGTGATCGACAAGTCGATCTGAACCGTGTGGCCGGGAGGCGTCAGCGCCTGAAGCCGGACCAGCGCCCCGCCGGTCAGCTTCATGGTGGGCTTGCCGGATGGCAGATTGACCACGCCCATGTCGCGCCAGAAGACGCCTTGGCTGAGTCCGGTTCCCAACGCTTTTGCGCAAGCCTCCTTGGCGGCGAACCGCTTGGCATAAGAGGCCGCCCGATTGGCCCGGGCCTCGGACTTGGCGCGTTCGATGTCGGTATAGACCCGGGCAATGAAGCGCTCGCCATGCCGCTCGAGCGTCTTCTCGATACGGCGGATATCGATCAGGTCGCTTCCGAGGCCCAAGATCATGCGCGGGCTTCGTCCATCAGCCGGCGCATTTTTTGAATCGCATCGATCAGGCCGCCAAAGATCGCCTCTCCGATCAGAAAATGGCCGATGTTGAGTTCGCGGATATGGGCGATAGCCGCGATCGGTTTGACATTCTCATAGGTCAGTCCATGGCCGGCATGAATTTCCAACCCCAGATCGGCACCGAATTCCGCGGCGTTGTGAATATGCTTCAGGAGCGTTTCATGCTCAGCGCCTATCGCGTTTGCATAAGCGCCGGTATGAAGTTCCACCACCGGGGCGCCCAACTCACGCGAAGCGTCGAGCTGCTTGCGGTCAGGCTCGATGAACATCGAGACCCGGATGCCGGCGTCGCCCAACGCCGCGACGATGGGCTTGAGCCGGGCAAAATGACCGACCACATCGATGCCGCCCTCGGTGGTGCGCTCCTCGCGCTTTTCCGGCACGATGCAGGCGGCATGCGGCCGCGCCTTCAACGCAATCGCCAGCATCTCTTCCGTTGCGGCCATTTCCAGGTTGAGCGGAATTTCCAGGTCGCGCGACAGCCGCGCAATATCCTCATCCGAAATATGGCGGCGGTCTTCGCGCAGATGGGCCGTAATGCCGTCCGCGCCTGCGGCCTGCGCGATGAGCGCGGCACGGATCGGATCAGGAGTTGCGCCGCCCCGCGCGTTCCGCACCGTGGCCACGTGATCGATATTGACGCCAAGCCGAAGCGATTTCACGCCGTCTCCTTCAGGAAAGGCCCCTGCTTCCCGGTTTTACCGCGGGAATGTTGCGCAGATGCGGCGGCAGCTTGTCCGCCGGCCAAGCCGAAACTTTCCATTCCGCCAATGCGATCAGGGGAACGCCGACCTTGGCCTTCCCGGCTGAACGGTCGATCAGGCAACAGGCCGCCACGACCTTGGCGCCGGTCGCCTTGATCGCGGCGATACACTCGCGCGACGACACGCCGGTCGAGATGATATCTTCCACCATCAAGACTTTCTGGCCCTTCTTCAGTGTGAAATTGCGGCGCAACTGAAACGTGCCGTCCACCCGCTCCACATACATCGCAGGCAACCCGAGCTGGCGCCCCATTTCATAGCCGGGAACAATGCCGCCGACCGCGGGCGAGACGATGACGCTTATCTCGTCCTTTACTTCCTTTTTCACCTTGGCCGCGAGCGCCTTGCAAAGCTTGGCGGTGCGCTTGGCGTCCTGGAACACCAGCGCCTTCTGCAGGAATTTGTCGGAATGCAGGCCGCTGGACAGGATGAAATGGCCCTCAAGCAAGGCGCCGGATTTCTTGAACTCTTTCAATACCTGATCGACATTCACCGTCCCGGCCCCTCATGACTTGCCGAAGCGTCCGCCTCGCGCACACGGTCAACCGATTCGAC
>CAYWWT010000227.1:0-4239 GCA_964461855.1 uncultured Rhizobium sp. | reverse complement strand
GAGGATGTTCTCGCCGGTCGAAGGATCACGCGTGAAGGCGACGCCGGTGGCCGAAGTCTCGCCGCGATTGCCGAACACCATCGCCTGCACCGTTACCGCCGTGCCCCAGTCGGCGGGGATGCTGTGAAGCTTGCGGTAGGTATTGGCGCGCGGGCTTTCCCAGGAACCGAACACGGCGCCGATGGCGCCCCAAAGCTGTTCCTGCACGTCTTCCGGGAAGGGTCTGCCCAATTCCTTTTGCACGCGCTGCTTGAAGCGGTTGGCGATGCGCTTGAGGTCTTCCGCATCCAGATCGGTGTCGAGTTCGACGCCCTTGGTGTCTTTTTCCTCGTCCAGGATTTCCTCGAACGAGGCGTGCTCAACGCCCAGCACCACGTCGGAATACATCTGAATAAAGCGGCGATAGCTGTCATAGGCGAAGCGCGCATCGCCGGTGATCTTGGCCAGGCCTTCGGTGGTCGTCGCGTTGAGGCCGAGATTGAGGACGGTATCCATCATGCCCGGCATGGAGACGCGCGCGCCCGAGCGCACCGAAACCAGCAGCGGCTTGGCGGGATCGCCGAAATTGCCATGGGCGAGATAGCCGACTTGGCGCAGCGCCGCGCTCACCTGATCCTTCAGGTCGGACGGATAATTTTCCTTGTTGGCATAATAGTAGGTGCAGACCTCGGTGGTGATCGAGAAGCCCGGCGGTACCGGCAGTCCGAGATTGCTCATCTCCGCCAGGTTGGCACCCTTGCCGCCCAGGAGATTCTTCATCCCGGCCTGGCCTTCAGCCTTGCCGTCACCGAACGCATAAACCCACTTGGTCATCCCGAATTACCCTCTATTCTGGAGAAGTCCCCAATTTGATGTACCGCCTCCCGCAGGGAGGCCAGAAGATGCAGCCGGTTTTCCCGGACCTCGGCATCTTCCGCATTCACTTTCACACCCTCGAAAAATCCATCCACCGGAACGCGCAAAGTCGCCAATTGGCGCATCGCCGCGGCAAAATCTTCCCGTGCCAGGAAAGATGTGATCAGGATTTTTGTCTCTTTCAGGGCGGAGAACAGAGCTTTTTCCGCCGGATCGGTTAATTTGGCTTCGGACGGCGTGCCGGTAAAGGACCGGGCGTCCTTTTTCTCCTCGGCTTTAAGGATATTGGCGGCCCGCTTGTAGCCCGCCAGCAGATTGGCGCCATCGTCGCTGCCCAGGAATGCCTGAAGCGCTTCGACCCGGGCGACCAGCCGCACCAGATCGTCCTCCCCGCCAAGGGCAAATACCGCATCGATCAGATCGTGACGGATGCCCTTCTCTTTCAGAGCGACTTTCAGCCGGTCGGCGAAGAAGGAGAGAAGGTCGCCCGGAAGCGCGAGCGGCAGCCGAACGCGGTTTTCCAGCAGGATGCGAATGATGCCCAATGCGGCGCGGCGCAATGCAAAAGGATCACCCGAACCGGTTGGCTTTTCGCCCGCGGCGAAGAAGCCGGTCAGGGCGTCAAGCTTGTCTGCCAGTGCCACAGCGATGGCGGTTTTTTCCGTCGGTACGGAATCGGAAGGGCCCACGGGCCGGTAGTGATCGCGAACCGCATCAGCGATCTCGGCCGCCTCACCGTCATGCAGCGCATAGTAACGGCCCATCACGCCCTGCAGTTCGGGGAATTCGCCGACGACACCCGATGTCAGATCGGCTTTCGCCAGCCGCGCCGCGCGTTCCGCTTTTTTCGGATCGGCGCCGATCTTGGCGGCGATTTCGCCCGCCAGCTTGGCGATGCGCTCCACGCGCTCATGCTGGGTGCCAAGCTTGGCATGGAAGACAATGCCTTTGAGGTCGTCGATCCGGCTGTCGAGGCGACGCTTGCGATCCTCGTCCCAGAAGAATTTGGCGTCCGACAGGCGCGCCCTGAGAACGCGCTCGTTACCCGCCACGATTTCCTGACCGCCGTCTTCGGCCACCATGTTGGCGACAAACGCGAAGCGGTTGGCCATCGTCCCGGTCTTGGGATCACGCAGCGCGAAGTATTTCTGATGCGTCCGCATCGAGGTCTGAAGAATTTCGGCCGGGACTTCCATGAACTGGTCTTCGATGCGCCCGATCAGCACCACCGGCCATTCCGCCAACCCTGCGACTTCCGCCAGCAGTCCCTCGTCCGGGATCATTTCCAGGCCGTGAATGAACGCTGCCTGTTTGATGCCTTCGAAGATGATGGCGGCACGCTCGTCCGCTTCCAGCACCACATGGGCCTTTTTCAGGGTGGCGGCGTAATCTTCGAAACGGCGCACTTCGATGCTGCCGGACGACAGAAAGCGATGGCCTTTTGTATGCCGACCGCTGGAAACGCCCGCAAAGGAGAACGGAACGACCTCGCCATCGAAGGTGCAGAGAATGGAATGCAGCGGCCGGACCCAGCGCGTCGTCACGCCCGGCTTCCAGCGCATGCTTTTGGGCCAGGGCAGTTTCGCCATCAGTTCGGGCAGGATTTCGCCGAGAACCGCGGCGGTTTCGCGACCTTCCCGTTCGATCACAGCGATATAGACCTCGCCTTTGGCCTGCTTTTCAATCTTGAGCTGATCTTTGGTGAGACCGGTCTTCTTCAGGAATCCCTCGATTGCCGCGGGGGGCGCATCGAGTTTGGGCCCTTTCAGTTCCTCGCGGACGTCGGCTTGCTTGGCGGGAATCCCGCTGACCGCAAGTGTCAAACGGCGCGGTCCTGCAAAAGCCTTGATGCCTTCGAACAGAAGACCGCGGTCCGACAGGGCGCCCACGACCAGGCGCTCCAGGTCGCGCGCCGCGCCCGCCTGCATGCGGGCGGGTATTTCTTCCGAGAAAAGCTCAAGCAGAAGATCGGGCATCAGCCGACCTCTTTATTGTTGTATCGGGGCTTGTAGCTGCCCATCGGCGTTTCCAGCCAGGCTTCGCAGCAGGCCTTTGCCAGCGCACGCACCCGCGCGATGTAAGCGGCACGCTCGGTCACGCTGATGACGCCGCGCGCATCCAGAAGATTGAAGGCGTGGCTCGCCTTGATGCATTGGTCATAAGCGGGAAGCGCCAATTTCTTCCCTGTCAACAGTTCCTGGCATTGCTTTTCGGCTTCGTTGAAATGCCGGAACAGGATTTCGGTGTCGGCGCGCTCGAAATTGAAGGCGGAGAATTCCTGCTCGTTCTGGAAGAAGACTTCGCCGTAGCGGAATTGATCGTTGAATGCCAGGTCGTAGACGAATTCGACATTCTGGACATACATCGCCAACCGCTCGAGCCCGTATGTCAGTTCGGCGGCAACCGGATCGCAATCGATCCCCCCCACCTGCTGGAAATATGTGAATTGGGTGATCTCCATCCCATCGCACCAGACTTCCCAGCCCAATCCCCAGGCGCCCAGGGTCGGGCTCTCCCAATCGTCTTCGACAAAGCGGATATCGTGCAGCGCCGGATCGAGGCCGATTGCCTTGATCGATTCCAGATAGAGCTCCTGCACATTCTCCGGTGCGGGCTTCAGGATCACCTGGAACTGGTAATAGTGCTGCAGCCGGTTGGGATTTTCGCCATAGCGTCCATCCTTGGGACGGCGCGAAGGCTGCACATAGGCGGCCTTCCAGGGCCGCGGTCCCAATGCCCGCAAAGTCGTGGCGGGATGGAAAGTGCCGGCGCCCATCTCATTGTCATAAGGCTGCAGGATCAGGCAGCCCTTGGATGCCCAGAAATCCTGCAAAGTGAGGATCAGGTCCTGGAAGGTTTTGGCCTTGGAGGGTCTGGTCACGAGTCGGCAATCTCCGGAATGGGCCGGAACCTATAGACGGGGTACACCCAGGGCAAGCGCGGCTTCACCCCGCAATATGGCGTCCGCTTCCTTTGTATAAGCCCCTGTTTCATCGTGTAAAATCAATCCTGACGCAAGGCGGAAAGCGGCGCCGGAACCTTTGCGAAGCTGGATCAGGGTCCGCCGGGCAGGATCGCCTGCGCGCGGCCAGAGCGGCAGGACTGTCACGCCGGTCAAAGGCAGCGCCGCCAGGGCTTCGTTCAACCGGTCCGCCCGCAGGATGGTGGTGAAAGTCCCGCCGGACCGCGTCCGCTTGACCCCGGCCTCCAGCCAGTCGCTCAAGGTCCCTTCATCCATCAGCGCGCGCGCCCGGGCCGGGTCGGTGGAAGCCTGCCCTTCGCCATGGAAAGGCGGGTTCGCCAGCACGCTGTCATATTCGCGCTTGGACTCCAGTGGCAGCGCGAAGGCATTGGCGGCGGCAAAGCGCACCCGGGCCTGCATGC
>CAYWWT010000226.1:0-4310 GCA_964461855.1 uncultured Rhizobium sp. | reverse complement strand
TGCGCGGAGGCCTCAAGGGCTTCCGGATATTCTTTCTCTGCCTGCTTCTGGGCACCGCCGCGATTGCCGCCGTGGAATCGTTGAGCAATGCCTTCCTTACCAGCCTGCGCGATTCCGGCCAGACATTCCTGGGGGGCGATGTGTCGGTGCGCCTGGTGCATCGGCCCGCCGCGCCCGCGGAAGAACAATTTCTGCGCCGCTATGGCCGGGTCGCCAGCACGGTATCGTTGCAGTCCATGGTCTATTCGCTGCGCGAAGGCCGGCAGGCCGAACGCGAGTTGGTCGAGGTCAAGGCGGTCGATGGCGCCTGGCCCCTGTTTGGCGCGCCCGGCTTTACGCCTGCTCAAAGCGTCGACGATATCCTGCATTGCGAGGATGACGGCATTTGCGGCGCCGCCGCCGAACAGACTCTGCTCGACCGGCTGCATGCCCGCCGCGGCGACCTGATACGGCTCGGCAACGCCACCTTGCGCATCATCGCGGTTCTCGACAGCGAGCCGGATCGGATTTCCACCGGCTTTTCACTGGGCCCGCACATTTTGATTTCCACAAAAGCCCTGGGCGGCACGGCGCTGGAACAGCCGGGAAGCCTGATCGACTACACCTACAAGGTTGCCTTCTCGCCGGCTGCGGAAAAGCAGGGCGCGACCATCGAAAGCTTCAAGGCGGACGCGGCAAAAGCCTTCCCGGATGCCAATTGGCAGATTCGCGACCGCACAGATGCCGCGCCCGGCATCCGCCGTTTCGTCGAACAAGTGGCGATGTTCCTCACCCTGGTCGGACTGACGGCGTTGGGCGTCGGCGGTGTCGGCGCCAGTGAAGCGGTATCGGCCTTCCTGGACCGCAAGCGTTTCGACATCGCCATTCTGAAATCGCTGGGCGCGGATGGACGCCTGGTCTTTCTGGTCTTCTTTCTTCAGGTGATGACCATCGCGTCGGTGGCGCTGGTGATCGGAGCAATTCTGGGCTCCAGCGCACCGTTCTTGTTGGCGCGCTTCTATGGCGACGCGCTGCCGCTGCCGCCGGCATTGGGATTTTATCCCGGTCCGTTCCTGCTCGCGGCTGGTTTCGGCCTGTTGTCGGCCATTGCGTTTTCGGTACCGCCGCTGGGGCGGGCGCGGGAAATTCCGCCCGCCAGCCTGCTTCGCGAAACCGTGTCTCCCATTCGGGGACGGCTACAACCTGCTTATCTGCTGACCGCTGCGGCAGCGGCACTGGGCATCACCGGCCTGATGCTGGCGCTCTCGCCTTCGCCGCTCTATGCTGGCGAATTCTTAGGCGGCGCCATCCTACTCCTCGGCCTGTTGCGGCTGGTGGCAAGCGCGCTGAGCTGGGGGTTGCGCAAACTGCCGCATCCGCGTTCGCCCCTTGCGCGACTGGCGCTAGGCGATCTGACCCGTCCGGGCGCGGCCACCAAAGGCGTCATCACCGCGCTCGGGTTGGGGCTGACCCTGCTCGCCACCATCACGCTGCTCGACCGTACCATGGCCGCGGAAGTGAACGAATCCCTGCCCAGCCGGGCGCCCAGCTTCTTCTTTGTCGACATTCAGCCCGACGAGACCGCTGCCTTCGACCGCACCATTGCGGCGTTTAAAAGCGGCACGGACTATAAGCGCACGCCCATGATCCGTGGACGGATCACTGCCGTGAACGGCGTGCCGTCGGCGCAGGTGAAAGTAGACCCGGACGTCAAATGGGCGCTGTCGGGCGATCGCGGCATCACCTATGCCGCAACCCCGCCACCGGGCACCCAGATCACCAGCGGAAAATGGTGGGCGCCCGATTACCGGGGCGAAACGCTGATCTCCCTCGACCAGGAAGTCGCCAAAGGCCTGGGTATGAAGCTGGGCGACAGCATGAGCCTGAATGTCCTGGGCCGGCAGATCCAGGGACGCATCGCCAGCTTGCGCAAGGTCGATTTCCGCAACGGTGGACAGAATTTCATCCTGGTGCTGTCGCCGGGGCTGATCGACAAAGCCCCCCATTCCTTCCTCGCGACCGTGCGTGTCGCCCCGGAGGAAGAAAATGCCATGTACATGGCGGTGACCGAGAAATTCCCGAATATCTCCACCGTTCGGGTCAAGGATGCCATCGCCCAGGTCAACACCCTGCTCCAGCAATTGGCGCAAGGCATTCGCGCGGCCAGCCTGGTCACCATTCTGGCCGGTCTCCTGGTTCTGGCCGGCACGATCGCGGCGGGCGCCCGCACCCGGCTCTACGACGCCACGGTGCTGAAGGTCGTCGGCGCAACGCGCCTTCAGATCGCGCTCGTTTATGTGCTGGAGTATGGCCTGCTTGGAATCGCCACCGGGATCATCGCCCTTGGCGCGGGCACCTTGGCCGCCAGCCTGATTGCACGTCAGATTCTGGACACGAGTTTTGTCTTCGATGCCCATGCCGCGCTCTTGACGGTGGCGGGCGGCGGTGCAGCCACCCTGCTTTTCGGCCTTTTCGGTGCCATCGCAGCCTTGAATGCCCGGCCTGCGCAGCGGCTGCGCAACGCCTGAGGGTCCGAAATTAACGTCCGGAAAGCTTGGGAAACGGCCATTTCCTCTATTTTCGGCCGCCGCTTGATACGCGTGCCGCAAATCACGATATAGTGAGGGCTTACAGGGAGTTTTTCATGGCGAATTATGACAATCGGCTGGCCGCTGGCGGCGCGGTTGCCTCGGTAGATGAAGGCCTGCGCTCCTACATGCTGCGGGTCTATAATTACATGCTGATCGGCCTCGGCCTGACCGGCGCTGTCGCCTGGCTTACCGCCAACACCGCGCTCTACAGCGTGTTCTTCAGCCAGGTTCAGACGGCCAATGGCGTCGCCATGCAGCCCAACATCCTGGGCTGGATTGCGATGTTCGCGCCGATCGGCTTGGTCCTGCTGTTTTCTTTCGGCATGCAGCGGCTGAGCTTCGCCGCCGCACAGGGCGTCTTCTGGCTCTATGCCGCGCTGATGGGCATTTCGCTTTCCACCATCCTCTTCGCCTATACCGGCGCTTCAATCGCGTTGACCTTCTTCGTCACCGCCGGGACGTTCGGTGCGATGAGCCTGTGGGGCTACACCACCAAGCGCGATCTCACCGGCTTCGGCTCCTTCCTGTTCATGGGCCTGATCGGCCTGATCCTGGCGTCGCTGGCCAATATGTTCTTCGCCTCCGGCCCCTTGCAGTTCGCGATCTCGGTGATCGGTGTGCTGATCTTCACGGGCCTCACCGCCTATGACAGCCAGAGCATCAAGAACATGTATTTTGCCGGCGACGACGGCGAGACGGCGGGCAAGAAGGCGATCATGGGCGCGCTGCGTCTCTATCTCGACTTCATCAATCTGTTCATCTTCCTGCTCCGCTTCATGGGAAATCGTAGGTAGGCGAAGCACACTCCGGCTTTCTTCCCCCCCCCGCGCGGCAAAGCCGCTGGCGGGGGAAGAGGTCCGCTAGTGGGCCTGCCCGCGTGGCGGACAGATGAGGGCATCAAAACAAAGGCCCGGCGAAAGCCGGGCCTTTTGCTTTTTATTTAATCTGCAAGAGCTTGCAGGCGCTTCTTATCAAAGACCTTGAGGACATGAGCCAGGTCGTGGCCGCGCTTCAGAACCAGCCCGCCCGCCGCAATGACGCAATATTGGCCCTGCTTGGTCCGCAGCTTGGGGCGCTTTTCGACCCGAAATAAGGACATCTCGCTGGTGCGGCGGAAAATGGAGAAAACCGCCGCCTCTTCCAGGAAATCGAGCGCGTAATCCCGCCATTCGCCTGCCGCGACCATCCGGCCATACACCGTCAGAAGGCGATGCAGCTCACTGCGGTCGAAGCGGGTCAAAGGGAAAGCGGTGTCATTTCCGGAACAATTCCGCGCCGCATCCCTGACAAAAGGTGCGGCGCGGTGAAACGCTATGGGTTCTTCCGCCATCGCCGCCATGATGAGGCGGGAGCCGGCAGGCCGCAAGCCTTTCACATTTGTAATCGCTGCCCCGAAATGGTCACGATTGAACCATGCGCTGGCCGTTTTCCCGACCGACCATCCCTTTGTCGGTTGGCCGTGCTTTTTGAGTCGGCCCGGAACTTCAAGCCCCCCAGCCCTTTCCGGGTTTGGCCTGATCGCGCCAACCGACAGCTTCCCTCACCGCAATGAACGAATGAATGCCTTCATCAGGGCATCGAGTTGGCCGAACAGGCCGCCGATTGCGCCGGTGACGGTCAGAATCATCACTGAATAGGGAATCAGCAGGTCCGGCTCGTCGCCGAAAAGATTCGCCGCAGCCACGGCCACCACGCCGCTGAGCGCTCCAATCGCCGCCCCGCCAAGCGCGCCGGCGCCGA
>CAYWWT010000225.1:0-4313 GCA_964461855.1 uncultured Rhizobium sp. | reverse complement strand
CCGGCACGACACTGTCCTTGGTGCCGTGCACGATCAGGCCGGACGCCGGGCAGGGTGCGAGGAACGCGAAGTCGTACATGCTGGCGGGCGGCGCAATGGAGACGAAACCGGTGATCTCCGGCCGGCGCATCAGCAATTGCATGCCGATCCAGGCGCCGAACGAGATGCCGCAAACCCAGACATTCGAGGGATTGGGATAGAGGGTGTTCATCCAGTCCAGGATCGCGGCGGCATCGGACAATTCTCCCGAACCATTGTCGAAAGTTCCCTGGCTGCGGCCCACGCCCCGGAAATTGAAGCGCACCGTGGTGCAGCCCAGGCCGTGAAACATGTGGAACAGGTCATAGACCAGCGGATTGTTCATCGTTCCGCCAAACTGCGGATGTGGGTGCAGCACCAGCGCCATCGGGGCACCGGGCGCTTTTTGGCGCTGGTAGCGGGCTTCGATCCGGCCGGCGGACCCAGGAAGAATAATGTCAGGCATGATTGTTCTCGGGCGGGCGGGTCTGCATCATTAGCATAGCGGAAAACTCGGAATTTAAGCCAGCATTTCTGCAGAATGATATTGTTATATCAATGGCTTGCTGGATTTTTGGCGGATGCCCTGTGAATACTTGACCGTCATGGTAGGGAAATCTATACCCCTCCTGCTGGTATTCAGGCTTTTTTCCAGGACGGGCCGCGCTTCTTAACATCAAGCCGTCCCCGGTGCCTAAGAAAAAACGCCGCTATTTGAAGGAGATCGGCCATGCGGCTGAGCACCAAAGGACGTTATGCGGTGATGGCGATGGCCGACTTGGCGGGTCATGCCTCGGAAACCGAAGGGGCCGCCAAGCCGGTGGCCCTGGCCGACATTGCCGAACGCCAGGACATTTCCCTGTCTTATCTGGAACAGCTTTTCGCCAAGCTCCGGCGCGGCGGGCTGGTGACCAGTGTTCGGGGCCCGGGCGGCGGCTATCGCCTGGCCCGGCCATCCGCCGAATTGCGGATCGCCGATATCATCGTGGCGGTGGACGAGCCCATCGCGGCAACGCGCTGCAAGCCGAATGGCACCAAAGGCTGCACCAAGACGGGTGCGCGCTGCGTCACCCACGATCTCTGGGAAGAGTTGGGCCAGCAGATCCACATCTTCCTGTCGTCGGTTTCGCTGGCGGATGTTGTGGAACGGCGCGTTTTGGGCCGGTCGCGCCCCTGCAATGATTTCGAAACCGCCGCCGAAGGCCAGGCCCAGGATTTCGAAGCGGCCTGAGATACGTGATGCCGTATTGCGATCACAATGCCACCGCGCCGCTTCGCCCGTCTTGCCGCGATGCAATGCTCCGCGCGCTGGCGGTGACGGGAAACCCGTCTTCGGTGCACACCAATGGTCGCGTCGCCCGCGCCCTCGTGGAGGAGGCGCGCCGGAGCGTGGCGCGCCTCGTTGGGGCCAAGGCGGAACAGGTGATTTTCACCAGCGGTGCGACCGAGGCGAATGGCTTGGCGCTGTGGGGAGCCGTCGAAGGCGCGATCGATCAAAGCGAGATGGATAAGGCCGCCCGCATCACACGCCTGTTCGTCAGCGCCATCGAGCACAGTTCGGCGCTCAAACCCGCGCAAGCGGTGGCGGAGCGGATTGCCGGTGTTCGTGTGGAAAGCTTGCCGGTAACAGCCGATGGCATCCTGGACACCGGAGCGCTGCATGTGGCCTTGCGCGAAGGCAAGGGGCGCGCGCTGGTGGCAGTGATGGCGGCCAATAATGAAACCGGGGTGATCCAGCCGATTGCCGAAATCTCGCGTCTCTGCCGCGAGGCGGGTGCGTTGTTGCTGGTGGATGCCGTGACGGCGGCGGGCAAATTCGTGATCGACGCCGGGCTTTGCGATTATCTCACCTTATCGGCGCACAAGCTCGGCGGGCCGCAGGGTGTGGGTGCCCTGATTGTTGCGCCCGATGCGCCGCTTGCGCCGCAGGTAACGGGTGGCGGGCAGCAGAAAGGTTTGCGCGCCGGAACCGAAAATCTCTCCGGCATTGCCGGGTTCGCGGCGGCAGCGGATGCCGTGATGGCCGATGCGGGCGAACGTGCCCGTGTCCAGGCGGTGCGCGATCATTTCGAGGCCGCCTTGAAACAGGTCATGCCGGAAGCGGTGATATTCGGCTCGGGCGCGCCGCGTCTCGGCAACACCTCCAATGTCGGTGTGCCCGGATTGTCGTCCGAGAATCTGGTGATCGCCCTCGATCTGGACGGCGTGATGGTCAGTTCCGGCTCGTCCTGTTCGTCGGGCAAGATTGCGCCGTCGCATGTCCTGTCGGCGATGGGCGTCTCGCCCGAACTCGCCATGGGCGCGATCCGGGTCAGCTTCGGCTGGAATTCCGTTCCTGAAGATGCCGATGCTGTTGTCGCGTCACTCCTGAAATTGCGCCAGCGCGTTCGCGCGCCGGCCGCTGCCTGAGGTTCGTCATGTCATCCGCTGCCCTGGAAACCAAGGATACCGTCGCCGGATTGGGCGAGAAGTATAAGTACGGCTTCGTCACCGACATCGAGATGGAGCGTGCACCCAAGGGGCTGTCGGAAGAGACGGTGCGCTACATCTCCGCCAAGAAGGGCGAGCCGGAATGGATGCTGGAATGGCGCCTGGGCGCGTTCCGCCGCTGGCTCTCCATGAAGGAGCCGAGTTGGGCGCGGGTCCATTATCCGCCCATCGACTATCAGAACGCCTATTATTATGCGGCGCCCAAGAATACGCCCAAGAAGCAGTCATTGGACGAAGTCGACCCCAAGCTGCTGGAAACTTATAACAAGCTGGGCATTCCACTGTCGGAACAGATGGCGCTGGCCGGTGTGGCGGTGGACGCGGTGTTCGATTCCGTCTCGGTCGCCACCACTTTCAAGGAAAAGCTCAACGAAGCTGGCGTGATCTTCTGCCCGATCTCCGAAGCGATCCGCGACTATCCCGATCTGGTGAAGAAATATCTCGGCACCGTGGTGCCGGTGACTGACAATTTCTTCGCCACCTTGAATTCGGCGGTCTTTTCCGACGGTACCTTCGTCTATGTGCCGAAAAACGTGCGCTGCCCGATGGAGCTGTCCACTTACTTCCGCATCAATGCCAGCGAGACCGGCCAGTTTGAACGCACACTGATCGTGGCGGACGAGGGCTCCTACGTGTCCTATCTCGAAGGCTGCACCGCGCCCAAGCGCGACGAGAACCAGCTGCACGCCGCGGTGGTCGAACTCGTCGCCCTGGGCGATGCCGAGATCAAATATTCCACAGTGCAGAACTGGTATCCCGGCGACGAAAATGGCCTGGGCGGCATCTACAATTTCGTCACCAAGCGAGGCGATTGCCGCGGCGACCGCTCCAAGATTTCCTGGACCCAGGTCGAAACCGGATCCGCCATCACCTGGAAATATCCCAGCTGCATCCTGCGCGGCGATGAAAGCGTCGGCGAATTCTATTCCATCGCCATCGCCAACAATTATCAGCAGGCCGACACCGGCACCAAGATGATTCATCTGGGCAAGAACACGCGCTCGCGGATCATCTCCAAGGGTATCAGCGCCGGCAAGGCGCAGAACACTTATCGCGGCTTGGTGAGCGTCTATGGCAAGGCGGAGAATGCCCGTAACTTCACGCAATGCGACTCGCTGCTGATCGGCGGCGAATGCGGCGCTCACACCGTTCCCTATATCGAAAGCCGCAATCCGTCGGCGCGCATCGAGCATGAAGCGACGACGTCGAAGATCGCCGAAGACCAGCTCTTTTATTGCCTGCAGCGCGGGCTGGGTCAGGAAGAGGCCGTGGCGCTGATCGTCAACGGCTTCTGCAAGGAAGTGCTGCAGCAATTGCCGATGGAATTCGCGGTCGAAGCGCAGAAACTGGTCGGTATTTCTCTGGAAGGTTCCGTGGGTTGAATATGCTGGACATCAAAAATCTTCATGTCGCGGTGGGCGGCAAGGCAATCCTGAAGGGGCTGACCCTGAAGGTTGAAGCCGGCGAAGTGCACGCCATCATGGGCCCGAATGGCTCTGGAAAATCCACGCTCTCTTACGTGTTGGCGGGCCGGTCCGGCTATGACATCACCGATGGCAGCATCACCTATAACGGCGAAGACCTCGCCGCCCTGCCGCCGGAAGCGCGTGCCGCCAAAGGCGTCTTTCTGGCAATGCAATACCCGGTGGAAATTCCCGGCGTCACCACCATGATGTTTCTCAAGAGCGCGTTGAACGCGCAGCGCCGCAGCCGTGGTGAATCCGAGATGGATGCCATCACTGTCCTGAAACGCGTGCGCGCCAAGGCGACATCACTCAATGTTTCGGAAGAGATGTTGAAGCGCG
>CAYWWT010000224.1:0-4333 GCA_964461855.1 uncultured Rhizobium sp. | reverse complement strand
ATCCGCCCATTCGCACCATCGCAGCCGACGACATCGTTTACGTTGATCTGGGCCCGGTGTTCGAAGCCTGGGAAGCCGATATCGGCAAAAGCTATGCCCTGGGCAGCGATCCGCAGAAGCAAAAACTGGTTGCCGATCTCCCGCGCGTCTTCGCCGACGTTCAAGCGCACTACCGCAGCAATCCGGACATGACCGGCGCGAATCTTTATGCCTTCGCGCAAGACGCCGCCGCGAAGGCCGGTTGGCGCTTCGGCGGCAAGATCGCGGGTCATCTGGTCAGCGAATTCGCCCATGCCCTGATCCCCGGCGACAAGAAGTTGAACCGCATCGGCCCGGAAAATCTCAACCCCATGAGCGATCCCGACGGCAAGGGCCGCGCGCGCCACTGGATTCTGGAAATCCATCTGGTCGCTGAAGACGGAAGCTTCGGCGGCTTTTACGAGAGGCTGCTGTGATCTCGTCTTCCACGGCGGCGGAAGTGGCGCGCGGCGTCTCGCGGCTTTTGATTCAGGAGGGCTATTCGCCGATCCTGGAATTCACTTTGCCCAATGGCCGCAGGCTGGACGTCGCCGCCATCGGTGCGGGCGGTGAAATGCTGGGCGTGGAAATCAAGGTGGCGCTGGCCGATTTGCGCGGCGACGGGAAATGGCCGGAGTATCTGGATTATTGCGATCTCTTCTATTTCGCCATTCCGCCCGACTTCCCGCCCGAGCATGTGCCATCCGAGACGGGCCTGATCGTGGCGGACCGCTATGGCGGCGCCATCGTCAAACCGGCACAGGCGCAATCGCTGCATGCCAGCCGCCGCAAGGCCGTGACGATTTCCTTCGCCAAGGTTGCAGCGGAACGGCTTTCCGCCATTCTCGACACCATCGCGCAAACCTCTTCACCCAATTTGGTCATACCGGATGTCCCTCACCAGAGCTGAAGCCCGCAAGATCGCGCTGTCGTTTGAAGGCGCCAGCGAAGGCCCTTATTTCGGCAAGCCTGCCGTCTTCGTGGCGGAGAAATTCCTCACCCGCGTCCATACCAAGGAAGAGGCGATGGTGCTGGCCATTGGTTCGATGGAGATGCGTGACGTGATGCTGGAAGCTGAGCCCGGGCTTTTCTACATCACCGACCATTACAAGAATTTCCCGTATTTGCTGGCACGGCTGTCGAAGCTGGACAGGAAAACGTTGCAGGATCTGCTGAACGCGCGGCGGCTGCAGATTGAAGCCAAGACCAAGAAAAAGCGCGCAGCGGCGCCAACAAAAAAAGCGCCTGCCAAGAAGATCGTCAAGAAGAAGAGAGTCTAGCGCGGACTGCGCTTGGCCAGAATGCGCTGCAGCGTTCTGCGATGCATATTCAGCCGCCGCGCAGTCTCGGAAACATTGTGGCCGCAGAGTTCGTAAACGCGCTGAATATGTTCCCAGCGCACGCGATCGGCCGACATGGGATTTTCCGGCGGCTTGGGCTTGCCGCCCGGCGTCGCCATCAGAGCGGCCAGAATATCGTCGGCATCCGCAGGCTTGGGCAGATAATCGACGGCGCCATACTTCACCGCCGCGACCGCGGTCGCGATATTGCCGAAGCCGGTCAACACCACCACGCGGCCATCGGGACGCACGCTGTGCAAGGTTTCAACGACGTCCAGGCCGTTGCCGTCTTCCAGCTTCAGATCCACCACCGCGTAAGCGGGCGGCGCTTCCTTGGCGCGGGCGCGGCCTTCGGCCACCGATTCCGCAATCGTCACCGCGAACCCGCGCGCTTCCATGGCGCGTGCCAGCCGCTCGCGCAGCGGACGGTCGTCTTCCACGATCAACAGGCTTTTGTCTTCGACAGCGTTCATCGGTCTTAATCCACGTCGCGCGGTCCGGGCGCGGACGCGCCCACTTTTAATTGGCGCCTACGGCGCCCGCCCGGAAAACCGCTCGCCCGTTGTACGGGCTCCCACTTTTCCTGGCCGACGCTCTATGCGCGGGACATAGTACCCGAAGGGCGGGCGCGTCAATCCGCCTCAATCTGTCTCGTTTTGCGCCGGTGGCTCCTGGCCGTCGATCACGCCGCGTGCCCAATCCACCGAAACCCGCGCGCCGCCGCCGGGCGGATTGGTTGCGTTTACGCTGCCACCCGTCTGTTCCAGCAGCACTTTGGCGATGAAAAAGCCCAGTCCCATGCCCTCATGCTCGCCCAGGGCACCGGGATCGATGTCGGTGTCGCCGGGCGCATTATGGCCCGGCCGCGAGGTGACATAGGGCTCGCCGATACGCTCGAAAATTTCCGGCGCAAACCCCGGCCCGTCATCCTCGATCACCACGCCGAGCGTGCTCGCGTCCCATGTGACCGTGATCCGCACTTCGGTGCGCGCGAAATCGGCCGCGTTCTCGATGATATTGCCCAGCCCGTGCAGAAGTTCGGGCGCGCGCCAGACTTGCGGGGCCGCGCCGGCATCGCCATTCGCCGACTTGACCGTGATGGCGACATCCTCGCCGCGATGGGGCGCGGCGATATCGTCGAGCAGCGCGCCCAGCGGCAATCGCGCCGCCTGGCCCAGCATGGCTTCTTCGGGATTGGCAAGCCGGGCGATGATCGCGCGGCAGCGCTCCGCCTGGTCGCGGAGCAGCCGCACATCTTCGACTTCGGGAGAATTGGCGGGAAGCGCGCGCTCCAATTCCCGCGCCACCACCGCGATGGTGCCGAGTGGGGTGCCCAGCTCATGCGCCGCCGCTGTCGCCAGCGCGCCCAGCGAAGCCAGGCGATGCTCGCGCGCCAGCGCCAATTGCGTCGCCGCCAGGCCGGCCGACATGCGCGCGGATTCCGAGGCGATGCGCCAGGCATAGACCGAGGTGAAACCGATGCCGATCACCAGCGCCGCCCAGATGCCGGCCTGATAAAGCTGCGGCAGGATCAAAGTCTCGCCAGACGGCCAGGGCAAGGGCCGGTGGAAGATGCCGATCAGGCTCACCGACGCGAAAGCGATGCCGGCAAGAACGAGCGTGTTGCCGAGATTGAGCGTCGCCGCCGCGATCACCACCGGCGCCACGAACATCAGGGCAAAGGGATTCATGATCCCGCCCGTGAGATAGAGCAGCGCCGCCAGTTGCAGCACATCGAAGGCGAGATAATAGCTGGCTTCGCGATTGGCGAGGCGGTGGCTGGCGGGATAGCGCAGCGCCAGCACGATGTTCAGCGCCGCGCTGACTGCGATGGCGATGACGCTGTACCCCAGCGGCAGGCTGTAGCCGAAGGCGAAATAGACCAGGAACAACGCCGCCGACTGGCCCGAGATCGCCAGCCAGCGCAGGTTCGACAAGGTGCGAAGCCGCACCCGCCCGCGCTCCGCGCCCGTGCGCGATGCGACATAAAGTCTTTGCTTTGGTGGTTTTGCAGCACCCTCGGACATCGAAGCACCTTAAGCCCTTCTGATATCAGTCACAGCCCCTTCTCCCCCGCGCGCGCGTAGCGCGCTGGTGGGGAGATGCCCGTAGCAGCGCTTGCGATGCGAAGGGCAGAGGGGGTTAATAACTTCATGCTCAAGACCAAGGAAGCCTTGCTGGTGTTTCTGCTGCTGGCGGCGGCGGCGATGGGCGCATTCCTGTGGTTCGAAGGCGATCGGGTGCCGCAGATGGGTGAAACCCTGGTCAGCGGCCAGATCGCGGTCGGCGGGCCCTATGCGCTTACCGACCAGGACGGCAAACCCCGCGCCAGCACCGATTTTGCCGGCAAATATCAGCTGATCTATTTCGGCTACACCTTCTGCCCCGACGTCTGTCCCACCACTTTGGCGTTGATGGGGGCCGCGTTGGACAGGCTGGGCCCGGATCAGGATCGCATCGTGCCGGTCTTCATCACCATCGATCCGGAGCGCGACACCCCCGAGGTGCTGAAAAAATATGTCGCCGCCTTCGGTCCCCGCTTTGTCGGCCTGACCGGCACGCCGGATCAGATCGCCAAAGTGGAAAAGGAATATCGCGTCTATGCCAAGAAGGGGCCGGTGGAAAACGGCACCTATGCCATGGATCATTCCAGCGTGATGTATCTGATGGGGCCGGACGGCAAGCTGGTGAGCTTTTACGACGAAGCCGCCACGCCGGAAGATCTGGCGCAGAAGATAAAGGCGAAGCTCTAAAGCTTCGGCAGCGGCAGGCCGTTCTGGGCGCATGCGGCGATGAGCGTATTCTGCATCAGGCAGACAATCGTCATCGCGCCGACGCCGCCCGGCACCGGCGTGATCGCGCCTGCAACCTCTTTCGCCGCGTCGTAATCGACATCGCCGACCAGCTTGGTCTTGCCGCCGTCCGCATCGACGCGGTTGATGCCGACATCGATCACGACCGCGCCGGGCTTGACC
>CAYWWT010000223.1:0-4405 GCA_964461855.1 uncultured Rhizobium sp. | reverse complement strand
CGATGATCGCGCGCGGATCGAACAGCATGCCGACCGAGACGAAGAACAGCACGGCAAAGGCGTCGCGCAGCGGCAGGGATTCCTCGGCGGCGCGCTGGCTGAGCGGCGAGCCCGACAGGATCATGCCCGCGAAGAAAGCACCCAGCGCGATGGAGACGCCGAACAGCGCCGCGGCGGCGAACGCCACGCCCAGCGCCACCGACAGAACCGCCAATCGGAACAGCTCGCGGCTGCCGGTATGGGCGATGTAATGCAAGATCGCGGGAATGACGCGCCGTCCCACCAGGATCATCAGGGCCGCGAAGATGCCAAGCTTGCCGAAGGTGATCGCCAGCGCCCGCGCCAGCACACCCATATCGACCGCGCCGCCCTTCAAAGTCGTTGCCAGAGGCGGCAGCAGCACCAGCACGATGACCGTGAGCAGATCCTGCACCACCAGCCAGCCGATGGCGGTGCGTCCGCGTCCGGTTTCGGTCAGGCGCCGGTCCTGCAGCGCCCGCATCACCACCACGGTGGAGGCGACCGACAGGCAAAGCCCGAACATCACCCCTTCGCCCAGACTCCAGCCCAGCGCCACCCCGGCCCCCGTGCCCAGGCCCGCGATAACCAGCATCTGCAAGGTCGCGCCGGGCGCCGCCACGCCGCGCACCTCCAGAAGGTCGCGCGGACTGAAATGCAGACCGACACCGAACATCAGCAGCACCACGCCGATATCGGCCAATTGCTGGGTCAGATGGGTGTCGGCGACAAAGCCGGGCGTGAAAGGCCCGACCGCTACCCCCGCCAGCAGATAGCCGACCAGGGGCGGCAGTTTCAGCCGGTTGGCCGCGGTTCCGAACAGAAAAGCCAGGCCAAGGCCGGCAACGATAATCCCAATCAGTGGTGCGCTTTCAGACATGCCGCACTATGGAAGCTCGAGAGCCATCTGCCAATCTTTGCGACAAATGAAAAGGCCGCCCTCTGGAGGACGGCCCCTTCCGATATTTCGCCTGGGCGAAACGCTATGCGGCCACGAGCGCGGCGACGCGATCCAGCTCGTCGGCGGTGTTGTAGACATGGGGCGAGATGCGCAGCAGCGCCTTGTCGCCGACATGGGTGATCGAGCCGGCGAGCTTTTTGCCATACAGCATCTTGGCGCTGTCCGGCAGGCCCTTGACGTCCGCCGCCAGCACCGTGCCCCACAGCGCCGGATCGCCCGATCCCAGCACCTTGACGCCTTTGGCCGACAATTTCTGGCGCATCAGGGCGGCATTGGCGCGGGCGATCTTTTCGATCCCCGCATCGCCGCCCAGCGCATCGCGCTCGTCCAGCGCCGCCAGAAGACCCGGCAGCATCGCGTCGGGGCGTTGGCCCAGATACTCGAACGACTGGCCGTCGACCGCATCGCGCTCGCCGGAATGATAATAGTCCACGCTCAGCATCAAGGGATCGAGTTCGGCGATGCGCTCCTTGCGGACATAGAGAACGCCGCCGCCGATCGGACCCATCATCCATTTGTGCGTGCTGGCAGCCAGCGAGTCGCAACCGATGGCGGCGACGTCCAGCTTCATCCAGCCAAAGGTCTGCGCCGCATCGACATGGAACCAGATATTCCTGGAGCGGCAGAAGCGGCCGATCTCGTTCACCGGAGCGATGATGCCGCCCAGATTGGTCTGGTGCGACAGCGCCAGCACCTTGGTGCGCGGGCCCGCCAGAGAAGTATAAGCGTCCGCCACTTCCTGCATGCTGCGCGGTTCGTCCGCCGGCTTGGCGATCTTGACCACGATGCCTTCGGTCTTTTCGCGGCGTTTCCACCAATTGGTGTTGGAGGGATGGTTCTCGTGCCCGATGATGACTTCGTCGCCTGCCTTCAGCCGCACGCCGCGAGTGATGTTGCCGCTGGATTCGCTGCAATTGCGGGTGAGCGCGATGGTTTCCGCCGGGGCGTTGATGTTCTTGCCGATGCGGGCATGGATGGTCGCCACCATCGGATTATATTTGCGGCGATATTCCTGCGAGGGATTGGCCTGAAGCGCCGCCGATTCCGCCTTCTCGGCCGCGATGGCGGTGAGGAAGGTGGGACAGAGATTGGCTGCGTTCACATACATAAGGCTGGGATCCAAAGCGAAGCGGGCGCGGATCGAGCCACCCTTGGCCGCCGCTTCCATGCCCTGCGCCAGGGCAGGCGTGGTACCGGCCATGGCCGCAAGGCCGGCCGCTGTCTGCAACAGGTTGCGCCGTGAGATGTCCGTCATGGAATGACCTCCCCTTTTTTCGGTTTTGGAATCGTCAACAGGAATGGGCGCCACAATAGGCTTCGAATCGAAGCCCGGCCAGATCGTCGCACATCTTTTCGTCCCGCCGGGATATCGCGGTGTTCGCCGGCGCCGCTGCCGGGACGACGGCGCCCAAGGCCCGGTTCAGTCGCCTTCTTCCCGCACCGCGCGCTTCAGCAGAGCGAAAAAGACCGCCAAGGCGCAGCCCGCCAGAATGCCCATGGTGAGGTCTTCCACCAGGGTGAGGAGGAATGTGACAAGAAGAACGGCGGCTTCGCGCCAATAGCCCAGAAGGCGAAGGAATTCAGCCTTCTCCGCCATGTTCCAGCACACCACCACCAGCACGCCCGCCAGCGCGGCCAGCGGCACATAGCTGGCGAGGCCGGCCGCCATCAGGATGAAGAGCAGCAGGAAGGCGGAATGCATGATGCCGGACAACGGCGTGCGCGCGCCGGCGCGGATGTTGGTGGCGGTGCGGGCGATGGTGCCGGTGACGCTGATGCCGCCGAACAGGGCCGAAACCATGTTGGCGACCCCTTGCGCCACCAGTTCCATGTTGGAGCGATGCTTGCGGCCGGTCATGCCGTCGGCGACCTTGGCCGACAAAAGGCTTTCCACGCCGCCCAGCAGGGTGAAGGAAAGCGCCGAAGGCAGAACCTTCCACAGCAAGGCGGCGCTCATCGCGGGCAGATGCGGCACCGGCAATCCATGCGGCAAGCCGCCGAAACGGGTGCCGATGGTTTCCGCCGGCAAGCGCAGCAGCGCCACCGCAAAAGACGCGATCGCCACCGCGATCAACATGCCCGGCCAGGCGGGCCGCCACCAGCGCAGGAAAAAAATCAACGCCGCCGAGCCCAGCCCCACCGCAAAGGCGGAAGGATTGAGCGTGGGCAGCGCCTGATGGAGCGCCGCCAGCTTGGGAAGGAAAGGACCGGGCTCCGCCCCCGCCAGATGCAGGCCGCCGAAATCCTTCAACTGACTGGCCAGGATGGTGACGGCGATGCCGCAGGTGAATCCCACCGTCACCGCATGCGGAATGTGACGGATCAACGATCCCAGTTTGAGCACCCCCATCACGACCAGCATCAGGCCGGAAAGAAGAACCGTGAGCAGCAGCCCTTCCAGTCCCAGCTTGGCGCCGGTGGCCGCCACCAGCACGATGAAGGCGCCGGCCGGGCCGCCGATCTGAAAGCGGCTGCCGCCCAGCACCGAAACCACGAAGCCGCCCACGATGGCGGTATAGAGTCCGCGCTCCGGCGAAACGCCCGATGCCACCGCGATCGCCATGGAAAGCGGCAGCGCCACGATCGCGACGGTAAGGCCCGCGAGAAGATCCTTCTGGAACAGCGCGGCGCCATAACCTTCACGCAGAATGGTGACGAGCTTGGGCCTGTAGAGATGCGCGGTAGCGGTGCCGTCGGTCATTGAGGTCGCAGCGGGAATCATTACACGCCCGCCAGCCTATAAAGAAGGCCGCGCGGGCGGAAGCGGACCAATTGCCGCCCGGTTTGAGTGGCCACCGGAATCCGCCTAGGTTCGAGGCCGGGAGAGACAAATGAGACAATTGGCGGCCCTGTTCCTGGGCCTTGGAATGAGCCTGACGGCGGCCCCGGCCCTGGCCGATTGCGCGGTCAAGCCGCCGCCGGACCTGGTCACGCCCGGCATGCTCACCGTCGCCTCCAACATGTCGACGCCGCCCCAGATGTATATCGACAAGGGCGAGCCCGCCGGATTCGAGATCGACCTGGCGCGCGCCATCGCGGGCAGCATGTGCCTGAAGCCGAAATTCGTGAACATCGCCTTTGGCGGGCTGTTCCCGGGCCTGGTGGCGAAGAAGTTCGACTATGTCACCTCCGGCCTTGGCGTCACGCCGCAGCGCGAGCAGGTGTTCGATTTCGTGCCCTATCTGGCGGGCGGCATCCAGCTTGTCGTGCGCAAGGACTCCAAGTTGCGATTCAAGGACGAGACCCAGCTTTGCGGCCACAGCGTCGCCACCATTTCCGGCACCACCCAGGCCAAGGCGATCGAGCGGGTCAACCAGACGCTGTGCAAGCCGGGCCAGAAGATCGACCTGAAATATTTTCCCAGCTTCAACGACGCCGTCATCCAGCTGCGCAAGAAATCTTCCGACGTCGCTTTCGTGGACTGGT
>CAYWWT010000222.1:0-4426 GCA_964461855.1 uncultured Rhizobium sp. | reverse complement strand
ACCATCATCAAGGGCGCGACTCTGGAGGGCAGTGTGCTTGATGGGCCCGGCGCCAAATTCGATGCCGCCGGAAAGCCGGTCGAACAGGGATTGTACGCAACCGGACTGCTGAAAGACGCCAAGGCGCCGCCCTGCTAGAGCGCGATCAAGCCCGGGGAGGGAACTTAAGTTCCGCCCGCTCGTTCTCTCGCCAACGTGGGAGACATCGTATGAAGCCGATGAGCATTCTGGGCATCGTTCTGATCGTGGCCGGCATTGCCGGGCTGTTCGTCAGCCGGATCAGTTGGACCGAGACCAAGCCCCTGGTGAAGGCAGGCCCGATCGAGATCAATCACGAGGAAGACCATTCGCTCTGGATTCCCACCGCCGCCGGCGTGGTGTCGGTAATCGCGGGGCTGGGCCTGGTGATGGTCGGACGCAAAAACGCCTGACGCTGGCCGCTTTAATTTTTGAGCTTGGCGAGGGCGTCGAGGTCGGCCTTGATGGCGCGAGCCGCGCGCCGCTCGGCATTGCGGTAGTGTTTTACGATGTCACGGCCGCGACTGGTGAGGACGGCGCCACCACCCGATTTGCCGCCGGTACGCCGTTCCAGCACCGCGCCGCCGAAGATTTTCTCGATATCCTGCAGCAGCAGCCAGGCGCGGCGATAACTGAGCTTCATCTTGGATGCGGCGGCGCGGATCGAACCGGTCTCTTCAATCAGTTCGAGCAGGCGCGCCTTGCCGGGCCCCATATTGCCCGCATCGCCCACCGGAATTCGCAAAAAAAGCCCCGCCATGTGCGCATCCTTGCGCGGAGAGACAGAGCGGGCAAGCATTTTGCGGAACGCTTCCGCACGTGATATTCACTTGGCTATCACGATAAATCGGGGCCTGCCATGACGAAATTCCTGCGCGCGCTGATCGCGACACTTGTTCTGATGCTGGCGCCGCTGCCGGCCTTTGCCGCCGACGTCACCGTCTTCGGTGCGGCGTCGCTGGCCGATGCCTTGAAAGAGATCGCCGCCAATTACGGAAAGCAGAACCATAAGCAGGTGGCGGTGTCACTGGCGGCATCCTCGGCGCTGGCGCGCCAGATCGAAGCATCGAGCGGCGCAGACATCTTCATCTCCGCCGATCTCGACTGGATGGACTATCTCGACAACAAAGGCCTGATCCAGCACGACACCCGCATCGATCTTCTGGGCAACAGGCTGGTGCTGGTGGCGGGCAAGGATGTCAGCACCAACATTAATATCGCGCCACATTTCGATCTGCTGGGCGCGTTGAAAGGCGGCAGACTGGCGATTGCCGATCCGGATTCGGTGCCCGCGGGCAAGTATGGCCGTACCGCCCTGACATCTCTGGGTGTGTGGAACAGCGTCGTCAATCGTCTAGTGAATGCAGAGAATGTGCGCGTGGCGTTGGCCTATGTCGCGCGCGGGGAAGCGCCGCTGGGGATCGTTTATGAAACCGACGCCAAAGCTGATAAAAATGTCAGGATCGTCGGCGTGTTCCCGGAGAACAGCCATCAGCCGATTCTTTATCCTGCCGCGCTGGTCAAGGATGCCAAGCCCGGAGCGCGCGCCTTTCTCGCCTATCTCTCTTCACCCGCGGCCCGTGTCGTGTTCGAAAAGTATGGCTTCACTTTCCTGGCGAAGTGAGTCCGGTTAATAACAGCGCCGCCCTGTAAAACAGGGCCCTTCCATAATCTCTATAAAATCAGTAGAGATTATGGAAACAGCACACTCGATGATGACTTAAGGGGACTTCATGAAACGCATTCTTCTGCTTGGCGCGGCCGCCACGATCCTGGCCGCCGCCGCACCTTCGGCTTTTGCTGCCGACAATGATGCCGTGATGAAACGGCTGGATCAGATGCAGAAGATGATCGAGGCGCAGCAGAAGCAGATCGAGGCCCAGAAAAAAGAAATCGGCGGATTGAACCGCGCCCTGGGCCGCAAGGGCGCGCGTGAGCCCGCACCGGAACCGGTTGCGGCGCCCGCGCCTGTTCCCGCCACGCCGCCGCCGGTCGTGGAAACCCGTCTCAAGCAACAGGATCAGAAGATCGACGACATCGTGGCGAAGTTCGCCGCCGAGCAGGACCAACGCCGCATCGCGATGCGCGAACAGCCGCAGGCCAGCGTCAACAATGGCCGCCTGCAGATCGCGTCCGCCGATGGCCGCTTCAGCGCCGCGCTGCGCCTGACCGCGCAATATGACCTTGGCTATTACATGCAAGGCGCGCGCGCGCGCACGCTTCCGCTCGGTGCGGATCTTTCCAGCGGCGGCAATTTCCGCCGCGCGCAGATCGGCTTGCAAGGCAAGCTGTTCGGCGACTGGTCTTATTACGTGAACGTGGATTACGGCTCGGGCGGATCGACCGGTACCGAAACGCCCGGCCATATCCAGCAGGCTTATCTGGAGTATGACGGGCTGGGGCCGCTGATCTTCCGCATCGGGGCGCATCCGCCGTCCACGGGCCTGGACGATTCCTATTCCTCCAGTGATCAGCTTTTCATGGAACGCTCCGCGCCCGGCGATCTGGCGCGCAACATGGCGGGCGGCGATGGCCGCGATTCCGTCGAGATGGTCTATCAGGGCGACCGGCTCTATGGCAGCCTCGCCTATACCGGCGACAAAGCGCAGGCCACCGGCGCCTTCGACGAACAGCAGGCGATCGTGGCGCGCGTCGCCTATTCACCAATCGTCACATCCGATTTGCGTTGGGTGGTGAGCGCGGCGGGCACCGATGTGTTCAAGCCAAAGGATGGCGGTTCGGCGGCCAACGCGGCGCGCGCCTTTGCGCTTTCCAATCCGCCGGAAGTGAATCTGGACGACAACAGCACCAAATTCGTGTCGGTGTCGGACGCCAATGTCACCGACGCCTGGAATTGGAATCTGGAAAGCGCGGTCACCTACCAGAACTTCCTGGCCCAGGCCGGATATTTCAAATACGGCATCGACCAACGCGGCGTGACCGCCAATCGCGGCCAGGGCTTCAACGGCTGGTATGCGGAAGGAAGCTGGGTCCTGACCGGCGAACGCCGCGGCTGGTCCGCTGCCAATGCCGCTTTCACCAACCCCAAACCGCGCGTCAATTTCACCTCCGATGGCGGTTCGGGCGCTTTCGAGCTCGCGGCGCGGTACAGCACCCTCGACCTCAACGACAATGCCGGTGTGGTCGGCAGCGCCTTGCCGCCGGGCGGCGTGCGCGGCGGCGAACAGCGCATCAGCACATTGGGGCTCAACTGGTACCCCAACCAGGTCTTGAAATTCACCTTGCAACTGCAGAACACCCAGGTCAGCCGCATCGGCACCAACACGGTGGCCGTGCCGAGCGTCGCCAACGCCAATATCGGCCAGAATTTCCAGACCGTGGCGTTCCGGTCCCAGATCGCGTTCTGATTTGTGCTCAACTGGAAAAGGGGGCGGCGCATTGCACCGCCCCCTTTTCTGCGCCTAGCATCTCGCTCGCGAGGATCGCATAGGGGACCGGCATGCGCCTTTCCGCAATTCTGACCGGCGCCGCGGCGCTCGGTTTCGGACTTGTCCCGGCCCTTGCCCAAGACGCGCCCAAGCCCGACCCATCCCACATCACCTTCACCCTGCCCAAGGACATCCCATGGAAGCGCGGTGAAGCCATGGATCAGGCGGTGATCTTCGGCGATCCAGGCAAGCCGGGACTATATGGCCTTCTGATCCGCTGGAAGGCGGGGCATTTCAGCCGCCCGCATTTCCACAACACCGACCGTTATGTGCATGTGCTTGAGGGCACCTGGTGGGTGAGCTCGTCAGACACGTATGACCCCGCCAAGACCTACCCCATGCCTGCGGGCAGCGTGGTCACCGATCTGGCGAACCAGGTGCATTATGATGGCGCCAAGGACACCGATGCCCTATTGGAATTGGTGGGCATGGGGCCGGTGAAGACCACCCCGGCCGAGAAGAAATAAGCAAAGGACGCGTGGGGGCATGATGCAGGGACTGGCGGCCGATCCCGTCACCGTGACGGTGTTCCTGCTGTTGTTCGTCGGCGTGGCGGGCGTCGGGCTTCTGGCGTCGCGCTGGCGCAAGACCGACCTATCGCAACTGACCGAATGGGGTTTGGGCGGGCGTCGCTTCGGCACCCTGATCACCTGGTTCCTGCTCGGCGGCGACCTTTATACCGCCTACACTTTCATCGCCGTGCCCGCCTTGATGTTCGGCGCGGGCGCGACCGGCTATTTCGCGATCCCCTACGGCATGCTGGCCTATCCGCTGCTGTTCGTCGGCTTCGCGCGGCTATGGTCGGTGGCGCACCGCCACGGTTATGTCACCGCGGCGGATTTCGTGCGCGGGCGCTTCGGATCGAAAAGCCTGGCGCTGGCGGTAGCACTTACCGGCATCGCCGCCACCATTCCTTATATCGCGCTGCAATTGCTGGGGCTGCAGGTGGTGATCGCGGC
>CAYWWT010000221.1:0-4447 GCA_964461855.1 uncultured Rhizobium sp. | reverse complement strand
CACGCCGGTCTGGCCGCTGGTCGCGACGATCGCCTGGATGCGGAACGCATTGCGGGCCGCATCGGGCTCGATCTCGATCGACGCCTTGGCAATGGCCAGGGGATGGCAGAGCGGAATGAGATCCGGGACTTTTTTTGCCGCCATGATCCCGGCGATGCGGGCCACCGCCAGCACATCGCCTTTGGGAGAGGTGCCGTCTCTCACGGCGGCGAACGCTTCGGCGGAAACAAGGATGGTCGCTTCGGCAATGGCCTCGCGCGCCGTGACGGCCTTATGCGAGACGTCCACCATATGGGCGGCGCCTTTTTCGTCCAGATGCGAGAGTTTGCTCATCGCCTAAAACCGTCCCCCAGAAGCAGCCGGGTCGCGGCCTCGACATCCTTCTGCCGCATCAGGCTTTCGCCGATAAGAACCGAAGTGACATGCATCCCCGCCAGGCGCTTCAGATCGGCGGGCGCGGACAAACCGCTTTCCGAAACCAGATGCGCGGCGCGGGGCGCATGCGGCGCCAGCCTTTGCGTCACATTGAGATCGGTGACGAAGGTTTTGAGATTGCGGTTGTTGATGCCGACCAGGCGGGCTTCCAGTTTATGGGCGCGCTCCATCTCGGCTTCGTCATGGACCTCCACCAGCGCGTCCATGCCGAAGCGCGCCGCTTCTTCCATCAGCGCGCGCGCGGTGCCGTCATCGACCATCGCCAGGATGATCAGGATGGCGTCGGCACCCCAGCTCCGCGCTTCGGCGACCTGATAGGTCTCGAGCATGAAATCCTTGCGCAGCACCGGAAGGCGGGTGGCGTCCCGGGCCTCGGTGAGAAATTCCGGCGCACCCTGGAAGGAGGGCGTGTCGGTGAGAACCGACAGACAGGCCGCGCCGCCGGCTTCATAGGCGGCGGCGATTGCGGAGGGATCGAAGTCTGCGCGGATCAGTCCTTTGGAGGGACTTGCCTTCTTCACTTCGGCGATCAGGCCGAATTCGCCCGATTGCTTCTTGGCTTCCAGCGCGGCGCGGAACCCGCGCACCGGATCGGCATCCTTGGCGCGCGCTTCGACGTCCGCGAGCTTCAGCCTTTCCTTGGCGGCGGCGACTTCCTGTTTCTTGTAGGCGAAGATTTTGTCCAGAATGCTCATGGCTGGTTCGACACGTGGATCAGTTGTTCAAGTTTGGCGCGCGCGGCCCCGCCGTCCAGGGCATGCCGCGCCAGTTCCATGCCCGCCATTATATCGGTTGCCCGGCCGGCGACCATCAGGGCCGCGGCGGCATTCAAGAGAACAATGTCGCGATAGGCGCCGGTCTCACCCGAAAAAAGCGCGATCAGGGCCTTGGCATTCTCCGCCGCCACCCCGCCCTGGATATCGGAGAGACTGGCGCGTTTCAGCCCGGCATCCTCCGGTGCGATCTCGGAGCGGGTCACGGCGCCATTTTCCAGGCTGGCGACATACGTAATGTCGGTGGTGGTGAGTTCGTCGAGGCCGTCGCGGCCATGCACCACCATCGCCCGCTCGCATCCGAGCGCCCCCAGGGCTTCGGCATAGGGCGTCACCCATTCCTCGGCGAAGACGCCGACCAGTTGCCGCTTGACCCGCGCCGGGCTCGCCATGGGTCCCAGGAGATTGAAGATCGTGCGCTTGCCGATGGCCCGGCGCGCGGCGGCGACATTCCGCCAGGCGGGATGATGCTTTTGCGCGAAGAGAAATACGATCCCGGCTTCGCCGAGTACCCGTTCGGCGGTCTCGGGCTCCAGGTCGATGCGCACGCCCAGCGCTTCCAATATGTCGGCGGCGCCGCTCTTGGACGACATGGAGCGGTTGCCGTGCTTGGCGACAGGGACGCCGGCAGCCGCGACCACGAACGACACGGCGGTGGAAATATTGAGCGTGCCGAGCCCGTCGCCGCCCGTGCCGCACAGATCGATGGCAAGCGGCGGGGCGGTGATGGCCTTCATCTGGGCGCGGACCGCGGTGACCGCGCCCACGAATTCCGATATCGCGGGTTTACGTCCCGAGAGTGCGATCAGAAAATTCCGGATCTCTTCGTCCGATGCCTGGCCACTCAGCAGCATCTCGAAGACGCGCGCGGCCTCTTCGGCGGTCAGTGCCTGTTCCGCCACGCGCTGGAGATCGACGAAGTCCGTCATCGTGTCAGGGCAAGGAAATTGGCGAGCAGGGCATGACCATTTTCCGAAGCGATGCTTTCGGGGTGGAATTGCACGCCATGCACCGGATGGGATTTGTGCATCACGCCCTGGATGACGCCGTCTTCACTGGTGGCGGTGACTTCCAGATCGTCCGGCACGCTGTCCGGTGCGATGGTGAGAGAATGATAACGCGTGGCGTTGAAATCATTGTTGAGGCCGCGAAACACGGACTTGCCGGTATGGCGCACGCGCGACAGCTTGCCATGCATGGGCTCGGGCGCGCGCACGATTCTGCCGCCATAGGCTTGGCCGATAGCCTGATGGCCCAGGCACACGCCCAGGATCGGCACCTGGCCGTTGGCCTTTTCGATCACGTCTAGGCAGATGCCCGCTTCGTTGGGTGTGCAGGGGCCGGGCGACAGCACGATGCCTTGCGGCTTCAGTTTCAGCGCGTCCTCGGCGCTGAGCGCGTCATTGCGCTCCACGCGCACATCAGCACCCAACTCCCCCAGGAAATGGAAAAGATTGTAGGTGAAGCTGTCATAATTATCGATCAGCAGGATCATCCGGCGCCTAAATACTTGCAATTGCTGAATTTAATGTTTGCGGGGCGCATTTTCGGCCAAACCGGGCCTGAAGGAAAGGCCCAGCCGGTTTCGGCCTGCTATGCGCGTTCGGTCGTTTAGTGAGCCTGGCTGTGCGCCCGGTCAGCCACCCAATCCATCGCGGCAAACAGAAGGCCGGAGACGACGAAGGTCAGGTGCAGCAGAAGCAGCCATTTGATGCGCTCGGAATCGAAGGTTTCGGCCTGCCCAAGGGTCATGAAGGATTTGAGCAGCGAGATCGCCGAGATCGCGACAATGGAGCCGATCAGCTTCATCTTGAGGCCCGAGAAGTCGAGCGTCCCCATCCAACTGGGACGGTCTTCGCTGCCCTCGGTGTCGATCTTGGAAACAAAATTCTCGTAACCGGAAAAGATCACGATCACCACCAGATTGCCGGCCAGCGACAGATCGATCAGCGACAGCACTGCCAGGATAATGTCTTCGGGCGTTGCCGCCAGCAGATGACCCAGGAAATGCCAAAGTTCGCCGACGAAAGCCGTGAGCAGCATTATCAGCGATACGACCAGACCGAGGTAAAAGGGCGCGAGCAGCCAGCGGGAATGGAAGAGCAGGGCTTCCAGCAAGCGTTCGGCGGGATTGCGGTGGTGCATGACACTTTCTCGGTGGCGCTTCGGCAGGAAGGGCGAAGCAGGTGACGGGCGGATGATAGCAGCGATTGCGGCTTTTGTGAGCGGTCAGGTCGTGCTCTCTGCGATCCAGTCCAGATAGGGTCCGAAACCGGCCGCGAAACGCTGGGCCACGATCTCCGGCGTCTCATAGGGGTGGAGGGCTTTGATGCGGGCGATGGCGCGCTCGAAAAGAACCGCGCGTGTCTTGATCAGCAGCATCACTTCCGGCTCCGCTGCCCGCTCGCCCTTCCAGGTGTAATGACTTTCGATGTCCAATATCTGGACGCAGGCCGCAAGCCGTTCCGCCAGCAAGGCATCGGCAAGCTGGCGGGCGATCTCGCGGTTCGGAACCGTGGTTGTGATGACGCCGGTCTCGGCAGGTTCGGTCATGACGTTATTGTGTCACAAATTTTCAAGGCGGGCAGCTTTTCAGCCACCCGCGCGTTAACCCGGCAAAGGATTTCTCGCATGGCGAAGAAACTCGAAGGCTCCTGCCGCTGCGGCGCCGTTACATTCAGCGTGATGAGCCACACGCCTTATCCTTATCAGCTCTGCTATTGCTCGATCTGCCGCAAGACGGCGGGCGGCGGCGGCTTTGCCATCAATCTGATGGGCGATGCCAGAACCCTTGAGGTCACCGGAAAGAAAGCGATCAGGATTTATCACGCCGTCATCGAGGACAAAGACGGTCATTGCGAAACCAGCAGCGGCCAGCGCCATTTCTGTTCCAAATGCGCCACGGCGCTCTGGCTATACGATCCGCAATGGCCCGACCTGGTTCATCCTTTTGCGTCCGCCATCGACACCAGGCTGCCGATGCCGCCGTCCAAGGTTCACCTGATGCTGAAATTCAAGGCACCCTGGGTGGAGCCGGATTTCGGTCGCGGCGATGCGAAATTTCAACTTTATCCGAAACTGTCGATCGAGGAATGGCATCGCAAGCGGGGACTCTGGATTGACTAGGAGGACGGCATGATCCGCAAACTCGCGTCCGGCGAATATCGGCTCTATTCGCGGAAGAAAAATCCCAAGACCGGCAAGCGCCGCAACCTCGGTACCTTCAAGTCCCGCGCGGC
>CAYWWT010000220.1:0-4455 GCA_964461855.1 uncultured Rhizobium sp. | reverse complement strand
TGGCGGGTCTGGAGGGTGCGGGCACCACCGAGATCGGCAGCCCGAAGCATCCCGTGATCGGCCTGATGACCGAATGGACCAAAGGCAATGAGCGAGAGATGCGCAGCGCCGATGGCGATCTGGGCGGCACCATGCGCCTGGGCGCCTATCCCGCCACGCTCACGCCCGGTTCAAAGGTGGCGGAAGTCTATGGCGCCACCGAGATCAGCGAGCGCCATCGCCATCGCTACGAAGTGAACGTGAATTACGCCAAGGACCTCGCCAAGCATGGCATGGAAGTGTCGGGCTGGTCGCCGGACGGACGCCTGCCCGAAATCATGGAAATCCCCGACCATCCCTGGTTCATCGGCGTGCAATTCCATCCCGAACTGAAATCGCGGCCGCTGGAGCCGCATCCGTTGTTCACAAGCTTCATCGCGGCGGCTGTTCAAAAGAGCCGGCTGGTCTGACCCTTAGCGGTCGGGCTGCGCGCCAGCGGAGCCTGGTGTCGTGATATGGCCGGGCGGGTGCGCGATCACGCGCCCCGACGGCGTAATGATGGGCGGCGGCTGTGGCGGGTTCTGCTGGATGCTTTGCGCCTGATTCTGCCGGAATGAATTTGTTTCATTGCGCATCGTCTGGTCGTGACGTTGCTGCAACTCCTGCGTGGTCGGCGGCATGGTCTGTGCCTGCGTCCCGAAAGCGACGAGCGTGAAAATAAGGCCGAGGGCCAAGCTGCTGGTCTTGCGCATGGAGTGAATATGGGGCCTCGCGCTGCCACATTAAAGACGTCATCCCGGCAGGGCGACGGTCCCTTCACGGTCCAGTTCCGCCCTGAGTGCGAGCGCGCGGACACGCAAAAGTTCCCGCCGCGCCACCAGACCCACCAGTTCGCCGGTTTCCCGCGAAACCACAGGGACCCGGCTGGCCCCGGTTTCCGCCATTCGGTCCGCCAGCGCACCGGTCATCTCATCCGGAAAAGCCGTCACCATGTCACTGTCCAGATCGCCCAGGGTTTCGCCCGCCGTCCAACCATCCCGCGTCCAGCGCAGAACATCGGCGCGCGACACCATGGCGCGAACCAGGCCCTTCGCATCGACAACGGGATAGCTTTTGTGGCGCTCGCCTTCGGCGAAGAAGCGCGCGGCTTCGGCCACCGGCATCGTCGCGGGCAGCGTGTCCACCGGCTTCGCCATGACATCGCCGACCCGCATCACGACGAAGGGGTCGACGCCATATTCGCGGGTCAGATGAAGCCCGCGCCGCGCAATACGCTCGGTCAGAATGGAACGGCGCATCGCCAGGACGGTGAACCCGAAGCCCGCCACCGAGGCCGTGAACAATTGCGGCAGCAGGTGTGGATTGCCGGTCAGTTCGACGGCAAAGAGAGTGGATGTGAGCGGCGCGCGCATCGTGCCACCCAGGATCGCCGTCATTCCCAGCAAGGCCCAGAAGCCGCTATCGCCGAACGGCATCAGATGCGCTTCCAGCGCGCCCAGCGCGCCGCCTAGGATCAGGAGCGGCGCTAGCACGCCGCCGGAGGTGCCCGATGACAGGGCGACGATCCAGACCAGCGCCTTGTCCCATAAAAGCGTGGTGAGCGCGCCGATGCCGAGCGTGCCAGCCAGCAATGCGGTGATGTTGCCATACCCGACGCTCAACACCGCCGGATCGATATAACCGCCGATGCCGACCACGACGCCGCCCAGCGCCGGCCACCACATCCAATGGATGGGAAGGCGGCGGAACAGATCTTCCACGCCGTAAAGCAGCAAGGTCAGAAGCGCCGATTGCGCGCCCGCCGCCAGGCCCACGGCGGCGCAGAGGCAAAGCCCCCACCAGGGCATGTCGATCATCCCGGAATAGGGAAACAGAGGGCCGCTTGCGATCAGATAAGGCCGCCAGGCGAAGGCGACGATAGCGGCGACGGTGACGGGTATGAAACTGCGCGGCTTCCATTCGAAGAGCAGCAATTCCACCGCCAGCAGCACCGCGGCGATAGGCGTTCCGAACACGGCGGTCATGCCGGCGGCGGCGCCGGCGACCAGAAGGCTTTTGCGCTCCGCGGCGGTGAGATGGAAAATCTGCGCGAACAATGATCCCAGCGCGCCGCCGGTCATGATGATCGGGCCTTCGGCGCCGAACGGTCCGCCGGTACCGATCGAGATCGCCGACGACAAGGGCTTGAGCAGCGCGACCTTGGGTTCGATGCGGCTTCTGCCGATCAGGATGGCTTCGATCGCTTCAGGAATGCCGTGACCACGGATCTTCTCGGATCCGAAACGCGCCATCAGGCCGATGATCAGGCTGCCGGCGACGGGGATGGCGATGCTCCAGGCCGGAAGATGCGTGGGCAGAGTCGCGGGCGCGGTGCTGAAGCGGCCGAAATAGGCCAGATTGGTGAAAAAGGCGATCAGGCGCAGGAGCAGCCAGGCCGACAAGGCGCCCATGGTACCCGTGATCGCAGCCATCACCGCCAGTTGCAGCATCCGGGGCGTGGCGGTGAAATCGCGGAGATGGTCGGCATTGGCGTGTTCGGTTTGCATGGGCACTTGCGTTTTGAGGGAGCGCGCATTTATATCGCAGTGCGATATAAATCAAGGCAATCATGCCGCATAACGGAAATCTCACCCTGGCAGATTATCGCGCCCTTGCGGGCATCCGCCGCGGCATGCGCCAGTTCCTGGAATTCAGTGCCGGCGCGGCCCGGGCGGCAGGCTTCACGGCCGCCCAGCATCAGGCTTTGCTGGCGATCAAGGGTATGCCGGGGTCCGTCACGGTCGGGGCTCTGGCGGAATGGCTGGGCATCCGACACCATAGTGCCGTGGGGTTGGTGGACCGGTTGGCTTCTCTCAAGCTGGTGGTGCGAAAGCCGGATCCGGCGGACCGCCGGCGCGTGCTGCTGAAGACCACGCCGCGCGCGGACGCCAAGCTGGCTGCCCTTTCTCAAATTCATCGCGCCGAGCTTCGCCGCTTCTCGGCCGTCCTGACGCCGCTGCTGGCGGCGCTACGTTAAGGAGTCCTTAAGGAAGCGGGCACGAGTCGTAGCGATTCGGTAATCTTCTCCTCGATATCCTCGCCCGCCATGGGCCGCAGCACGCTGATTTTCCTCAGATTGTCGATGATCGCGGGCGCGTTCGCGCTCCTGATCTTCTGCGTGCGCGGAGCCGGCGCCCAGGAGAATGTCCATCCCATGGCAACGCAACCCGCCCAACCACAGCGCTATGGCTTCGTACCGGTGCAGAACGCGGCACCAAACGATCAGCCTTACGGTATCAAGCCCATCCCGGGTTATACGCCGCCCGCCCCTCCCGCTGCTCCACCAGCCGCGGCGCCGCCGCCCCAGATGCTGAGAGGCAGTTTCGAGGAAGAGAGAGCGCCACCCGCGCCGGATGGTGAACTGTCGGCCTATGGTTATGTGCCGTTGCGCGATGCGCCGTCAGCCGTGCGGCCGATGCCGCAAGCGGTCGAGATCGCCAATGCACCGGTGCCGGTTCAGGGCGATGCGGCCCGCGCCAACGCCGATTATCGCCTGGGACCGGGTGACAAGATCCGCGTCACGGTATTTGGCGAGGCCGATCTCTCCGGCGAATATCAGGTGGACGGATCGGGCCTGGTGCGCCTGCCTCTGATCGGTACATTGCGCGCGTCGGGCTTCAGCGCGCCCGGTTTGGAGCAAAATATCGCCGCCGCTTTTTCGGACGGTTATCTCAAAAATCCGCGCGTCAATGTCGAGATCAGCACCTATCGCCCCTTCTACATCATCGGGGCGGTCAACCGTCCGGGGCAATATGCCTATATCGATCACATGAGCGCGCTGAACGCAGTAGCGCTGGCGGGCGGTTTTACCGACCAGGCGATCCAAAGCACGCTTTACATCCGCCATGAGGGCAGCGCCCGGGAAGACAGCGTTTCTGCCAGTCAGATCAGCTATATTGCGCCGGGCGACGTTATCCGCGTGAAGACCAGCATTTTCTGGGAGGCGATGAACATGTTCGCGCCCGTGGCCGGGCCCGCTGCCATCGCGGCTGCGGCGATCAACTAAGCGGCTTTGCTCTTGAGGGCGGCGTCCCTTAAACTGGCGCGATGAACACCCATCCCTCGATCCACCCCAACGCGGTGGTCAAGCTGAAATCCGTCGAAATCGGCAATGCCAGGAAGCTCGCCATCATTGCGGGACCCTGCCAGTTGGAAAGCCGGGCGCATGCCTTCGATATGGCAGGCGCCTTGAAGGAGATCTGCGAAAAGCTGGGCGTCGGGTTGGTCTACAAGACCAGTTTCGACAAGGCCAACCGCACCAGCGCGACGACCGAGCGGGGCATGGGGCTTGAGAATGCGTTGCCGATCTTCGCTGACATTCGCGACAAATTCGGTCTTCCGGTCCTGACCGACGTTCATGAGCGCGACCAATGCGCGGCGGTGGCCCAGGACGTGGACGTGCTGCAGATTCCGGCCTTTCTGTCGCGCCAGACCGAC
>CAYWWT010000219.1:0-4489 GCA_964461855.1 uncultured Rhizobium sp. | reverse complement strand
GACGCCGAAACCGGGAAGCAGCTTTATTCAAGCAAGAAAATAATCGCCGGTTGGACCCATTTCAGCATTCCAGTGGTTGCGCTCGGAAAAGTGTTTGTCGTCACGCATGACGCCAAGATCTACGCATTTGGGCTTTAAGGTGGGATTGGAACGATGAGAACAATGAAGTTCGCCTTTATTGCATTGACGGTGGCGCTGGCCGCCGGAAGCGTGGCGGTTTCCTTCGCGCAGGACGAGGTGCCCCAGAGCGGGCCGGCCGCGAATGGCGAGCCTGCTTGGTTCATCTATCAACCGCCGGCAGCGCCTGTTAACGCTCCGGCTCAAGGCGGCGGCGCAGTCGCCGCGGTCCCGGCCGGTGGCCGTGCCGGAGGCAGAGGCCGCATACCCGAGGTGTGCACCGCAGATCTCGCAAAATGGTGCTCCGGCAAAAGTGGCGTAGAGGGGCTCAGGTGCCTTTACGGCCATGTGGGCGAAGTCACCAAGGAGTGCAAAGCAGCGTACTCGGGACCGCAGTTCAGAGCGACGACAAGCGCGATCTCGATACCGATCTGCGATCATTCCCCGATCTGCACGTACAACACAGGCGCCGGTGTTGGTAACTTCACCAATCCCGATGGAATTCGCGAGGGTATCGGCGGGTATATACGCGTCGAATGGAAGACCAATGGCAACATGGGCTACAAGCCCACCTATCCGATTCAGCTGCCCGCCGAGGTCCGCGGCGGCGCCGTGTCGATCGCGATCGACCATCACGACAATCTGTGGGTACTCGAGCGGAATCAGCCGGGCCAGCCTCAGCTCTTCAAATTCTCGCCCGACCACAAGCTTTTGCTCTCAATTGGTGAAAGCGTGATCGGCCATCTGGAACTGGCGCACGGCATGAATGTCGACGCCAACGACAATGTGTGGATCTGCGACGAATACGGCTCTACCGTTCAACAAATAAGTCCTGATGGCAAACTTCTGCGCACCCTGGGTACATTTGGCCATCGTGGCGATTGGGTCGAGAAGATAGGTCAGCGGCTGATCTGGCAACCGGTTGCGGTCACATTCGCGCCCAACGGCGATATGTATATCGGCGAGGGTCACGCCAATGAAAGCCCGAACGATAATAACTCACCGGATCCAGCCAACCAGTCTGGCGCGTCGCGTGTCATCCATCTCGACAAAAACGGCAATTTCATCAACCAATGGTACGGGAATATGGAGGGGCCTGGAAAATTCTATCAGGTTCACGACCTCGCCGTTGATCCGCGCAATGGCGATGTGTGGGTGGGCGACCGCGAGCAGTATCGCTTTGTGGTCTTTACGGCCAACGGCCAGTTCATCAAGACGGTGCAGACGCGCAATCTCACCTGCAATGTCGCGTTCGATTCCAAGGGTGAACTGTGGGTGGGCACCGGCGGTGACGGCCAGTACATCCATATGAGCCGGGACGGCAAGGTGCTCGGTGTCATCGGCAATGGTCCGGGCCGTGGCGAGGGCCAGGAAGGCGAGACCGGCTACATTCGCTGGGACAGCCACGGCAACATGTATTCCGGCGATACGACCAATGCGCGTATCACTGAATGGGTGAAGCCGAGCTGAGACCGAAGTCTGGGCTGACCGGCTCGCCAATTGTGGGCGGTCAGCTCAGATCTGGTCTTTCCGCGGCCGGGAGCGCCGCGAGTACTAGGGGCAGCTATTTTATCTCCAACGGTCCTAAAAAAATCACTTCTGTCCGGGAGGATTTCCCGGCACGAATTTTCCTATGGCGCATATTTCGCCCGATTGGAGCACTCTTAGAATCTGCGAGTTCTCACATATCTGGCCGCCGTTGATGTTCCAGCTGAAGCCGTAAAAGCGAATGCCTGGGCATGCAGGTCGCAGAGCCGTGTGCCAGACTTTCCCGTCCTTCATTTTTAGGATGAGTATCTTGCCGTCTGGCGAGTCGCTGTTTGCAATCTCGGTGCTATTGAGACAGACAGCGGCCTGGCCGCTCACAGTGGAAGCAAGTAAACAGGTAGCTGCAATGGTCTTCAAGAATCTCATGCCGCTTCTCCATGCCTTTCAGCCGCCGATTTGGCAGGCAGTCGGCGGACGTCGAACTTACCATCTGGAAGGATAACTGGCACGGCAAAGGTGGCAGGACCGTCCCGTCCCAAAAGCCGGGCTTTTGTTGGGGATGCGGATATAGTCGGTCAGCGCGGGAATGATCTCGCGATCCCAGATGCCTTCCAGGAAGGCACGTGTCTTTGCCGGGTCAATCATTGATGTCGTAAGCCGCGACGATGGCGGCGTTGAAGATTTCGCTCATCTTGGCGCCCAGGGGCGTGATCTGCACGGATTTCTCCAGCCCCACCAGCAGGGGACCCATGACATTCACCCCGCCCAGCTGCTGCAGCAGCTTGGTGGAAATCTGCGCCGAATGCATCGCCGGCATGATCAGCACATTGGCGGTGTCGGTGAGGTGGGAGAAGGGATAGAGGTCGAGCTTGGCCCGGTCCAGCGCCACGTCGGGCGCGACTTCGCCGTCATATTCGAAATCCACGCCGCGGTTATCAAGGATGTGCACGGCCTCGATGATGCGCTCGCTGCGCTCCGAACGGGGGAAGCCGAAATTGGACGAGGCCAGCATCGCCACGCGCGGGGTCAGGCCCAGCTTGCGCGCCGTGGCGGCGGCACGGATCGCGATGTCCGCCAGTTGCTCGGAATTTGGCAGTTCGGTGATGGAGGTGTCCGCCACCAGCACGATGCGGCCCTTGGCGAAGACCACCTGCATGCCGATGGGGCGCACACCATGCGACGCATCGATCACGGTGCGCACATCGGTCAGCGCGGCGGCATAGTTTCGCGTCACGCCGGTCACCATGGCATCGACATCGCCCGCTGCCAGCATCGAGGCGGCATAGATGTTGCGGTCGTTGGTCACCATGCGCACGGCATCGCGATAAAGCACGCCCCGCCGTTGCAGGCGTTTGTAAAGCCGCTCGATATAGGGCGAGGCTTCCTGCGCCGACAGCGGCACGCGGATCTCCAGCGCCTGCGGATCGAGGCCGATATGCGCAAAGCCGCGGCGCACGACATCGGCGCGCCCCACCAGCAAGGCTTTGCCCAGGCCGGAATTCTGGAACGCGAACGCGGCACGGATCACCGCCTCGTCTTCGCCTTCGGCAAAGACCACGCGCTTGGGCTTGGCGCGCACCGCCGTGGTGATGGTCTGGAACAGGCTGGCCGAAGGATCGAGTCGCGCCGACAATTGATAGGAATAGTGATCCAGGTCCGCAATCTCGCGGCGCGCCACGCCGGTCTTGATCGCCGCTTCCGCCACGGCGCGGCTGACATGGCTGATCAGGCGCGGATCGAACGGCACCGGAATGATGTAATCGGGTCCATAGACCGGGCGCGAGCCGCGATAGGCGGCGGCGACTTCGTCGGGCACGTCCTCGCGCGCCAGCGCCGCCAGCGCCTGGGCGGCGGCCACTTTCATCGCTTCGTTGATGGTGCGGGCCCGCACATCCAGGGCGCCGCGAAAGATATAGGGAAAGCCCAGCACATTGTTGACCTGGTTGGGATAATCGCTGCGGCCGGTGGCGACGATGGCATCGGAGCGCACGGCCTTCACGTCTTCGGGCGTGATCTCCGGGTCGGGATTGGCCATGGCGAAGATGATCGGTGCCTTGGCCATGCTCTTGATCATCTCGGGGGTGAAGGCGCCTTTGGCCGACACGCCGATCAGCACGTCCGCGCCTTCGACCGCTTCGGCCAGGGTGCGCTTTTTTGTGACCACCGCATGCGCCGACTGCCATTGGTTGAGGTCGGTGCGGTCCTTGTGCAGCACGCCCACCTTGTCCACCGCGATGCAATTGCCCGGATGCACCCCCATCGCCTTGATCAGTTCCAGGGTGGCGATGCCGGCGGCGCCAGGACCGTTCAACACCACTTTCATCTCCGACAATTTACGCCCGGTGATGTCGGCGGCATTGATCAGGCCCGCCGCGACGATGATGGCGGTGCCGTGCTGGTCGTCATGGAAGACCGGAATATCCATGATCTCGCGCAATTGCTGCTCGATGATGAAACAGTCCGGCGACTTGACGTCTTCCAGATTGATGCCGCCAAAGCTGGGGCCCAGATAGCGCACGCAATTGATGAAGGCATCGACATCGTCGGTATCGACTTCCAGGTCCACCGCATCGACATCGGCAAAGCGCTTGAAGAGAACGGCCTTGCCTTCCATCACCGGCTTGGCGGCAGTGGCGCCCAGATTGCCCAGGCCCAGAATGGCGGTGCCGTTGGTGATCACCGCCACCATGTTGCCGCGGTTGGTATAGTCGAAGGCGGCGTCGGGGTTTTCCGCGATGACGCGGACGGGAACCGCCACGCCCGGCGAATAGGCCAGGCTCAAATCGCGCTGGGTCGCCATCGGCTTGGTCGGGGTGATTTCCAGCTTGCCCGGCTTGGCGCCCGCATGAAAAGACAAGGCTTCATCGTCGGTGAAGGTCGGGCG
>CAYWWT010000218.1:0-4508 GCA_964461855.1 uncultured Rhizobium sp. | reverse complement strand
TATTCCTGGGCGCGGCGCGACCACATGGTGCGCTTGATGCGGGCACGGCCCTTCAGCGTGTTCAGTGCATTGCCAACCACTTCGGGAGAGGAGAGCTTGCGCATGCCCACGGCCTTGGCCTTCATGGTGGGAACGCGCAACGTCATCTTGTCCTTTTCGAACTCGATGATGAACAGTTCCAGCCGCAGGCCGGCAACTTCCTGTTCTTCGATGCCGGAGACCTTGCCGACACCATGGGTCGGATAGACCACATGGTCGTTGGTCTTGAATTCGTGCTTCTTGTTGGAATTGGCCGGGACCTTCTTGGCCGGCGCGACTGCCGGCTTGGCGGCAGGGGCATGCGTTTTGGCTGCGGTCATTTCTGCTTCCGTTGGGTAAGGGCGCGGGGAATTGCGAGCGAGATGATCATTTCACGACAATATGGCTGAAACGGGCCGGAAGACTGCCGGTCCGCCCTGTCTCGAACTGTTGTGATCGTCGAAGACCCTAACATTTGTTCGGGTATAATGGAAGGAAAATCATACCAAACCGTTGAAATCCCGTGATTCTTTGGAATCAGGGCGCCATGGTTCCCAAGTCCTTGATCTTCTGTCCCAAATTAGAACGGTTGCGCCTGGGCGCTGCAACCTAGGACAGTGCCTAGGAGCCCGAGCCCGGCTTGGCGTCGAAGTATTTTTCGAACTTGTCGGGAACACCCTGCCAGTCCTTGGCGTCGGCGGGCGCCTCGCCCTTCTGGCTGATATTGGGCCAGGTCTTGGCGTATTCCGCGTTCACGGAAAGCCACTTTTCCAGCCCCGCCTCGGTATCGGCCTTGATCGCTTCCGGCGGGCATTCGGGCTCGCAGACGCCGCAATCGATGCATTCGTCCGGATTGATCACCAGCATATTCTCGCCCTCGTAGAAACAATCCACCGGGCAGACCTCAACGCAATCCATGAACTTGCATTTGATGCAGGCTTCGGTGACGACGTAAGTCATAGGCAAAGCTCCAGTGACGGCCGGGAAAACGCTAGGTCCATAAGACCGTGCGTCCCCGATGGCAAGCATTCAGTCCGCGACGATTTCGTACAGCCGCCGCGCCTCCGGCGCAGGGCCCCGCCGCTCCGCCAAGGCCAACACCCGGAAGGCCAGTACCTCACTACCCCTGCCAAGGGTGAGGATATCGCCAGGCTTCAGGATCTGCGCGGATTTTTCCACCCGCATGCCGTTCAACCGGATCTTGCCTGCACCCGCTGCCGCCTGCGCCAGAGCGCGAGTGCGATAGAAGCGGGCATGGAACAACCATCTGTCGATCCGCGTGCTGCCCGGGAGAGGAGCGTTCGGCGCGTTCATCGGACGAGCAGTTCCTTCAGACCGGCAAAGGGTGAATTCTCAGGCGGCGGCTTGTCAGGCGTGCGCCTGCGGGTTTCCTTCTTTTTCAGGCGGCGCCAGACCGAAGGCGCATCGGCAACTTCGACCAGTCGCCATCCCAGCGCGGCGAGGACCGTTTTGGCTTCATCGTTGCCGGTTCCCAGCAGGGAGACGAGGCGCGGCAGCAAAGTGGCGGCATCGGCGCCGCTAATCGTGGCTTTGTCCAACGCCTCTTCCAGCCGCTCCAGCATATCGAACCGGATGGCGCGATTGCCCACCACGACAAACCCGGCGGCATGAAGAAATTCTTTGATCTCTCCGGTGTGCGCGAAAGAGGTCAGGCCCGGTGCAGGCGGCCCGGAAAATTGTGCCTGGCGCGTCCAGATGCTCCATAACAGCGCCAACAGGCCCGCCGCGTCCGGACGCAGCAGCCGGGGCAAATAAATCGTGCGCCGTCCGAACCAGACACCGAACGGTTTGAGCGCGCGTAGGATCGGACCAAGCTTTTCCGGCAGCGCCACCGCGTTCCGGTCCAAGGCGCCGAAATTCTCGGCCAGCTGATGCGCCAGTCCGCGGGCATAAGCGGGCAAGGCGGTATCGCTGCCCGCCCGCGCCTCGGCTGCCCGCGCCAGCGCGATCAGCGGTTCCAGTCGTGTGGCGATGCGCGCACCCACCCATTGTTCAAGCCGCGCCTGAACGGCGTCGCGGGACGCGCCTTTGAGATTGTCATCCGCTGCCAGCACGATCTGAGGCACAAGTGGCGACGAACCGGCTGCCAGATGGCCGACCATCGCGCCGTCCCACCACAGCCTGCCATGTTCACTCAAGGTGATCGCAGCATCGGGGGCTGCTTCCAGGGACCGGGCGCGCGCCAAAAACTCGCTTTCCAATCCGCGCATCGCTGCCGTCCGCGCCATGCGGAGATTGAGGACGCTGTTGGCGTCGCCGGACGCGCGTGGATCGGGGGTGAACCGGAAACCGTCCAGGCGGCCGATCACTTCGCCCGCGATCAGAACGCCGCCATCTTCCTCCAGCGTGACTTCGCCGGTTTCGTCCTCGCGCAAATGTTTCATCAGCACCGACGCGCGTCTGTCGATAAAGCGCAGGGTAAGTTGCTCGTGCAGCGCATCGGAGAGCCGGTCTTCGACAGCGCGGGTTTCATTTTGCCAATGTGCGCCATCGCGCGTCCAGCCGGGACGATGCGCGGCATACGTGAAGGTGCGGATCTGGGCGAGCCGTCCCGACAGAGTGGCGACATCGCCTTCGACGACATCGAGCCGCGCGATCTGCCGCGCCATCCAATCGTCGGGAATGTGGCCGGGCTCACCCATCCGGAAGAGGTAGAGCGTGTGTATCATCCGCGCATGTTCGTCGGCGGAGAGCTTGCGGAAGTCCGGCAACTGGCAGACTTCCCAGAGACGCTGGACGGCGTTTCGCGTTGTGGCGAGTGCGGCGACGTCCGGATCGTTTGCCAAATGATGAAGCGCGACCGCGTCCGAGGCGGGGCGCGCGCGGCCCAATCCACGTTCGGGCGGCGGCGCGTCCAGACTTTCCAACAGCGCTGTGACGGACTGGAATTGCAGATCCGAATTGCGCCACTGCAAGACCTTCACCGGATCGTAGCGATGGCTTTCGACGCGGGCGACCGTTTCTTCGTCAAAGGGCTCGCAGGTGCCGGTGACGCCGAAGGTACCGTCATTCATATAGCGCCCGGCACGGCCCGCGATCTGGCCGATCTCTGAGGCGGCAAGGGGACGAAAGCCGCGGCCGTCGAATTTCTCCGATCCTGCAAAGGCGACATGGTCGACATCCATGTTCAGCCCCATGCCGATCGCATCGGTGGCGACCAGAAAATCGACGTCGCCGGATTGATAAAGCGCGACCTGGGCGTTGCGGGTGCGCGGCGACAATGCGCCCAGGACCACGGCCGCCCCGCCGCGCTGGCGCCGCACGATTTCGGCGATGCCATAAACATCCTCGGCACTGAAGCCGACGACCGCCGAGCGCCGCGGCAGGCGAGTCAGCTTCTTCGCTCCGGTATAGGCAAGGTCGGAAAAGCGCGGACGGGTAATGAACCAGGTGCGCGGAATGAAGCGCTGGATCATGCCGCGCATGCTTTCGGCACCCAGGAACAATGTCTCTTCCGTGCCCCGGGCGTGAAGCAGCCGGTCGGTGAAAACATGGCCACGCTCGGGATCCGCGCAAAGCTGGATCTCGTCCACCACCAGGCAGGCGACGGAAATCTCCAGCGGCATGGCTTCGACGGTGCAGACATAGAAACGCGCCGCCTTGGGCTGGATCTTTTCCTCACCGGTGATCAGGGCGACTTCATGGGCGCCGCGCTGCCGCACGATGCGGTCATAGACCTCGCGGGCCAGGAGGCGCAGCGGCAGCCCGATCATGCCGGATTTGTGCGCCAGCATCCGTTCGATGGCGAAGAAGGTCTTGCCGGTGTTGGTCGGCCCCAGAATGGCGCTCACCTTGGAAACGGCGCCGGCAGGTCTTTGGGTCATGGCGATAGTATGGGGCGGTGCGGCGGTGGCGGAAAGCGCCTTGCGATCAAGGGCTTGTTTGGCGGTGCTGTGGATGCCCGGTAAAAGAAGGAAACAGTCAGTGAACGAACTGCGTCCGAATCACTAACGCATCAAATATCTGCCTTTGTTCTCATACATTTAGCTGTCTGTCAAGGCGGAGAGACCACCATATCTTGTTGGCAATGCCAGTCATGGAGTCCGGACTGGTTTGCGAGGACTGATCTTCCGTAGGCGGAGCGAAACCGCCAGGATTTGCGCTTCGCCGGCCTTTGGGGAACATGGATCCATGACCGACCGCCACAAGGAATGGGAAGAGGCTGCTGCGCGCGAGCTGAAGGCCGCACCGGGCGCCAAGCCTGCCTGGCCGAGTCCCGAAGGCATCCCCATCAAGCCGCTCTATACCGAAGCCGATCTGGAAGGGCTCGAGACCCAGACATGGCCCGGCCAGGCGCCTTTTACCCGTGGCCCGCGTGCCAGCATGTATGCCGGCCGGCCCTGGACCATCCGCCAATATGCCGGTTTCTCGACCGCCGAAGACTCCAACCGCTTCTATCGCCAGAATCTGAAAGCGGGACAGATGGGGCTGTCGGTGGCTTTCGATCTGGCCACCCATCGCGGCTATGA
>CAYWWT010000217.1:0-4519 GCA_964461855.1 uncultured Rhizobium sp. | reverse complement strand
CAAAAGCCCCGCTCAAGTCACGGACCGTCATGCGCACCGTTGAGACATGACGCCAGAGGATTTTTTCGTCCCGGACCAGGGCGGCCGCGGACACCAGATGATGATCCCGTCCCGACAGGCGCAGAAGAAGCGCCCGCAGCGCCGCCAGATCGGCGCTTTTGCCCAGGATTTCGTTCCCCAGCAGCAAAACGGAATCCCCACCCAGAATGGTTTCGCCAGGCCGGCGGCGCGAGACATCCAGGGCTTTTTCGCGGGCCAAAGTGGCGGCAACGACCTGTGCCGGGCTGGCCTTGGCCACCAGGGCGCGCATCAGGGCCGGTTCGTCGATGGCTGCGGGCTCGACCGCAAAGTCTACGCCTGCTGCCCGCAACATTGTCTGGCGGCTGGCGCTGGCCGAGGCGAGGACGAGCGTCTTCACGCAGGCCGCTCCCGCCGCTCGCTGAGCAGGTTCATCACGGCGGCGGCGGTTTCCTCGATCGAGCGCCGCGAGACATCGATCTGGGGCCAATCATTCTGTTCGAACAATTTGCGCGTGGCGGCGATCTCGGCGCGCACGGAATCCAGGTCGATGTAATCGGTGTCGCGTTCTTCACCCATGCTGGTCAGGCGGTTGCGGCGCACCTGGACCAAGCGATCGGGGGATACCCACAGGCCGACCACCATCGGCCCTCTGGCCTGCAACAAGGGCGCGGGCAAAGCCATGCCGGGCACAAGCGGAATATTCGCCGCGCGGATGCCCCGGATGGCAAGATAGACACAAGTCGGCGTCTTGGAGGTGCGGCTCGCGCCCACCAGGATCACTTCGGCTTCATGGATCGAATCCAGGGACTGGCCGTCATCATGCTGGATCGTGAAATTCAAGGCTTCGATGCGCGCCAGGTAGCGCTGATCCACTTCATGCTGGCCGCCGGGGCGGTGGGTTTCCGCGATGCCGAGGAACTTGGACAATTCCATCACGGGCCGCTCCATCACATCGACACAGGCGATATTGAGCGTGCCGCAACGCGCCAGCAGCATTTCCCGCAAGCGGAGATTGACCAAAGTAAAGAAGACCAGACCCGGACTGATCGCGATATGATCGATGGCGCGGTTCAGCTGATGTTCGCTGCGCACCAGCGCGTAGGAATGAACCTGAACATCCACACCCTCGAATTGGGCCAGCGCGGCATTGGCGATCGCGTTCAGCGTTTCGCCGGTGGCGTCGGACACCAGATGGATATGAAATTTTTGCTCCACAAACCGTTCCCAATCGCTCCCCGGAAATGGGTTATGCCCTCTCGGGCTCCTTGTGGACAGCGGGAAATCGTGGATCGCTGTGCGCAACATCCTCTCGGTCTGGGATGGTTTCTGGGCAAAGTGGCGCAGCCGGCACCTCTGCCAAGCTCTTGAGTCGCTTGGCTTCAGGCTCTAGACCGGATGGATACCAACCGAAATCTCCACAGCCCACAGGCCTTACATCATCTTCACCAGTTACTCTTATAAGAGTCTTGTTATGAAGGTTGCTTCGTGAAGCTTGGGATTGTTCTCTTCAATCTGGGGGGACCAGACAGTCTGGAAGCGGTCGAGCCGTTTCTGCGCAATCTGTTTTGCGATCCGGCGATCATTTCCTTGCCGGGAATTTTGCGAAAGCCGTTGGCCAGGAGAATTGCAGGAAGACGCGCGCCGCTCGCCCGCACGATCTATGGCCATATGGGCGGCCGTTCGCCGATCCTCGAGCAGACACAGACCCAAGCGCGCGCGCTGGAAGCCGCATTGAACGCGCCAGAGCTGGAAACCAAGGCCGTTGTCGCGATGCGCTATTGGCATCCTTTCAGCGATGGCGCGGCGGAAGCGTTGCGCCGTTTTGCGCCGGATCGCATCGTGCTTTTGCCGCTCTATCCGCAATTCTCCACAACCACCAGTGCATCTTCCTTTGAAGATTGGGGCCGGGCCGCGCATAAGGCAGGTCTTGCCGTGCCCACGGCACGGGTCTGCTGCTATCCGGCGAATGACGGGTTCATTGCCGCCGCGGCGGAACGTGTGCGGGCGGCCATGGAAAATCTTCGGCCCGATCTTTCCTATCGCCTGCTTTTGTCGGCGCATGGACTGCCCAAGCGCGTGATCGCGAAAGGCGATCCCTATCAGTGGCAGGTCGAGCGCACCGCGCAGGCTCTTGTGGACAGGCTGGGGATAAAGAATCTGGACTGGAATGTCTGCTACCAGAGCCGGGTCGGACCGCTGAAATGGCTGGAGCCATCCACCGACGCGGAAATCCGCCGCGCTGGCGTTGAGGGCAAAGGCGTGGTGGTGGCGCCCATCGCATTCGTCAGCGAACATTCCGAGACATTGGTGGAACTGGATATCGAATATGGCAAGCTTGCGCGTGACGCCGGCGTGCCGGATTATCGCCGCGCCGCCACGGTAAGCGCTGCACCGGCCTTCATCGAAGGACTGGCAGGCCTGGTGCGCAAGGCCCTGGCCGAAGGCGGCTGTATCAATGACGATGGAATGCGTATCTGCCCGGCGCAATTCCGGCGCTGTGGCTATCGGGAGGGTGCATGACTTCTGTTCGCGACGCGCTGGTTGGCTATACCGACTGGATCCTGGCGGCGCATATCATCGCGGTGATCACCTGGATGGCGGGCATGCTCTATCTGCCGCGGCTGTTCGTCTATCACACCCAGACCAAGCCCGGCTCGGAAAGCTCGGAGCGTTTCAAGGTGATGGAGCGCAAGCTGCTTCGCGGGATCATCAATCCCTCGATGGTCGCAGTGTGGATCCTGGGGCCGCTGCTGGCCTGGATCACCGGGACCTATATGGACCTCTGGCTGCAGATCAAATTCCTGCTGGTGATCGCCCTGAGCGGCATCCATGGCTTCCTGGTGCGCTGCTGGAAAGACTTCGCCGCCGACCGCAACACCCGCACGGAGCGTTTTTACCGGATCATCAACGAGGTTCCGGCCGTCCTGATGGTGCTGATCGTCATTCTGGTCGTGGTTAAGCCTTTTTAAGACGGCCCCCATCTGTCTGCCACGGCCGCAAGCGGCCTAGCAGACATCTTCCTCCGCCAGTCGCTTCGCCTGGCTGCCCGCTGCGCGGGCGTTCGGCCGGCGAAAGCTCCACTGGAGCTTTCGCTCTCGACCTCACGGGGAAGAAATTCCTGACCTAGGCGATAAAGCGCTTGTTGCAGCCTGCCGAGGCCTGCCTCCCCCGTGCATGCGAAGCGTGCTGACGGGGGAAGTGCCCGCAGCAGCGCTTATTGCGAGCGGGCATGAGCCCGCGCGCAAAAGTAAGCTGCGCAGGGCGGAGGGGGCATATTTGCAAGCCACTTAATTCCGGCTATAACCGCTTCGTTCTCCAGACCCGCGCGGCAGAGGCGATACGCCGAATGCTCAAGGCCGGACGGCCGGTGCGGGTCCCAACCAATTCCCGATGAATCTTAGTCAGGGCCAGCGCCCGCTTCATCGGACCGACCTCCTCCTCTTTCGGGTGTTTCCATGACTGTCCAAGAAGGCCTGCAGGCGATGAAGCTGCAGGATCTCAAGAATAAAAAGCCCGCGGACCTGCTGGCTTTCGCGGAGGAGCTCGAGATCGAGAATGCCTCCTCGATGCGCAAGCAGGACATGCTGTTCGCGATCCTCAAGGAACTCGCCGAACGCGACCTCGAGATCATGGGCCAGGGCGTGGTGGAAACCCTGCAGGACGGCTTCGGCTTTCTGCGCTCGCCGGAATCCAATTATCTGCCGGGTCCGGACGATATCTATGTTTCGCCCTCGCAGATCCGGCGTTTCGGCCTTCGCACCGGCGACACGGTGGAAGGCCCGATCCGCGCGCCCAAGGACGGCGAGCGTTATTTCGCGCTGCTGAAAGTCACGACCATCAATTTCGAGGACCCTGAGCAGATCAAGCACAAGGTCCATTTCGACAATCTGACGCCGCTCTATCCGACGCGCTGGCTCAAGATGGAGCTGGAGGATCCCACCTTAAAGGACAAAACCGGTCGCGTCATCGACATCGTCGCGCCCCAGGGCATGGGACAGCGCGCGCTGATCACGGCCCAGCCTCGCACCGGCAAGACTGTGATCTTGCAGAATATTGCCAAAGCGATCTCGGCCAATCATCCGGAAATTTTTCTGATCGTTCTTCTGATCGACGAGCGGCCCGAAGAAGTCACCGACATGCAGCGTTCGGTGAAGGGCGAAGTGATTTCGTCGACCTTCGACGAACCCGCCACCCGCCACGTTCAGGTCGCCGAAATGGTCATCGAAAAGGCCAAGCGCCTGGTCGAGCACAAGCGCGATGTGGTGATCCTGCTGGACTCGATCACCCGCCTGGGCCGCGCCTACAACACCGTCGTTCCCAGCTCCGGCAAGGTCTTGACCGGTGGCGTGGACGCCAACGCCTTGCAGCGGCCCAAGCGCTTCTTCGGCGCCGCCCGCAACATCGAGGAAGGCGGCAGCCTCACCATCATCGCCACGGCGCTGATCGACACCGGCAGCCGCATGGACGAAGTGATCTTCGAAGAGTTCAAGGGCACGGG
>CAYWWT010000216.1:0-4555 GCA_964461855.1 uncultured Rhizobium sp. | reverse complement strand
ACAGAACGAATGGAGAGAGCGTGGCGAAAGCCGCGCTCTTTTCGTTTCAGGCGACCGCCACCCTTGGCCGCGCCTTCGCTGGCAGGACCACGAAAGCGGTGCAGCCCATGCCCGCCTCGCTTTCGATCCAGACGCGGCCGCCATGCAACTCCGCCAGGCCCCGCACCAGTGCCAACCCCAGCCCGGTGCCTCCGGTCTGGCGGTCATAGCGATTGTCCACCTGGCTGAAGGGCGTGAAGATTTTGTCGAGCTTGTCGTGCGGGATGCCGGGCCCGTCGTCCCGCACCATGATCTGAAAGCCGCCATCGCGCGCGGCGCTCGCCAGCACTTCGATATGCCCCCCTTCGGGCGTGAATTTCACGGCATTGGAAACCAGGTTGATCAAGATCTGGCGAAAAGCACGCTCATCCGCGAAAAGAGGCGGGCAAGCCGGATCGACATCGATGCAGAGGCTTTGCCGCTTTTCGCTCGCCTTCAGGCCGGCAAGCTTGAGCGCGGTGTCGAACATGTCGCGCGCGTCCAGCGGATGGGGCGAGATTTCCATCCGGCCGGCTTCGATCTTGGCGATATCCAGAAGGTCGTTGATCAACGAAAGAAGATGCGCGCCGGAAGAATGGATGTCGCCGGCATAATCCTTGTAGCGCTCGCTGCCGACCGGCCCGAAACATTCCTGGGCAATGATTTCGGAAAAACCCAGAATCGCATTCAGCGGCGTGCGCAATTCGTGACTCATATTGGCCAGGAACGCCGTCTTGGAAGCATTCGCCGTTTCCGCCTCGAACCGCTTTCTCAGCGCGTCATCGCGGGTTTCCTCCAATTCGCGCGCCAGATCCTCGACCTGAAAGCGCAGGCGTGCGTCCTCCTGCATCTGGATGACCAACGGCCGGCCGGTCCACCACATCTGCAGGCCAAACAGTGGCGATGCGAACGCGATCACATAATCCAGGCCGGAGTCGCCAAGCGCAAAACGTATCGTCGTCATCAGCGAAATCGGCGCGAGCGCGCAGATGAACAAGGTCATGTTGCTGCCCCGCGCCAGCACCAGCGCGGAAACCACGCCTATGACGCTGGTGGCGATGAAAATATGATTCACCGCATTGCCCGAGTCCCATAACAGCCAGGGCATCGTGCCCCACGCCGTACTGATGGCGAGTTGCATGCCACAGTGCCGCCGGAACCAGTCATTGAGATCCTTGTCGGGATCGCGCGCCGTTTCCTTCTGGTAGGCGGCGGTCAGCGCGGCCGCCGCCACGAATGCGGCCAGGACCAGCAGCGGAAGGAGAAGCGTCGTGGTGACAGACCGGCGCCCGAGAAACCCGAACAGATCCGAACAGAAGACGCCAACGCCCAGCGCCCACAGGGGTGACGTTATCCGCGTGGTCCACACGGCCCTGGCGGCAAGATCCAGCTGGGCCTTCAGGACGCGAACATCGCCCCTTCCGGCTCCCTTATCGATCAAAATGCCCGTCACCTGAACTCACCTGGAACCGCTTCATGCGGCGGCGCGAAGTATAGCAAGCGGGCTCTTAACCAATTGCTGATGCATCACGCCGTGGCGCGCATCGCGTCCCGGGACATGGTTGACGGGAGGTAAATGGATGCGGTGAGCCCCGCGCCTGGATTGTTGGTGAGCGTGATCCTTCCGCCATGCAGTCGCGCCAGCCCATTTACCAGCGCCAGCCCCAGGCCGGTACCGCCCGCTTCGCGGTCGAAGCGATTGTCGATCTGGGAGAAAGGCTCCAGCACCCGCTCAAGCTTTTCTTCCGGAATGCCGGGGCCAGTATCCCGGACTGCGATTTCCAGCCCACCATCGCTGCAGGCCGTGCAGGAGATAATGATCTGTCCCTCCTGCGGGCTGAATTTCACGGCATTGGAAAGAAGATTGAGCAGCATCTGGCGAAGCGCCCGCTCGTCCGCCAGAACCAGAGGCATGTCCGGGGCGGATGCGATCTCCAGCGTTTGATGCTTCTGTTCGGCGTGCGGTTCCACGAGACGGGCGACATTCTGCGCCACGGCCAAAGGATCGACCCAACGCGGCTCGATTTCCATCCGTCCGGATTCGATCTTGGCGACATCCAGCATATCGTTGATGAGCGACAGAAGATGCACCCCCGAAGAATGGATGTCGGAGGCATAGTCGGCATACCGCTCCATCTCGCCATGCCCCATGCTCTGATGGGCGATGATATCGGAGAAGCCCAGAATCGCATTCAACGGCGTGCGCAGTTCGTGGCTCATATTGGCCAAAAAGGCGGTCTTGGAGGCGTTGGCGGTCTCGGCCTCGTAGCGCTTGCGCAGCGCATCGTCACGGGCGGTGCGAAGTGCCGCCGCCAGATCCTCGTTGGCGATGCGCGCCGTGATCATCGCGCTCACTTGCCGGCTTGCGGCGCGGCCCATCAGCACCAGATAAATTGTATAGCCGAAGATCATCGGCGTCATGATGTGCGGCACAGACTCACCCGCTGTCACAAGACGCAGCAATGTGAACCCGCTCTGCGTCGCCAGGCCTGCGATCAACAGACGAAACTGCATCGACCGGCTGAACACCGCCGCGTAACTGACGATGGCCATGTTCATGATGACGAGTATCTGATTGACGGGATTGCCGGGAAGCCAGGCCAGGAATGCCATCGCGCCCCAGGCCATGCCGAAAAAGAGCTGGCAGGCCACCAGGATTTTCTCGAGTATGCCCAGGTCACTTTCCTGGACATTGCGGTAACGCCGGCGAACAACAAAAGCGATCGCGGAGCTCGCAAGCTGCAGCCCGAAAGCAGCCCCGAGATTGGCCCAGCTGACAACTCCGAAGGGACTGCCCGGAACCGCGAAAGGCGCAAGGCAGACCAGCGTCATCACCGGATTGAAGATGATGGTGGCCTTAAGGCTGTTAATGATGATCTGAAGCCTGGCCTGGAGCACCCGCCGTTCGTGGGAATCCTGGGATGGCGATATCGGCGCGTTCTCTGCCACAGCGGTTGCGAAGGATCGTTTTCCCGCCCAATTTAGGGGGCCAAGCGTTAACAAGGGCCTCCCCACGCAGGAAAACGGTGCGTCAAGGCGTCCTGTTGGCTAACGTCCTCGAAAATCTCACGATTCGGCCATGCCCAAAGACAATCAAGACCTCTTCGCGACCTCGGGTTCCAGCGCCAAGGCCTATACCGCCAAGGATATCGAGGTCCTGGAGGGCCTGGAGCCCGTCCGTCGCCGCCCCGGCATGTATATCGGGGGCACCGACCTCAACGCCCTTCATCATCTGGCTGCCGAAATCCTGGACAATTCCATGGACGAGGCCGTAGCCGGCCACGCCAGTTTCATCGAGCTGGACCTCGCCCCAGGCAATGTGCTGACGGTGCGTGACAATGGCCGGGGAATCCCGGTCGATCCGCATCCCAAATTCAAGAACAAGTCGGCGCTGGAAGTGATCATGACCACGCTGCATGCCGGCGGCAAATTCGACGGCAAGGCCTATGAGACCAGCGGCGGTCTGCATGGCGTCGGCGCCTCCGTGGTTAATGCGTTGTCGGAATGGATGGAAGTCGATGTCGCGCGCAACAAGCAGGGCCACAAGATGCGCTTCGAGCGGGGCCACGCGATCGGCAAGCTCAAGGATTTGGGTGCCGTCAATTGGCGGGGCACCATTACCAGCTTCAAACCCGACGCGAAGATATTCGGCGATCTGCATTTTTCGCCCGCGCGTTTGCATCGAATGGCCAAATCCAAGGCCTATCTGTTTCGGGGGGTGGAAATCCGGTGGTCCTGCGACCCGTCTTTGATCAAAGATGAAACCCCAGCGCAGGACGTACTGAAATTTCCCGGCGGTCTGCTCGACTTTCTGAAAGGCGAGATCGGCAAATCCAACACCATCAACAATCGGGACTTTGCCGGGCGCACCGAAAATCGCGATGGCAAAGGCGCGGTGGAATGGGCGGTGGCCTGGACGCCCGCGATCGATCCCTTCGTCCGCTCTTATTGCAACACCATCCCCACGCCTCAAGGCGGCACCCATGAACAAGGTTTGCGCAATGCACTGACCAAGGCACTGCGTGCCCATGGCGAGCGCGCAAACAACCGCAAGACCGGCCTGATCACCGCGGATGATGTGATGGATGGTGCTTGTGCGGTGTTATCGGTTTTCATTCGCGAGCCCGAGTTCCAGGGCCAGACCAAGGACAAGCTCTCAAGCCCGGACGCCCAGCGCCTGGTGGACACCGTGGTGCGCGATCATTTCGACCATTGGCTGGCCGAAAATCCGCAAGACGCGGGTAAGCTGCTCGATTTCGTGATCGAACAGGCGGAAGACCGGCATAAGCGCAGGCAGGAAAAAGAAGTCAGCCGCAAATCCGCCACGCGCAAATTGCGCTTGCCGGGCAAGCTGGCCGATTGCTCGCGCGATGCGCCGGGCGGCACCGAAATCTTTCTGGTCGAAGGTGATTCCGCGGGCGGCTCCGCCAAACAGGCGCGCGACCGTAACACACAGGCGATCCTGCCTTTGCGCGGCAAGATTTTGAATGTGGCCAGCGCGGGCGCGGGCAAGCTGGCGCAGAACCAGGAACTGGCA
>CAYWWT010000215.1:0-4566 GCA_964461855.1 uncultured Rhizobium sp. | reverse complement strand
GGCGGCATGATCTCCGGCACGGTGAAATCCTCCATCGGCATGGGCATGCTGCTGTGGAGCGGCATCGGCGACACCATCCGCGTCTCGCTGTCCGCCGATCCCGTGGAAGAAGTGCGTGTTGGCTTCGATATCCTGAAGTCGCTCAATCTTCGCCATCGCGGCGTCAATATCGTCTCGTGCCCGTCCTGTGCCCGCCAGGGCTTCAATGTCATCGAGACGGTCAAAACGCTAGAGGAACGCCTCAAGCATATTGCCACGCCGATGTCGCTGTCGATTATCGGCTGCGTCGTCAATGGTCCGGGTGAGGCACGCGAAACGGACCTGGCCTTCACCGGCGGTGGCGCCGGCAAGGGCAACGGCATGATCTATCTCAACGGCAAGCCCGCCTATAAGCTCGGCAATGAAGATCTTGTCTCGCACGTGGTTGAGCTTTGCGAAAAGAAGGCCGCTGAGATCGAGGCCGGACGCAACGGGACCGCCGAGCCTCTCGCCGCCGCGCAGTAGAATGCCTGTTTTTCTGTTCTCCATGGCCGGGCTTGACCCAGCCATCCATTCGACTATGGGCTTCACGTGGAAGACCGCTGGATGGGCGGCTCGGAGGCTGCCCATGGAGAATTAGTATGATCCCCGCCGCCAAACTGGAGCGCCTGCTCGACCGCTTTGCCGCGATCGAAAGTGAAATGTCGTCCGGCGCGTCCGGGCCGGCTTTCGTCAAGCTTTCGCGCGAACATGCCGAACTGGCTCCGGTGATCGAGACCGCGCGCGCCTATCGCGAAGCGCAGAAGCAGATTTCGGACGCGGATGCGCTGATCGCCGATCCTTCGAGCGACAGCGACATGCGAAGCCTGGCCGAGGAGGAGCGCGCCGCGCTAAAGGATCGGCTTGAGATCCTGGATAAGGATCTGAAACTCCAGCTTCTGCCCAAAGATGCTGCGGATTCCTCCTCCGCGATTGTGGAAATCCGCGCCGGGACCGGCGGTGATGAGGCGGCGCTGTTCGCCGCCGATCTGCTGGGCATGTATCAACGCTATTGCAGCCTTCAGGGCTGGCGCACCGAGGTGATGGATCTCACCGACAGCGATCTGGGCGGCATCAAGGATGCGACCCTGGAAGTCACCGGGCGGGGCGCTTTTGCCAAGCTTAAATTCGAAAGCGGCGTCCATCGCGTCCAGCGCGTCCCGGTGACGGAAGCGCAGGGCCGCATTCACACCTCGGCGGCAACGGTGGCGGTGCTGCCGGAAGCCGAAGATGTCGACATCGTGATCAACGACAAGGACCTGCGCATCGATGTCTATCGCGCGCAAGGCGCTGGTGGCCAGCATGTCAACAAGACCGAAAGCGCGGTCCGCATTACCCATCTTCCCACCGGCATTGCGGTGGCGCAGCAGACCGAGAAATCGCAGCACAAGAACAAGGCCCATGCCATGAAGCTGCTGAAAGCCAAGCTCTACGATATGGAACGCCAGCGTGTGGATGGGGCGCGGGCTGCGGAACGCAAGAGTATGGTGGGATCGGGCGACCGTTCGGAACGCATCCGCACCTACAATTTTCCGCAGGGCCGGGTCACCGACCATCGCATCAACCTCACACTCTACAAACTCGACCGCATCATCACCGGCGACGAATTGTCCGATGTGATCGACGCGCTGGTGGCGCAGGACCAGGCCGACCGCCTGGCCGAATTCGAAGCAGCAGAAGCGTGAACGGCGACGGCATGCCGGGCATCCGCGATCTCCTGCACGCGGCGGCGGAGAGAATGAGCGAAGCGGGAATAGAGGGCGGCCGCCTGGACGCCCGCATCCTGCTTGCACAGGCCATGCAGATCACGCGCGACGAACTGATCGCCGCCAGCCGCAAGCCTACGACAGATGAAGCGGAGCGCTTTGAAGCGTTGATCCGCCGCCGCCTGGCGCGGGAGCCGATCGCCTACATCACGGGGCGCAAGGAATTCTGGAGTCTGGATTTTGCGGTGGGACCGGGTGTCCTGGTGCCGCGTCCCGATACCGAGACATTGATCGAAGCGGCGCTGAACCTGGGCTTGGACCGCGACGCGCCTTTGCGTGTGGCCGATCTGGGGACCGGATCGGGAGCGATTTTGATTGCTCTGCTGAAGCAATTTCCCAATGCGCGGGGCACCGGCTTTGAACGGTCCGCACCTGCGCTCGCCTACGCAAAAGCGAATTTGGAAAAGCATAGATTGGAAAAACGCGGCGAAATCGTCGGGAGCGACTGGAACGAGGCGCCCGCGGGGGCCTTCGATCTGATCCTTTCCAATCCCCCCTATATTCCGTCGCACGAGATCGAAGCGCTGGAGCCGGACGTGCGGTTGCATGAGCCGCGCGCGGCGCTGGACGGGGGCCTGGACGGGCTGGATGCCTATCGCGCTCTGGCGGGGCTCTTGCCCGGGTTGCTGCGGCCCGGCGGAGCGGCCCTGCTGGAACTCGGCCAGGGGCAGGCGGAAGCGGCGGCGGCGCTCTTCCGGGAGCTCGTGCTCGCGCGGATTGTGCCCGATTTGGCAGGAATTTCTCGGGTTTTGGTACTGAAAAAGCCAAATTAGGGCTTGGAAACAAGCTTCCCCATGATTAGGTTCGGTTTTGAAGGGATCGAAAGATTCCCCTCGCGGCGGCCATAGGCAGAGCGCGAGGCGGCGCACCGATGACGTGATGCCGGGCCAGGGGACTCAAGCGCGAACAGACGCCGCCGAACCGGCAGAAGTGCTGCATGCGGCCAGGAAAATCGATCAGGCAATAAAGGGGTTCAATGAAGCGCTCACGTAGAGGCGGCCGCAGGCCGCAACACAGTAATGGCGGCGGCGGTGGCCATAGCAATGGCAGCGGCGGCGGCGGTGGCTTTAATCCCAACCGCACCTTCGATTCCTCGGGACCTGAGATTAAGATCCGCGGTTCCGCCAGCCATGTATACGAGAAATACCTCCAGCTGGCGCGTGACGCCAATTCCGGCGGCGACCGCGTGATGGCTGAGAATTATCTTCAGCATGCGGAGCATTATTTCCGCATCATGGCCGCGCAGCAGGCGCAACAGGCACAATATCAGGCGCAGCAGGCGGCCCAGAATGTCAATCGGCAGCCGGGCGAGCAGCCTGTCGGCCAGCCGCCTCAGCCAGCCAACGCGCCATCCTTTTCGCTGGCCGAAAACAGTGCGGACGAAGAAGAGGGCGAAGACGCCGAGGCGTCTTAACCTTTTACCCCAATCTGTGCGGCACACGGGCAAGCCCGCTACCGCACATCTTCCCCGCCAGGGCTGCGCGCGCGGGAGAAATTCGGGGCCTGTGTCGGCTTCCCCTTGAGAGACCGGCTTCTATTTCCCATATCCGACTGGAACGGTGCTCGGATGAGGCCGTATCTTGATTGCCTGCGCCCAAGCCGGGGCAGGCGGGAGGTAGCATGGACATCGAAAAATTCACCGAGCGGTCGCGCGGTTTCATTCAGTCGGCACAGGGACTGGCGCTTCGCTCCGGCAATCAGCAATTCACCCCGGAACATCTTCTGAAAGTCCTTCTCGATGACGAGGAGGGGCTTGCCGCGCGTCTGATAAAGGCTGCGGGCGGCAACGATGCCGCCGCGCGCCAGGCCAACGACCGCGCCTTGGCGAAATTGCCCAAAGTCGAAGGCGGCTCGGGGCAGGTCTATCTTGCGGGTGAGACCGCGCGCATGCTGGATGCCGCGGAACAGGCAGCGAAGAAAGCCGGCGACAGTTTCGTCACTGCCGAATATCTGCTTCTGGCGCTCGCCATGTCCGGCGAAACCGGGCGGATCCTGAAAGAAGCCGGTGCGCCGCCGCAGGGTCTCAATAAGGCCATTGCGGATCTGCGGCAGGGCCGCTCCGCCGACAGCGCCACGGCCGAGAATGCTTATGACGCTCTCAAGAAATATGCCCGCGATCTGACAGAGGTGGCACGGACCGGAAAGCTCGATCCGGTGATCGGCCGCGACGAGGAGATTCGGCGCACCATCCAGGTCCTGTCCCGGCGCACCAAGAACAATCCGGTGCTGATCGGCGAGCCCGGCGTGGGCAAAACCGCCATCGCCGAGGGTTTGGCGCTGCGCATCGTCAATGGTGATGTGCCCGAAAGCCTGCGCGATCAGCGGCTGATGGCGCTGGACATGGGCGCGCTGATCGCGGGCGCGAAGTTCCGCGGCGAATTCGAAGAGCGCCTCAAGGCGGTCCTGAACGAAGTCACCGCCGCCGCCGGCAAGATCGTGCTTTTCATCGACGAGTTGCACACGCTGGTTGGCGCGGGCAAGGCGGAAGGCGCGATGGACGCGTCCAATCTCCTCAAGCCTGCACTGGCGCGGGGCGAGTTGCACTGTGTCGGCGCCACGACGCTGGACGAATACCGCAAATATATCGAAAAAGACGCCGCGCTCGCACGCCGGTTTCAGCCCGTCTTCATCAACGAGCCGACGGTGGAAGACACGATTTCCATCCTGCGCGGCCTGAAGGAAAAATACGAAGTCCATCACGGCGTGCGCATCACCGATGCGGCGATTGTGGCGGCGGCGACCTTGTCCAACCGCTACATCACCGACCGTTTTTTGCCGGACA
>CAYWWT010000214.1:0-4579 GCA_964461855.1 uncultured Rhizobium sp. | reverse complement strand
TCGAAATGGGCATTGCCTTTGTCGAGCCTGTGTCCGGCAAGCTGCGTCACCAGTTCGGCCAGGGCGGGAATGGGATTGTTGGCCTTGTGCGGATAACCGACATGGCCTTGGGTACCGCGCACGGCAATGCGGAAATTGATCGAGCCGCGCCGCCCGATCTTCAAAGTGTCGCCCGCCGTGGCGACGCTGGTGGGTTCGCCCACCACGCAATGGTTGATCTGCTCGCCGCGCTGCTTCAGCCAGCCCAGCATCTTGGCCGTGCCGTTGACGGCGGGGCCTTCTTCGTCGCCGGTGATCAGAAGGCTGATCGAGCCTTTGGGCGGTGTCGCCGCGATCACGCGTGCGGCCGCCGTGACGAAGGCCGCGACTGCGGACTTCATGTCGGCGGCGCCGCGGCCATGCAGCGCGCCATCCGCGATCACGGCGTCAAAGGGATCATGCGTCCAGCCATCGCCGGGCGGCACCACATCGGTATGGCCGGCAAAGCAGAAATGCGGCGCTTCGCTGCCCCAGCGCGCATAGAGATTATCGATGGGCGCGGTGCCCTCCTGCTCGAAGCGCAGGCGATGGCAGGTAAAGCCCAGCGGCGTCAGTGCCGCTTCCAGAACCGCCAGCGCGCCCGCATCCTCCGGTGTCACCGACGGACAGCGGATCAATGCCTGGGTGAGGGCGACGGCGTCGGGCATCAGGTTCTGAGCAGCTCGTTGATCGAGGTCTTGGCGCGGGTCTTCTCATCCACCCGCTTCACGATCACGGCGCAATAAAGCGATGGACCGTTGGTTTTACTTTGGCCTCCGTCTTCGCTGCGGCCCGAGGGCAGCGAACCAGAAACGACCACCGAATAAGGCGGCACCTTGCCCAGGAAGATTTCGCCGGTGGCGCGGTCCACGATCTTGGTCGAAGCCGACAGATAGACGCCCATCGACAGCACGCTGCCTTCGCCCACGATCACGCCTTCGGCCACTTCGGCGCGCGCGCCGATGAAGCAATTATCCTCGATTATGGTCGGCGCCGCCTGCAGCGGCTCCAGCACGCCGCCCAAACCGGCACCGCCGGAAATATGGCAATGCGCGCCGACCTGAGCGCAGGAGCCGACCGTGGCCCAGGTGTCGATCATGGTGCCTTCGCCCACGCGGGCGCCGACATTCACGAAGCTGGGCATCAACACCACGCCCTTGGCGATGAAGGCGGAGCGGCGGACGATAGCGCCCGGCACGGCGCGGAAGCCGGCGGCGCGAAAGCGCGCTTCGTCCCAGCCTAAGAATTTGGAATCGACCTTGTCCCACCACACCGCGCCGCCCGGCGCGTCGGAAATGATTTTCATGTCGTTGAGGCGGAAGGACAGAAGCACGGCTTTTTTCAGCCATTCATGCACGATCCAGTTCTCGCCGGATTTTTCTGCGACGCGCAGGCTGCCATCGTCCAGGGCGGACAGCGCGGCTTCGACCGCCTCGCGGGCCTCGCCCTTGCTCGTGGGCCCGAGGCCCTCGCGCGAGTCCCAGGCGCTGTCGATGGCGCGCGCCAGATCATTCGTCATGTCAAATTCCGATTTTGCCGAGGAAGGAAACCAATTCCCGGGTTTCATGATCGATATGGGCGGCCGACGCAACGGGAAATTCCGGCCCCTGGCGCGACCACTCGCTCTGGCAATCCAGCCAGACCGTGGTCATGCCCAGATCATGCGGTACCACCAAATTGCGGGCGATATCGTCGAACATGGCGGCCTTGCCCGGGGCGATATTTCCCGCAGCCACTGCATGGCCATAGGCGGCAGGATCGGGTTTGGGCACGAAGCCGATGGTGCGGATGTCCCAGACCTGTTCGAACATGTCGTCCAGCGCGAGGCGTTCCAGGATGCGCCGGGCATGATTGCGGCAGCCATTGGTGAAGACAAAGCGGCGTCCCGGCAGGCGCGTCAGTGCCTGGCGCAGGGCGGGATCGGGCAGCAGGGCGGACAGGTCGATGTCATGCACGAAATCCAGATAGGGTTCCGGATCGATTTTATGGACGGCGATCAGCCCGGCCAGGGTCGTGCCATGGTCGCGATAGAGTTGTTTCTGCACCGCCCTGGCCGCGTCCCGTTCCATCCCCAAAAGGCGCGCCACATAACGCGTCATGTTGGCATCGATCTGGGCGAAGATGCCGTTGTCCGCGCGATATAGCGTATTGTCGAGGTCGAAAATCCAGTCCCGCACATGGGTGAAATCGGGGCCAGTTCCCGTCCCCGGGTTGCTGAGGTTGTGCGGCGAGGCTTGGCTCATGCCGCAAACCATGACCGCAGGCCGTGCGGGGTGCAAGTCACGTTAACGCGTGCTCAACCATGGCTGTTTAGCGGTCCTTAAATTTCCGGCCATGAAACTCTCCCTACGGAGAGGTTGATGAAAAAAGCTGTAAACGGCCGCGCGCCCCAAGCGACGGCGTCCGAACGCGAGAGTTTGAACCCGCGGGAGGCGCTGGACATTCTGGAAGTCCGCGCCCGCGAGAGCGAGGATTACATCATCCGCAATGCGGATGTGGGCTCCGCCGTGTTCGAGTATCTGGCCGAATATGGCGCGCCCGCCACCCGCCAGGCCGTGGCCGCCAATCCCGCCACACCGGCACGCATCAACCGCCTTCTGGCCGACGATGCCGCCGAAGAGGTTCGCGCCGAACTCGCGGCCAAGATCGCGCGGCTGATGCCGGGCCTCAAAACGCGTGAAGGCGAAGACGTGGTGGCGCTGACGCTTGCCACCCTGGAGGTCCTGGCGCGCGACAGCGATGCCAAGATCCGCGCCATTCTGGCCGACGAGCTCAAGCATCTGGATTGCATACCCCGCGACGTGGCGCTTCGCCTGGCGCATGACGTGGAGGACCTGGTGGCCGCCCCGATTCTGGAATATTCGCCGCTCCTCTCCGACGCCGATCTGATGGAGATCATTGCGGGCGGCCAGGCACAGCAAGTGCTGGCCGCCATTGCGCGCCGCCGCCCGGTGAGTGAGGACGTCAGCGACAGGCTGGTGCAGTCATTGGATGTTCCGGCTATCGCCGCCCTTCTGGTTAATCCCGATGCCAGGATGCGCAAGGAAACGCTGGACCGCATCGTCGAGGAAGCCGAGGCGATCGAAAGCTGGCATGAGCCGCTGGTGATGCGCGCCGATCTTTCGGCGCGCGCGATCCGGCGCATCGGCGGCTTTGTCGGTGCAGCGCTGCTGGAGCAATTGGTGGCGCGGGGCGATATCAGCGACGCGACGCGGGGGCATCTCAATCGCCGGCTGCGGGCCCGCCTGGAGCGGGGCGAAGCCGAAGGCGGCGCCGAGAATGCCGCCGACCTCGTGGCGGCGGCCAGGGCGCAAGGCACGCTGGATGATGGCTTTGTGGAGAATGCAGCCGCGTCCGGCAATCGCGAAACCGTCACCCTGGCGCTGGCGTCGCTGGCACAAGTTCCGGAAGGAACGGTGCGCAAGATGCTGAGCCATCGCGGCGCCAAGCCGGTGGTGGCCCTGGTCTGGCGCGCCCATCTCAGCATGCGCACGGCCTTCAAGATTCAGACCGGGGTGATGAAGCTCAGCGGCCGCGAATTGCTGCCGGCGCGGGGCGGCATAAGCTTTCCGCTCTCCAAGGAGGAGATGCGCTGGCATCTCGCCTATTTCGGGATCGGCGGCTGAACGGGCGCGCGTGGCGCGGCGGGCAGCAGGCCCTTGTCGCCGATCCGCGCGGTGAAACCGGCCTTCCCGTCCGTCTGCGTGCGCACGAAGCCCGCTTCCTGCTGCTTGCGGGCGGCGCAATCGCCGCGCGAAGCGATCTCGAAGGCGGCGGGTGCGATGCAGAACATGTCCTTCCCGCCCGCCACGATGGCTCCGTCCTTGCGCCGCGCGAAAAGATGGAAGGTATCCGCCCCCAGGGGCATGGTGATGAGCCGCGCGCAGGCGCCGGCGGGGACCGTCCACCAGCCTCGCGACAAGGGCTTGCCTTTGACCGTTTCGGCCAGCGCCACGTCGAAAGGCGTCTTGCCGTCATTGCAGACGGTATAGCCGGTGGGCGCGACCCGCTTGCGCGCTTCATTTTCCATCAGCGTGAACAAGGCCGCGTTGTCCAGCTTCTCCGCGTTCATCGCCTTGCGAAAGGCGGCCAGCGCGGTGCCCGCCGCCTTGCTGGTCGCGCCATCGATGGGGCCGGGGTCATGGCCGTTGTCGCGCAGGAGCCGCTTCACCCCGGCCAGTTGCGCTGCCGTCAGCGATGGCAGCGCGGGCTGTTCGTCCAGTGTCATGGTCCAGTTGATGCGCCCGCCTGTGTCCAGCGGCGCGAAGGGCAGCGCGAAGCTGCCATCGGCGCGGCATACCGCCATCGCGCCGCTCTGGCCAAGCGTGAAGTTGGTGTCGTGCACGCACATGGGAAAGCTGCCGCCCCAGGCGCGCGCGGGGCCGGAATGGCTGAGCGAGGAGCGCGCATGCACCAGGTAGGTTTCGGCGGTCAGGTCTTCCTTGCGCGCCACCTGGCAGTCGCCGGGTACGACACGGGTCCAGCCTTGCGTCTGTGATTCGGGCGTGTTGATCGCCGCAGTCGCCGCGTTGTTCGACGCACCGAATCCAGCCCCATAGCC
>CAYWWT010000213.1:0-4709 GCA_964461855.1 uncultured Rhizobium sp. | reverse complement strand
CCCAAAGCTGCATGCTGGAAAAATTTCGTGAGTATGGCTTCACCATCAATCCGTTGGTGAAGCTGTGCGACAGCCTGGACGATGTCCTGAAATTCTATCGCGACATCGAAGCCCGGCGCGCCGGGCTCGGCTATGACATTGACGGCGTCGTTTACAAGGTGGACCGGCTGGATCTGCAGGAACGGTTGGATTTTGTCTCACGCAGTCCGCGCTGGGCGACCGCGCACAAATTCCCCGCCGAGCAGGCTGAAACCGTGCTGGAAGGGATCGAGATTCAGGTCGGCCGCACCGGCAAGCTGGCGCCGGTGGCACGGCTGAAGCCGGTGACGGTGGGCGGCGTGGTGGTGCGCAATGCCACCTTGCACAATGAAGACGAGATTGCGCGCCTGGACGCGCGCATCGGCGACACCGTGGTGATCCAGCGCGCCGGCGACGTCATTCCCCAGATCGTGCGCGTGATTGCGGAAAAGCGGCCGCGTGGTGCCAAGCCCTATAAATTTCCCGACAAATGCCCGATCTGCGGCAGCCATGCCGTGCGCGAAGTGGACGAGAAGACCGGCAAGGTGGATGTGGACCGGCGTTGCACCGGTGGTCTGATCTGCGATGCCCAGACCGTGGAGCGGCTAAAATATTTCGTCGCCCGCGATGGCTTCGACATCGAGGGTTTGGGCGGCACCATGATCGAACTGTTCCACGACAAGGGGCTCTTGAAAGAGCCTGCCGATATTTTCGCACTGACCGAGAAGCCGGAAAAAGTGAGCAAGGTCTTGGCCGAACATCGCGCCGCGCTGTCGGAAGAGCGCCGCGCCGCCGAGGGCAAGGACCCGGTCAAGGTCAAAGGCAAAAAGGAAGAACGCGAAGACAAGGTCGTCGAGAATTTGATGGCGGCGATCGAGCGCCGCCGCACGATTGGATTGGACCGGCTGATCAATGCGCTTGGCATCCGCCATGTCGGCGAAACCACGGCGCGGCTGATCGCGCGCCATTTCCGCACCATCGAGGCGTTTCTGGATGGCATGAAGGGGCAAAACGCCCGCGAAGAACTGGAAGGCCTGGAAGGCATCGGTGGCGTGGTGGCGGAAGCAATCTGCGATTTCTTCGATGAAAAGCACAATGTGAAAGCGCTGAACCGGCTGCTCGAATGGCTCACCGTCACGCCGATGGCGGCGCCATCCCGGTCATCGCCCGTGTCGGGCAAGACGGTGGTGTTCACCGGCACTTTAGAAAAGATGACACGTCAGGAGGCCAAGGCACGCGCCGAAAGCCTGGGCGCCAAAGTTTCAGGCTCGGTGTCGGCCAAGACCGATATCGTGGTGGCGGGCCCGGGCGCGGGCTCCAAGCTGAAAGAGGCGCAGAAGCACAATGTCCAGGTAATGGACGAAGACGCCTGGTTGAAGCTGATAGGCGGGGGCTGAACTATCCTCACCCTGAGCTTGTCGAAGGGTGAAGGAATGTTCCGCGCAGCTTAAAGTTCAAACCGCCCGCGTCGCCTTTTCCAGCCAGGCGCGCGTCTCTTCGTCCAGCAGCGGCTTCAGGGTTTCGAGCACCCGCGCATGATAGGCGTTGAGCCAGACGCGCTCGGGGTCGGTGAGAAGGCCGGGTTCGACCAGATTGAGGTCGATGGGCGCCAGGGTAATGGTCTCGAATCCCATCATCGGCCGCTCGCCCTCCGCCATTGCTTTCGGCTCGGTCACCACCACCAGATTCTCGATGCGGATGCCGTATTCGCCGGTCTTGTAATAGCCCGGCTCGTTGGAACAGATCATGCCGGGCCTGAGCGGCTGGCTCACCGGGCGCTTGGAGATGTTCTGCGGGCCTTCATGCACGGAGAGATAGGACCCAACGCCATGGCCGGTGCCATGATCGTAATCCAGGCCGGCCTCCCACAGGGGGCGGCGCGCGAAACTGTCCAGCTGCATCCCGATGGTGCCTTCGGGAAAGCGCGCCGTGGCGAGCGCGATATGGCCTTTGAGCACGCGGGTGAAACGGTCGCGCATCTCTGGCGTCGGCGTGCCAACGATCAGGGTGCGGGTGACGTCGGTGGTGCCGTCCGGATATTGCGCGCCGGAATCCAGCAGGAACATCTGGTCGTTGAGGATGGGTGCATTGGTCGAGCGTGTCACCCGGTAATGCACGATGGCGCCATTAGCGCCCGCGCCGGAAATGGAGTCGAACGACAGGTCCGAGAGATAATTGGTCGCGCGGCGAAAGCCCTCCAGCGTTTCCGCAGCCGCAATCTCCGTCAGCGCGCCATTGGGGGCTTCGCGCGCAAACCAGCAGAGAAAACGCGACAATGCCGCGCCATCCCGGATATGCGCTTTTCGGGTGCCATCGAGTTCTGCCGCATTTTTGCAGGCCTTGGGCAGTTGGCAGGGATCGGACGCGTGCTTGATTTTCGCACCCGCCTTGTTCAGCCGGTCGAAGATCGCGGCGGCGGCTGTGGCCGGGTCGGCCAAGACGGTCTTTTTGCCCAATGCGTCGAGCGCGGCGGCAAAATCCGATGCCGGTTTCAGGTGAACGCCGTCGCCCAGATGCGCGATCAGTTCCGTCGTACGTTTGTTTTCATCCAGGAAAAGCTCGGCGCGGCCATCGGCGTGCAGAATGGCGAATGCCAGCACGAAGGGCGTGTGCGGCAGATCGCTGCCGCGGATGTTGAACAGCCAGCAAACGGAGTCACACAAGGTAATCACCGCCGCGTCCATGCCGGCCTTCGTCAGCCCGGCGGCGATGCGCGTGCGTTTGGCGGCGCTGCTTTCTCCCGCAAGATTTGCGGGATGCGGGATAGCCGGATCCGCCGGCGCTGCCGGCCGGTCGGTCCAGATCGCGTCGATGGGATTGCTGTCGCAGGCGATAAGGCTTGCGCCCGCACGTTCTGCGGCCTGCCGCAGGCCGGCGACGCCATTGGCGGTGGTAAGCCACGGGTCGTAGCCCAGCTTTGCGCCGCTCGCCAGGTTGTCGGGCAGCCAGCCTTGCGGGCCTTCCGCGACCAGGTCGCGCGGCTCGAATTGCGCCGTGTCGGTCTGGGCGCGGACCTGCAAGGTGTAGCGGCCATCGACGAACACGGCGGCCTTGTCTTTCAACACCACAGCCGCGCCCGCGGAGCCGGCGAACGAGGTCAACCAGGCCAGACGTTCCGCATTGGCAGGAAGGTATTCGTTTTGATGCGCGTCGGAATGCGGCACGACGAACCCATCCAGACCACGGCTTGCGAGTTCGGCGCGCAGTGCTGCCAGGCGCGGTGCGACGGTGGCGGCATCCGAGAGGTCGTCATAGGGCTGAAAGGGCGTGGTTTTATCCATGGCGGGTCTCGGGGCTTCGGGAGCCCGCAAAGCCTAGCGCCCCGGCTTCTCCAAGACCAGCGCACTCCAGGGCCCCTGGCGGTGACGGGCCCGGAAGCGCAGGCGATGATAGAAGCTCAAAACCATGGCTTCCTGATTATGCAGCAGGCCCGACAAAACCAGGGTCGCACCGGGCGCAAGCGATTTTACGATCTGCGGCGCTAGCCGGGTCAGCGGTCCGGCCAGGATGTTGGCGATGATCAGATCGTAAGGCGCACTCGCTGCCAGCATGGGGCTGACCAGGCCGTCCGCCACCACGGCCCGTACCAGCGGCGCGACGCCGTTGCCGGCGGCATTTTCATCCGTCACTTCGATGGCGACGGGATCGATGTCGGAGGCCAGCACCGGCCTCCGCCACAGCTTCGCCGCGCCGATGGCGAGAAGGCCGGTGCCGCAGCCCAGGTCGAGCACATTGCGATAGGTCCTGCGATTGGCGAGATCGGACAGAACTCCGAGACAGAGCGCCGTGGTCTCGTGATGGCCGGTGCCGAAGGCCAAGCCGGCCTCGATCCGCATGGGAATGACGCCATGCGGCACCTGGCCGGCGTCATGCGCGCCATAAACGAAAAAGCGCCCGGCACGGACCGGCGGCAGGCCTTCCTGGCTGAGCTTGATCCAGTCCTGGTCGGGCAGGGGATCGACTGTAATGGCGTGACCTGCGATGCGCGACAGAACAGCGGCGTCGGGTTCTTCCGTATACAGAGCTTCCACCGTGGCGGTCGGGCCAAACGGCTCTTCCGCAATCAACACGGCCTGCGGTTCGGAGGCCAATTCCAGCAGTGAGGCCATATCCGGCGCCTGCTGCTTGGGCAGCGTGACCCAAGCCTTCCAAAGGGGGGCGGTGTTATTCATGTCCGATAATCCGATTTCCGTTATGCCCGAGCCACGAACTGGTCGATGACTTTTTTCTCGCCGGCCTTGTCGAATTCCACCGTCAGCTTGTTGCCTTCGACATAGCGCACCCGGCCATAGCCGAATTTCTGGTGAAACACACGGTCGCCGCGCGCATATTGCGACGCACTGGGATCGCTGGTCTGCACGGAATAGGCCTGCGCCTCGATCAGCGGCGGACGCGTACGGGCCTGGGCGCCGGCGCGATTGGCCTGGGCGCGCTTCCAGCCGGGGCTGTCATAGCTGCTGGCAAAGGCCGGGCCGCCCGCATTGTCGCGAAAGCCCATGGCGCCGCCGTAAAAGCCTTCATTCACGATGGTATCGACATGGGTTTCGGGAATTTCGCTTAAGAACCGCGACGGCAACGCGCTCTGCCAGGAGCCGTGGACACGGCGATTGGCGGCGAAGGAAATGCGCGCCCGCTTTTTGGCGCGGGTGAGGCCGACATAGGCGAGACGCCGCTCTTCCTCCAGGCCGGCC
>CAYWWT010000212.1:0-4715 GCA_964461855.1 uncultured Rhizobium sp. | reverse complement strand
GTCGAGATCGGGATAATGATCGTTGCGATACTGGAAGGCCCAGCCGCCCGGGCGCACACCCGGCTTTTCGTCTGCCCAGTCGCCTTTTACGTCCAGCACCTGCAACGGCGCCAGCCATTCCAACCCGCGCACCGCCGCGGCTTCCGCCTTCGCGTCCTTGGTCTCCAGCAACGCATGCGCCACCAGGGCCGTATCCCAGACCGGCGAGACGCAGGGCTGGCAATAAGCCTCTTCCTGCTTCACCACCAAAAGCTTCTCGACCGACAGGCGCGCGATGGCGCGATCGGGATGAGACGGCGCATAACCCAGCGTGTCATACATCATCACGCTATTGGCCATGGCGGGATAGATTGCGCCCAGCCCGTCTTCACCGTTCAGCCGCTCGGTCGTCCAGGTCCGGCATTTTTCAATGGCCCGTGCGCGCAGGCCCCCGGGCCAGAAGGGCTCGAACCGCTTGAGCCCCCAATCGAGCGCCGTGAAAAAGGCCGACCAGCCCGCGCTTTGATGCGGCGCGCGCGGGCTCGCAGCCGGCACGCCGGACACGAACAGTTCCGGCACATGCACCCCGCGCGGATTGCGCGCCAGCGGCCGCTTCGCCGCCAGCACCAGCAAGGGCACGATCACCGTGCGCGCCCAATAGCTCATCTTCGACAGATGGATGGGAAACCAGCGCGGCAGCAGGATCAGTTCCACCGGCACGGTCGGAATGTTCGCCCAGCTTGTCTCACCATAGAGCGCCAGCAGAATGCGCGTGAAGACATTGGCCTTGATGGCACCGCCCCGCGCATGAATTGCTTCACGCGCCCGCACCATATGCGGCGCATCGATATCGTCGCCGATCATCTTGAGTGCGAAATAAGCCTTCACCGTCGCGGAAATATCGAAGGCGCCCTCGTGATAGAGCGGCCAGCCGCCATGCGCGCCCTGGATGCGGCGCAGATAGACGCCGATCTTGCGTTCCAACTCCAGATTTGGCGTCTCGGCCAGATAATGCGCCAGCAACACATATTCGGCGGGGATCGTGGCGTCGGCTTCCAGTTCATAGACCCAATGACCGTCCGGCCGCTGTTCTCTCAGGATGCCGTCGGTGGCGGCGCGAATGGCACCTTCCACTTCCGCGAAATCGTGAGGAGAAAGCTGGTTCATCGCGCCACTATAAGGCGAGGCCGCGCAGCGCCAAAGCGGCGGCGGTTTCGCCGGACCGAACGGCCCCTTCAAGGGTCGCAGGAAGGCCGGTATCGATCCAATCTCCCGCCAGGACCAGATTGCGCCATGCCGTCTTCGCCGGCGGCCGTTTCATGTCTTCGCCTGGCGTGGCCGCGAAGGTGGCCCGCTTCTCCTTCACGATCTGCCAGGGCGGCAGATCCGCGGAAATCTGCAAGGCGCCACAGACATCGCTCCAGAGCGTGCGCGCCAGATCCTCACGGTCGCGGTCCACGATCGCGTCGGCACTGGAGACGGTGACCGAGATACGATCATGAAAAGCAAAGACCCATTCCGCCGTACCGCCGATCACGCCAAGAATCGGCGGCGCGCCCTTGGGTGGCGGGAAATTGAAATGGCCGTTGACGATAGCGCAGAATTCGGTGGGCACCGCCAAGTCGGGCAGCATATCCTTCGCCACCCAGGGCGGGACCGCCAGAACCACCATGTCGTGGCCATTGAGCGGAACCGTGGCGTCGGAAAACTCCAGCGCGAGAACCTTGTTGTGGTCCAGCACCAGATTGCGCAGCCGCTTTCCCATCTCGACCTTGGCGCCTTTGCCTTGCAGGAAAGCAAGCGCGGGATCGATGAACGCCGCCGCCAAGGTCGGGGTGGCGATGCGGGGACGACAGGCGCGGCCGCCGCGCGCGAAAGTTTCGCGCATCACCTGTCCTGCCAACTGGGCCGAACCGGCTTGCGGCTCGGTATTCAGCGCGGCCAACAGAAAGGGCCGCATCAGCCGGTCCCACAACGCGCCCTTGACCGGAACGGTCTGCGCAACGGTGGCGCCGCGGCCCGCGAACATCAACGGCGCATACGCGAAATAATCGCCAGGCCCTGTGCCGGGGACGCGGCGCGCCCGCGAGGTGATCCACCAGGGCAGCGGCCCGCCATTGAGCCTGAGGACCCAGCGCAGATCGGATCTGAGATCGACAAAAGGAAAGATCGCACGGCGCGGACCGACCAGGGACTTTCGCGCGCCGATGCGATCCAGATAGCGGCCGATCGCAGCATTGCCGGAAAGGACCAGATGATTGCCATTGTCGATCACCTGATCCAGCGTCGGATCGTAATAGGAACGACAGCGCCCCCCGGCCTGCCCGGCCGCCTCGTACAAGGTCACGCTGACGCCACGCGCCGCAAGACCGGTAGCAGCAGCCAAGCCCGCAATCCCGGCGCCAATCACAAAGGCGCGCCGCTGGCCGTTCGGCTTGGCGATATCGGTTCCCGCCGCCATGACGCTAGCCGAGACCGGCGCGCAGCAGAAGCGACAGGAGTTTGCCGCGCGAAAGCGAAACCCGCCGCCGGGGCGGGGCAAATCCCGCCGCTTCCGTCGCCTTCAGGATTTCGCCATAGACAGCGCCCATCAGGCGCGGCGTCGCGATCCGGCCTTTGGGCTTTTTGGCCAGGATCGCGGCCGCCCTGTCGTAATAGGTGTGCGCCAACTCGGCCACCTTGCGGCAGACCTCGTCCACACGCGGATCGGAAACCACCATCTTGGGATCGAGCGATTTGAAACCCGCGGTGAAAAGATATTCGCGCGGCAGATAGAGGCGCCCGATACCGGCATCCTCGTCTATGTCGCGCAGGATATTGGTGAGCTGCAATGCGCGGCCCAGATGATGCGCCAGATCGAAACCGGGGCCTTCCTCCATGCCGAAAACTTTGATCGACAACCGCCCCACCGCGCTCGCCACCCGCTCGCAATAAAGATCGAGCGTGGGCAGGTCGGGCGCGACAATGTCTTCCGCCACATCCATTTCCATCCCATCCAGGATGGTGAAGAAATCTTCCTTCCGCAGCCCGAACTGTGTCACGGCCTGGGCCAGGAATGCGACCCGCGCGGGCACCTGCCCGCCATAAAGCGCTTCCAGATCGTAGCGCCAGGATTCCAGCTTCTCATGCCGTTCGGGCCGCGTACCCAGCCCGTCGTCGGCGATGTCATCGACCTTGCGGCAAAAGCCATAGATCGCGAACATGGCATCGCGCTCGCGCTTGGGCATCAGCCGCATGGCAAGATAGAAGGAACTGCCCGACGCTTTTTTGCGGGCGGCGGCGACCTGAGAAGGCGACAGATTTTCTTGCATGCTCATCGGCGGCGCATCATGCGGGATAGTGCGAACCCTGGCAGCCGCTTGAGAAACAACGCAACCATGTCGGTCTTGGAATGGTGCACATTTTCCGACAAGGGATCGCGGCGGCCCAGGAGAGCGTTCAGGTCTTCGGCGAGGGTTTGAATGAGATCGACTTCCAAGGCAAGCCTGCCGTCCCGGATCTGCCCGGCAAAGAGACGGGACCGAGCCAGAAGCTGGCCATTGCGCCCCGCAAGATCGGCAAGAACCGCACGCAAAGCCGGACCGGCGGACGGTTCCGCCAAAGCGGCGACGTCCAGGCCGTTTTGGGCCAAGGCATCCTCGGGGATATAGACCCGGTTCAGATTGCGATAATCCTTGGCGCAGTCCTGCAGGTGATTGATGATCTGCAGCGCCGCGCAAAGCGCGTCGTTGGCGGGCCATGTCGATTGGCTCTCGCCATGCACATCCAGAACGAAGCGGCCCACCGGCATCGCGGAATAACGGCAATAATCGATCAGTTCGTCCCAGTTGCGGTAGCGCAGCTTGGTGACGTCGCGGCGGAATGCTTCCAGCAGATCGAGCGCATGCCGGTCCGACAGGCCGTGGTCTCTCTGAATTTTGCGCAAGACCACAGCTTCGGGAGATGCCTCACTCTCGCCCACCAAACTGGCGCGCATCTCTTCCAATAGCCCGAGCTTTTCGCTTTCGGACGCCGTTTCATGGTCCGCGATATCGTCGGCAAAACGCGCGAAGCGATAAAAAGCCAGCACCGGCGGACGGTGCCGGGGGGCGATCAAAAAGGACGCGACGGGAAAATTCTCGTCGTGATGGCCCTTGCCGGATTGAAGCGCTTGTGCCTCGCTCATGCCTCTATTCCGTCCGGCGCCGTCGGCGCTTGCGCCCGCCCCTTCCACATTCCGCCCTTGCCCGCCCAATGCTGGAGCGCGGAATCAAGCGTGAAGGCGGCATAGAAGGCCCCGATCAGAGGCAGTACAAGACCCCATAAGGGCGACAGGCGATAGAAGCGCAAGATCGGTTGGAACATGATCGCCATGATTACCCAGGCCAGATAGGCGGCCAGTTGGACGTAATACATCGCGAACAAGGCCCCGATGACGGGCGCGATATAAACGAGAAAGAGTCCCAGCAATGTCCCCAGCAGAAGAAGCGGCGAATATCCCAGCTGCGCATAGGCAGAGCGCGCCACCATCCGGCGGATATCGGACAGCTTCTCATAAGGCCTGAGGCTGATCGCACGGTCGGTGAGCCCGAGCCAGATCGAGCCCTGCTTTTTCATCACCCGGGCCAAAGCGCAATCGTCGATGATGTTGTGCCGGATCGCATCCAGGCCGCCGGCGCCTGTCGCCGCCCGTGCGCGCCCCTACATGCAGCCCCCGGCGGCTGCGGCCAGCTTGCTCTTCGGATCGTTGACCGCGC
>CAYWWT010000211.1:0-4719 GCA_964461855.1 uncultured Rhizobium sp. | reverse complement strand
CGGCCCGACGAAGCCTGTGCCGGCTCCATGTCGCCGTCATGCACGGCGCGCTGCACCAGAAGCCAACTTGCCGCCTGCATCATCCGGGTGGTGACGCGCATGCTTTCGCCGGCATAAAGGATCGCGCCCTTGCGCGACAGGCTGCGAGCCTCGTCGCGGCCGGGACCATCGAGATAGCGCGCGGTCTCTTCGACCAGCGCCATGCCCTCATCGAAGGTGCGAACGAACAAAGCGGAGCCGGTAAAGGAACGCGGCGGCGGCGGCACGCTTTGCAAGGACTCCACATCACTATGCCGCATAAGATCCCCAAACTGCCAAGGCCGCCGACGCTATCAAGCCATGATGCGCAGGCAAAGCATTACTGTTGGTAAACTGCGCGAATTCTTTTTCCCGCCCAATTCGTAATGTGCATATTAACTACGGTCAGCGTTTGAAGAAATTCTCCGCCGCCGATTTGGTGGCATGCCGCGCATCGATCGCCTTTCGGCAGCGCGCGATCTCTTCTTCCAAATATGCGATGCGTGTTTCCAGTTCATGCGCGGAAAGAGCGGAAATATCCTCTCCCAGCTGGATTTGCTGCGGCTTCTTGCGAGGAGCGAGATCATCAAGGTCCATCGCATATCCTTGGCGTTAACACTTTGCGTCGCTACTGTGCGGCTGCACAGTTCCGCTGGCAAGTTGATCGATGAAAGCAATCGCGCTTCACAATCCCGGCCCCGAATACCGGCTGGAATCAAATGAAATTGCCCGTCCCGAGCCCGGCGATAGGGAAATCCTCATAAAGGTCGCGGCCGCGGGCGTTAACCGCGCAGACATTTTGCAGGCGGGCGGCGTGTATCCGCCGCCGCCTGGAGCGCCGGAAACATTGGGCCTGGAAGTATCCGGCATCATCGCGGCCATCGGCAGAAATGTCAGCGGCGTTAAGCCGGGCGACGCGGTCTGCGCGCTTCTGCCGGGCGGCGGCTATGCGGATCATGCATTGGCGCGTGTTGAATGCGTATTGCCGCTGCCGCCAGATCTTAATCTTGTCGATGCCGCCGCTCTTCCCGAAGCCTTGTTCACGGCCTGGACCAATGTGATCGACACCGGCCGGCTGACAGCGGGCGAAACACTTTTAATTCACGGCGGCACAAGCGGCATCGGTGTCGCCGCGATCCAGATGTTTTCCGCGCTGGGATTCACGCTCTTTGCCACCGCCGGAAATGACGAGAAATGCCGCTTGTGCGAAAGCCTGGGCGCGCGCCGCGCGATCAATTACCGGACGGAAGACTTCGTCGCCGTCGTCGGCGAACTTACGAATGGCCGGGGCGTGGACGTAATCCTGGACATGGTCGGAGGCGGCTATGTTCAGCGCAACATGGCGGCGGCCGCGCCTTGGGGCCGCATCGTCAACATCGCTTATCAGAACGGGGCAAAAGTCGCGCTCGACCTCAACGTGTTGCTGCGCAAGCGCCTGACCTTGGCCGCCACCACGCTTCGCGCCCGGACGATTGCGGAAAAACAAGCGATCCGCGACACGCTGGCGGAAAAGGCATGGCCCCTCGTCGCCAGCGGCCGGATCAAGCCCATCATCGACGCGCGGTTCGCCTTGGCGGATGCGCAGCAGGCGCATCGCCGCATGATTTCCGGCGATCACATGGGAAAGATTCTACTGATCCCGGACTGATCGTCAGGCAGGCTCGGGCAGCACAAAGCGGCTGCGCGCCGCGTCGGTCTTGAGCTGTTCCGGCTTGTACCAGCGGCCGAGAAGCCCTCTGTCCATCAGGTCGGGATTGGCGGCGAGGAAATTATCGAAGCCGGTATGCGGCGCACGCTCGATCCGTTCGGCGATCACGGCAAGAAATGCGATGGTGATGGTGTGGTGGAGTTTCTCCGGCTTGCCTACTCGCGCCGTCATGATTTTCAGAGCGCGGCCATAAGCCGACACGGCGTCGAGAAAATCCGCTGTGCGCAGCAATTCATAACCTGCCCGCACATGATCGGCATGGCCAAACTCCGCCGCCGGAATGTCCCCGGCCAGAAAGCGCTCAAGAAATTCCATCGGCTTCTTTCAGGCGGTGCGCATCGGCCGCTGTCAGGGTCAGGCCATAGACCTTTTTCAGAAGCGCAACCTGCTCGAGGGTCTTGTCCCCGAAGGGCGCCTTGCCCTCGAAGGCGTGAAGAACGATCCCCTCCAAAAGGTCGCCCAGGGACAGATCCAGCGATTCCGCCAAGGCCTTGAGCACTTTGAGGATGCGCCGCTCCAGGCGGACCCCGGTCTGAACCCGTTCAACCATTTCCATGTTATCTTGGTACATATATACCAATAATCCGTCAAGACAATTTCCTGTCCAAAGTCAGGGTTTTCCGCTAGAAAATCCGTCTTCCTCGACAATGGATTGCGAGCGAAGGGACGGGCTGGAAAGGCCCGCCCGGGACAAAAGGAATTTTGCCATGGCCGCCGACAACAAGCCGCTGATGCCCAAAGCCACCGCTGTCTGGCTGGTGGACAATACCGGTCTCACTTTCGAGCAGATCGCCGATTTCTGCGGCCTGCATCCCCTGGAAGTGAAAGGCATCGCCGACGAGGATGTGGCCAAGGGCATCAAGGGCATGGACCCGGTCACATCCGGCCAGCTCACCCGCGAGCAGATCGAAGAGGCGGAGAAGAATCCCAAGATCCGTCTCAAGATGGCCGCGCCCAAGCACAAGATGCCGAATGTGCGTCTGAAGCGCGCGCCGCGTTACACGCCGGTGTCCAAGCGCCAGGACAAGCCCGATGCGGTCTATTGGATCATCCGCAACCATCCGGAATTCGCCGATGCCGACATCATCAAGCTGATCGGCACGACCAAAGCGACCATCCAGAAGATCCGCGAGCGCTCGCACTGGAACGCCACCAACATCAAAGCGGTGGACCCGGTGACCCTGGGCCTTTGCTCGCAGCTGGAACTGGATCTGGCCGTCAGCCGCGCCGCCGCCAAGCATGAACGGGCCGAGAAGCGCGCCGCCAAGAAAGGCGCGACTTTAAAGCCGGTGAGCGAAAGCCTGGCGCCTGCCGCCGCGCCGTCAGCCGAAACGCCGCCCGACGGCGATGAGTGGAAGCTGTCCAGCGAACTGGAACAGGACTAGGGCTCTATTTCTTTGCTTTCGGTGCGGAGCGCGCTTTTAAACGGGCGCGGTCGCTGCCGCGCACCGGTCCTGGGATGCGGGACCCTTGCCGCCGATCAGCGTGAAGGCCAGAAAGCCGCCCACGACCAGCACCGCAAAAGCCGCCACGGCCAGTCCGAGATATTTGTCGATAAAGGCTTTGATCGGCGCGCCGAACAGGCGGAACAGAACCCCCACGATCATGAAGCTGATGGCGCGGCTGACCGCGCTGGCCGCGATGAAGGTCGCAAGCGGCATGGCGATGAATCCGGCGGTGATCGTCAGAAGCTTGAAGGGGATCGGCGTCGCCCCCTTTATCATGATGATCTCGGCGCCATATTCGCGCAGATAACAGGCCGCGGCGGGGAAACTGCGCGAAAGGCCCAGCAAGGCCAGAAGCTCTGTGCCGATCGTGTCATACAAGAAACGGCCGATGGCATAGCCCAGCAATCCACCCAGTACGGAGGCCAGTGTCGCGATGAAAGCGAAGCGCACCGCCTTTTTCGGTTCGGCAAGGCACATCAGGCCAAGCACCGGATGCGGCGGGATCGGGAAAAAGCTTGCCTCCACAAAGGCGAAACCGGCCAGCCACCATTCGGCGCGCGGTGTCGTCGCCTTTGCCATGGTCCAGTCATAAACCGCGCGCAGGCCGCGCGGCTTGGGGGCATCTATCGTCGGCACATCGTCCATTCCATCGCTTCTAACAAGCCTGTTGCTGCGGTCAATCTTGCCGTTCCTCCTCGCTTTCAATAGCGTGCCCGGCCATGGCTGCGACCCGCAAACGTGCAAAGAAAAAAGCCCGGCCCGTCAAGAAGCGCGCGGCCGCCAAGCCAGCGCGCGCCAAAGCGCCAAAGCCTGCCTCCAAACCGCCAAAAGCTGCCGCCGGGAAAGCCGCAACCAAGGCGGTACGCAAAACCGCGCAGCGTCTTGCACCTCCACGCGTACGCGCCAAGCGGCCCTTGCGCCAGCCTCCGGCACAAATGCGGCCCAAGCCCCGCAGCGCCTATGACGAACTGCCCCGCACCCAGGCAAATTTTCAGCCCTTGACGCCACTTACCCATCTGGAGCGGGCAGCAGCGGTTTTTCCGGACCGTCCCGCGATAATCCATGGCGGACAGCGCATCGCGTATGCGGATTTCTATCGCCGTTGCCGCAAGCTCGCGTCCGCGCTCAGTGCGCATGGCATCGGCAAGAACGACACAGTGGCGGCCGTGCTGGCCAACACGCCCGCGATGCTGGAAGCCCATTACGGCGTGCCGATGGCGGGCGGCGTCCTGAACGCGATCAACACCAGGCTGGATGCCCAATCCATCGCCTATATGCTGGATCACGGCAACGCCAAGATCCTGATCACCGACCGCGAATTCTCGGCCGCCGTCAGTGAAGCCTTGAAACTGGCGAAGCAGCCGCCGCTGGTGATCGATTATGACGATCCGGAGTTTCCGCAAACCGGTGCACCTTTGGGCGAAGACTATGAAGCTTTTGTCGCGGAGGGCGATCCCGATTTCGCCTGGCGTCTGCCCGGCGATGAATGGGACGCGATCTCGCTGAATTACACCTCCGGCACCACCGGCAATCCCAAGGGCGTCG
>CAYWWT010000210.1:0-4735 GCA_964461855.1 uncultured Rhizobium sp. | reverse complement strand
GACGGCAATATGGACGAGGGCTCGATGCGGGCCGACGTCAATGTATCCGTGCGCAAGCCCGGTGGCGCCTTGGGCACGCGCTGCGAGATCAAGAACGTCAATTCCATGCGTTTCATCGTCCAGGCGGTGGAATATGAAGCCCGCCGCCAGATCGAGATCATCGAGGGCGGCGGCACGATCCGCCAGGAAACCAGGCTGTTCGACAGCCGCCAGGGCGAAACCCGCTCCATGCGCTCCAAGGAAGAAGCGCATGACTATCGCTATTTCCCCGATCCCGACCTCCTGCCCCTGGAATTGGATCCGGCGTGGGTGGACGAGATCGCGGCCTCGTTGCCCGAATTGCCGGACGAGAAGAAGGCGCGCTTCATGGGGCTGGGACTTTCCGCCTATGACGCCTCGGTCCTGGTCGCCGAGCGGGATCTTGCAGATTATTACGAAGAACTCGCCAAGGGCGTGGACGCCAAAGCCGCGGCGAATTGGCTGAGCAACGAGATATTGGGGCGTCTTAATCGCGACGGACTGTCTATTGCGCAAGCGCCGGTCGGTGCCGCCGCCAACAACGCGATCGTTGCGATGATCGCGGACAAGACGATCTCGGGAAAAATCGCCAAGGATCTCCTGGATATCGTGTGGAGCGAAGGCGGCGACCCGCGCGCGGTGGTCGAAGCGCGCGGATTGCGGCAGGTGACCGACACCGGCGCGATCGACGCCGCGATCGAGGCGGTGATCGCCGCCAATCCCGAAAAGGTTGAAGAGGTGAAAGCGAAACCGAAACTCGCCGCCTGGTTTGTCGGTCAGGTGATGAAGCAGACCGGCGGAAAGGCGAACCCGGCGGCGGTCAACGCCGCGCTGAAGCTCCGACTCAATCTGCCCGACGAAGGGTGATTCGTCCAAAAATGCGCAAACGCGTCAAATCGACTTCCGATTTGCGAAAAAATCATCTGTATACAGAGAGTTGCATATAACCCAATAAAAATGCGGGTTTTATGCATTTCCGGAAAATAGGCCACTTTCAAAAGTCAAGGCGGATTTGCATTTTCAAATGCAAGTCTTTCATATTGTTCGCGTTTTGGGGGGCGGCCTCGAGTCGCTGGACCCGAACAAACGATAGAGGAGTCGAACATGCCTGTTACTGCGAAAAAGAAGGCCGTGAAGAAGAAAGCCAAGAAGGCGACGAAGAAGAAGGCCGCCAAGAAGAAGAAGAAGAAATAAGTCGGATTGACCTCAGGTCAATCTGACGCCGCGGTTTCGTCCCCTCTGGGGATGTTCTGACGGCGAAGGTTATGGCCGCGGATCTCAAGCGCTAAGCGCTTCGGGGTCCGCGGCCAAGCCCATTCTAGGGGTATGGTGATCGTCAGGGCGCCTCATTCGCCGGCGTGCCCCCGCTAGAGCGTTCCCCGGAAAAATGACAGCATGGCTCCGCAACGTTATTGGAGTTCTGTCATGGCCTCGCGCCGCCCTTCGAAAAAAACTGCCCGCAAAAAGACCCTCAGCCGGAAAAAGCCCGTCCCGGTCAAGCCGATCGAACTTTACTATTGGCCGACCCCCAATGGTTGGAAGATCTCCATTGCCCTGGAGGAGATGAAGCTTCCCTACGTCCTGAAGCCGATCAATATCGGCAAGGGCGAACAGTTCGAGCCCGCTTTTCTGAAGATTTCGCCGAATAACCGGATGCCCGCGATTGTGGACCCGAATGGTCCCGGCGGCCGGCCGGTTTCGGTCTTCGAGTCCGGCGCCATCCTGCAATATCTCGGGCGCAAGAGCGGCAAATTTTATCCCGCGGACGAAAAGGCGCGGATCCAGGTCGAAGAATGGCTGTTCTGGCAGGTCGGCGGCCTCGGACCCATGGCAGGGCAGGCGTTCCATTTCCTGAACTATTCCAACGAAGACCTGACCTACGCCAAAAAGCGCTACGCCGATGAAGTCCACCGGCTGTTCGGGGTCATGGACAAGCGCCTGGCCAGCCGCAAATACCTGGCCGGCGCTTATTCCATCGCCGACATGGCGTGCTGGGGTTGGGTGATTGCGGCCATGAACTTCCAGAAGCTGGACGAGTTTCCGCACCTCAAGGCGTGGCAGGAACGGATGGGCGCGCGGCCTGCGGTCAAGCGCGGCTATGAACTGGGCGCAGAATTGCGCAAGCCGATGACGGAAGAGCAGAAGAAAATCCTCTTCGGGCAGCGGGCAAGATAGATAGGGATGCTCGGACTTTCTTCCCCCGCACGGCGAAGCCGTTAGCGGGGGAAGATGTCTGCTAGGCCACTCGCGGCCGTGGCAGACAGATGGGGAGACTTAACGCTCATTAAGAATTAGGGCTAACCGTCGTTTACTGCGTATTAGTTTCTTCGTCTTCACCATGTCCCCGACGTGAAGTCAGTTGGGGCATGGGGAGGCAAGTGTCGTGGCATGCATCGATGTGGATAACCTGGCGCAGTATGAGCGTGATGCCAAAGTCGGCCGCGCGGATGCGCTCTACAATCTGGGTTTGGCGTATTCGACCGGGCAGGGCGTGGCGCAGGATTACGTCGCCGCGCACAAATGGTTCAACCTCGCCGCCATGCGCGGCAGCGATGTCGCGAAAGGCTGGCGCAATCAGATCGCCGAGGAAATGAATGCCGGTCAGATCGCTCAGGCGCAAAAACTGGCGCGCGAGTGGATGTCCTTTTTCCGGTAGAATGTGCCGGTCTCAATTTGCCCGTCCGCGCATCGTCACCGGCGCGGTCAGGACGGCCGTTGCGGGCGGGGAAACCGGTCCATAGAGATCCGTCAGGATCGTGAGCGGCTGGTCTTTGCCGCTGAGCCTGTTCCGGTAGACTTCCATGTTTTCCAAGATGCGCTGGACATAGTTGCGGGTTTCGCCGAACGGAATCTGCTCAATCCAGTCGATCGGATCGACCTTGCCGGTGCTGGGATCGCCATTGGCAGCGACCCATTTGCGCACATTGCCGGGCCCGGCATTGTAGGCCGCGGCGGTCAGGACGATCGAATTGTCCCAGCTGCCGTAATGGCGCGCCAGCTCGATCATGCCGAGCTGCATATTGTATTTCACGTCGCTCAGAAGATCGTCGGGCCGATAGGGCAGGCCACCGGCCCGGGCCGAGGTCTTGGCCGCGGCCAGCATCACCTGCATCAGGCCGCGCGCCCCTGCGCTTGAAACTGCTTCGGCATTGAATTCGGTCTCCTGCCGGATCACGGCATGGACCAGCGCGGGCTGGGGCGGAGAACCGGGCCCGGCAAAAGCGGGCAGGCTGAGCACCGGATAGGCGAATTCAAGCATCGGCGTGCCGGAATAGCTCGACGATTTGGCGAGGCGGACCGCGATCTGGGGATACCCCCAATCGCGCAAGGTTGTCAGGAACTGTTTCAGGCGGGCTGGCGAGGAATATTTGGACGCCTCGCGTATGGCGAAGAGGCGAAGGTCGTTATCCAGACCCAGTTCGGCCAGAACCCGGATCTGGGGCATCAAGGCGCCATTCTCGATCCGAGCTTTTGGCACGGGCTCGACCAAGGTATCGGCGAGGTGAAGGACCGGCGCGGCTTCGGTACGCGCGATGGCGAGTTGCCCATAGAATGTGTCGGAATAGACCGCCGCCAGCCGGTAATGGTCATAGGCTGCCGCCAACTCGCCGGATGCTTCATAGGCGCGGGCCTGCCAATATTCGGCGCGCGACTTGCTGATCGGGCGCGTGACGTTGGCGCCCAGGCGCTGGAAATAGACAAGCGCGCCCGGCGCATCCTTCAGGAAGCGCAGGGAAATGAATCCGGCCAGGAATTGCTGTTCGGCATATTGATCGCTCACCGGCAGCCCGGCGTGGTTCACCAGTCTCAAGGCCAGACGAGGGTCGCCAGATCCCAAAGCGTCGCGCGCCTGGATCGCCACCTCGTTCCACCAACGCCCGGTATAATCGCGCGCGAGGGATTCTGGTTCGATGCGCAGCAGCATCGCGTGTGCATCGGTATCCTTGTCCGCAATCCGCAAAGCCCGGGACCAGTCGTAGAGCAGGGCGGGGTCGCTGGCGCCCTTGACCTTGGCCAAGGCCGCCCTGGCTTTGGCCAATCCCGAGGCGAGCGCGATACGGGCCTGCGCCAGTTCGGCGGTCCGCCGATCCACGCGCCCGATTTGGCGGCGCGCGGCGCTTATTTCGCCCCGCCACAACAAGCCGTCCAGGCGCGCCCGCTGCGCTTCCGGGGTGAGAATGGCGCCATCCCGGGCAAGAATGCCGGCTTCTGTCGCTTCGTCGAAACTGCCCTCGCTCCAGCCCTGGCGGATCATCGCGCCGCCTCGCGCCGCGTCGCCTCCCGCGCTCAGCGCTTCGCCCAGCCGGATCCTGCCGATCGACGAAACCGGTTCGCGGGCGCCATACCAGCGCACGATGTCGGAGGTCGCCATGTCCAGGGGCATGGCTGCTTCCGCCCGAGTCTGCAGCGTCCCGCGTTGGGGCCAGTCGGCGGCCATCTTCAAAGCCGCGTCGATGTCGGCAAAGTTGGCGCCGCTGTTGCGGTCGAGCGCATAGCGCCACTGCAGCAATTGACGTGCCGTCGTGTCCTGCCCCTGGTTGCCCAGCGCCATGGCGCTAACCCAGTCGGATCTGGAGGCCGCTGAAAAGGCGCGCAGAAAGATGTCGTGATCGCCGGCGGACAGGACGTGAATGCTGCTGCCCGGCTGAATTGGAGTAGTCGTGGGAGCCTGGCCGCGGCTTGCGACGACCCCACCGGCGAGAAGCGCCAAAGCAGC
>CAYWWT010000209.1:0-4740 GCA_964461855.1 uncultured Rhizobium sp. | reverse complement strand
GGATAGATATATGTGATGCCGACTCTCTCGCTCTGGCACATTGTGATCCTGGTGGTTCTGGCTGTCGTCTTGTTCGGCGGCATCGGGCGCATCTGGCCGCGCGGGCCGGGCGGCAGCGCGCCGGGCTGATCGCGCGCACGAAAAAAGCCGGAACACTCATAGGTTGTCGCGCCCGGGCCAAGAAGGGCGCATGCCTGCGCGGGAAAAGCTTCCGCAACGACCGGGCCGTCCCCCGCACGCCAAGCCCGCCGCATATCGGCAAGCCTGGATGCAACATTTGTTAGTCGCGGCCCTCACCCGGTGTTCAGAAATGCCCATATAGGCTGCATATCCAACGTGGATGCCCCAATGCGTTATTATTTCGATCTCAGCGAAGGCGGCGAAGAAACCCGCGATGTTGAAGGCACCGAATGCACCACCGAGGCGCAGATGCAGCGCCACGCGGCGATGATCCTGGCGGAAATCGCGTGCGACAGCGGCCTGGCGGCGCCCTCGCTCAGCACCCGCGTGCGCGATGCCCAGGGCCGGGCGGTTTACCAGGCGCATCTGCGGGTCGAGGCACACGCGCTTGGCCCGCGTGGGTTGTAACCTTTGTCATGAACAAATAAAGTCTCGTTGCGGGGCGGCCGCTTTGCCTGTTGGGGTCTGAAGCTCTTCTTCCCGCCAATGAGATGGCCAATGCATCCCGGTTTGGTTCAATTTTTGAACAGGCTGTTGCGGCACACAAAGCTCAGTGACGAAGAGCAGAACGCGTTCCTGTCGCTGTCCGTGTCGGAGTTCGATGCGCCCGCGCACGGCATAATCATCAAGCGCGGCCAGGCGGTCAGTTCGTCCTGCCTGGTGATGGAAGGCCTGCTGGCCAAGACCCGCGATACCATGTCGGGAAGCCGCCAGATCACCGCACTCTATATTCCCGGCGACATGCCCGACATCCACGCCATGATGATGCCGTCGGCGACCAGCACCCTCTTCGCGCTGACGCCGGTCAAGCTGCTGCGCCTGCCGCGCGCGCCCCTGCTGGCGATGGTGGCGCGTTATCCCGCGCTGGGCGAAGCCTTGTGGCGCGAAACGGTGCGCGATGCCGTGATCGCGACGGAATGGGTCGCCAATGTCGGCGCCCGCCTCGCCATGCCGCGCCTGGCGCATCTGTTCTGCGAAATGGCGGTGCGCAGCGGCGTGGACAGGGACAATGCGTTCAACTGGACCTTTCCCATAACCCAGGCCAACCTGGCGGAAACCACCGGCATGTCGGCGGTGCATATCAACCGCTCGCTGCAGGCCCTGCGCAAACGCGATGTGATGGAGGTCCGCGATCATCGCGTTTCGGTGCGCGACTGGGCCCTGTTGCAGGTGCTGGGGGAATTCGATGGCGAATATCTCAGCTATGGCAAGCCGGAGCGGCTCGAACCCGCGGCCGTGTTGCCGAACTGAGACCGGGTTTTCGCGCGGCTTGGAAAAAGGGCGGTGCATGCCCATCTTGCCCTCATGCCTGTCGCTCGCGATCTCTTCGGCACGCCCGCCCCCGGTCCGGAAGGATTCGCCTATGCGCCCGAGCTGTTCGGGCGCGCCGAGGAACGGGATTTCGCCGCGCGCCTTGAAAGCCTGCCGTTCAAGCCGTTCGCGTTTCACGGCTATCTGGGCAACCGGCGCATCGTCTCGTTCGGTTATCGCTATGACTATGCGGGCGGCACGCTGCGCGCCTCCGATCCGATGCCCGATTTCCTGGCGCCGCTGAAAGAGATCGCCGCGGGCTTCAGCGGCATTGCGGCGGAGAAACTTCAGCAGGCCCTGGTGACCGAATATGCGCCGGGCGCGGGCATCGGCTGGCACCGCGACAAGCCGATGTTCGCGGATGTGGTGGCGCTGTCGTTCCTCAGCCCGTGCGTGTTGCGCCTGCGCCGCCGCGAAGGGGCCCGGTGGGCGCGCCATTCGGTGCCCATCGCGCCGCGCTCCGGCTATCTGCTGCACGGCCCCGCGCGCGAGGAATGGGAGCACAGCATCGCGGCCAGGGATGTGCTGCGCTATTCGGTGACGTTCCGCTCGTTTCGCGAAGGGTATCGCGGGTAGGTCCCTTCGACGGGCTCGGGGCGAGGGATGGCGCTCCGCCTGTTCCGGTGGAACTGTGCGGAAACGGACCAAAATTCGCGCCTCGCGCGCCGCGTGACGGCGTAAAGGGCCAGACCGCTATAGGGAAAAATTTCCATTTGCGATGATAGGTTTTCGCGTTGGTGTTGCGTGAACGGATCATCCCAATGACGTCTCGAGACGACAAGTCGCCGCCATCGGAACGCCGCACGGGCGGACGCAAGCGCGTGCTGCTGTCCGGCGTGGTCGCCTACAAGGAAGGCGCGTTCGTTTTCAATTGCCGCATCGGCGATCTGACCGCGACGGGGGCAAAGCTGGTGATCGCGGAGGGCGAGACGCTTCCGCCCAATTTTTACCTGATCAACCTCAAAGCCCGGACCGCCTATCGCGCGCATCTGGCCTGGCGCCGGGGCGGCGAGGCGGGTGTCACCTTGGACGCGCCGATCGATCTGCGCGCTGTGCCGGACAGCAAATACAATTATCTCGCCCGTATCTGGGCCAGCCGCAACACGGTCAATCCGTCGATTCGACTGAAGGGCCGCTAGGTTCGCATCGGCGGACAAATCCTGCTGCGCGGGCGACTCGGCTTGCGCCTGCGGGGCGAAGCTTTGGGCCTAAAATGTCTTAAATTGTCCATTTTTTGCGGCTGCGCGGGCCGGTTTTAGGTCTTTCGCATGGTTGCCACCCTCCCATCGCAGGCATAGCCTTCCTCCCGGTAAAGGCCTGCCGCGATGCGCGCTTTGTGTTCGGCCATCCGTCGGTCCTGTTTGCGAAAACGCCAACGCTTCCTGGGGAGGACGCCGAATGAGTTTTCTGGTCAAAGAAGAAGTGAAAGACGATCTGCTGTCGCGCGGTTATTCGCGGCGCGCGATGATGCGCACCGCGATGATGTTCGCGGGCGGCGCGGCGGCCCTCAGCATGAGCGGCGAAGCGGCGCTGGCCGCCGACGATGACGACGCGGCCAAGGGCGTGGTGCGCATCGGCCTCAACGAATGCTGGGCCGGTCCGATGGAGCCGGGCCTGAAGGCGGGCAACTGGGCGCTGGCCAACTCCAACCGCTATTCGCCCAACAACGAAATCCCGACCCTGACCAAGACGATCTCGACCATCGACAATGTGCCGGCGAACCTGATCTCGGTCTATCCGGGTTCGGGCGGGATTCTGTCGCGCGCCATCGTCGCCTATTGCTCGCCGGCCAAGGGCCTGGTGATGGCCGACCCGTCCTACAACAATGTCCTGCGCACGGCGCAGTTCATCAAGGCGCCGATCAGCCTGGTGGCGCTGACCTCCGACTATCGCCATGACGTCAAGGCGATGCTGGCGGCCAATCCGAATGCGGGCCTTTATTATGTCGTGAACCCCAACAACCCCACCGGCACCATGACGCCGATGGCCGAGATCGAATGGCTGGTCGACAACAAGCCCGCCGGCTCGATCGTGCTGATCGACGAAGCCTATATCCACTGGACCACCGAATACCCGAACAACACCGCGCTGCATCTGGTGCGGGCGGGCAAGGAAGTGATCATCGCGCGCACCTTCTCCAAGATCTTCGGCATGGCGGGCGCGCGCTGCGGTTATCTCGTCGCCCAGCCCGATGTGCTCAAGAGGGTGGCGCTGTTCGAAAGCGACCGGCCCTCGATGGCGACGGCGGCCTGCGCCAATGCCAGCCTGACGGCGAAATCGCTGATGGATTCGCGCCGCCAGGAACTGATCGCCAACCGCGCCATGACGGTGGATTATCTCACCAAGCGCGGGCTGCGCGTGATCGGCCCCAGCCATGGCAACATGGTGATGGTGGATTGGAAGACCAAGACCGCCAAGGAGATGATCGCGACCTACAAGGCGCGAAACGTGCAGATCGCCGCCGACCGCTGGCCGGTCTGGCCCACGGTGGGCCGCATCTCCATCGGCAGCAAGCAGGAGATGGAAGCGTTCATCAATGCGTCGAGTAAGATCTTGACCTAACTGGTCCAGCAGTCCGCACAGCCGCCGGAGCGATCCTCATGCTTCGACGGGCTCAGCATGAGGAATTGGATGGAGCGCCCCTGTTACCGCAGGGGCGCTTTTTCTTTGCCGCGGCACTTGTCATCCCCGGCGAGCGTGGCATCGCAGATGCCGCGGGAGGGAAGGGGATCCAGGCCTACCAACCGTCACGCTCTCACGACCTGGATTCCCTTCCCTCGCGCTGATGCGCTCGCCGGGAATGACAAGGGTGTGTTTGACGCGCCGCCCGGCCGGGAATGACAGGCACGGGTTGGCGGAACCGGAAAGCCGTGACAGCATGCCGGCGTCTTCGGGGCACCGCACGAAAAGGACACGCGCATGGCCATCGCCAAGAACACGATCTGCCTCTGGTATGAAAAGGACGCCGAAGCGGCCGCGAATTTCTATGCCCAGACTTTCCCCGGCAGCAAGGTGACGGCGGTGCACCGCGCGCCCTCCGACTTTCCGTCGGGCAAGAAAGGCGATGTCTTGACGGTCGATTTCACGGTCTGCGGCGTGCCCTGCCTGGGCCTCAATGGCGGGCCCGAATTCAAGCAGAGCGAAGCCTTTTCGTTCCAGATCGCCACCGACGATCAGGCCGAGACCGACCGCTACTGGAACGCCATTGTCGGCAATGGCGGCCAGGAAAGCGCCTGCGGCTGGTGCAAG